>JBELIL010000016.1:3751-7386 GCA_042090925.1 Flavobacteriales bacterium
TGTAGTTAAGTTCTTTGTATTTAAGTTTCAAAAAAATAAATTTTGGGCTTTCTCCCAAATGGGAACATACAAGAGATACATGAAAAATGTAAAAGGACTTAAATTTTACAGATTGCTTGGAACAGGTGGAAAAAGTGGGTTTGGTTTATATCCAGACTTCAAAACTTATTGTTTTTTATCAGTTTGGGACAATAATAATGATGCAAATTACTTTATTAGAAAAAATAAATTTTTCTTAAAATATCTTAAAAAGACTAATGCGATACGCGTCTTATCTTTAACTCCATTTCAATCCATTGGAAGTTGGGCTGGGATTAATCCTTTCTCTAACAATCTCGGTGTTCCAAAACTCAAAAATTTAAAAATTGCCATTTTGACTAGAGCAAGAATTTCTCCAATCAAAATATTTAGATTTTGGAGAAGTATTCCCAAAGCAAGCCAGGAGATATCAAATGCTAAGGGTGTATATTTTTACAAAGGAATTGGTGAAATCCCCTTCCTTGAGCAAGCTACTATAAGTTTATGGGATAGCATTGATAACGTTAAAGAATTTGCATATAAAAACGAAGTCCACAGGAGTATAATAAGAAAAACAAAAAGCGGAAGTTGGTATTCGGAAGAGCTGTTTTGTCGTTTTTATGTTAATAAAGATTATTATTTAAAGCGATGAAAAAAAGAGTAGGCATAATAGGTTCAGGGGTTTCAGGCCTATCTGCGTCGATTAGATTATCAAATATGGGATATGAAGTAAATGTTTTTGAAGCTAATAAATATCCGGGGGGGAAACTAACATCTTTCAAACTTGGGAATTATCGTTTCGATGCAGGTCCACCGTTATTCACAATGCCTGAGTACGTCGATGAATTATTTCGTTTATTTAATGAAAACCCTAGACGTTTTTTTAACTACAAAAAAAAAGAAATTATTTGTAAATACTTTTGGCAAGATGGTAAAAAAATTACTGCTTACGCAGATAAAGATAAATTTTTTAATGAAGTAAATTCAGAGTTTGGTGTAAGTAGCAAAATCCTCAAAAAATACCTAGATAAGGCGAAAAAAAAATATGATTTAACTTCGGATTTATTTTTAAAAAAATCTCTCCACAAACTAGGTACTTTTTTGTCTATTAAAACAATAAAAGCTTTGTCCAAATTATCAATTTTTGAAATTGGAAAAACTTTATCTGAAGTAAATGAAGGGATTCTAAAAGAACCACATCTAGTTCAATTTTATAATAGATACGCTACTTATAATGGATCGTCTCCATATTCCACCCCAGGAATAATGACTGTAATTCAGCATTTGGAATCTCATTATGGAACATACATCCCTGAGGGAGGAATGCATAGTATAACAAAAAGTTTATATGAACTAGCTAAAAGGCAAGGTGTGATTTTTAACTTTAATGAGTGTGTAAGCGAAATAATTTTAAAGGGAAGTAGAGCTATAGGATTGGTTGTGGATGGTAAAAATTTATTTTTTGATACTGTAATATCTAATATGGATATCTATCCCACCTATGAAAAGTTGCTCCCTAAAGTGAAATTTCCATCAAAGATAAAAAATCAAGAAAGGTCAAGCTCGGCTGTAATATTTTACTGGGGAGTATCCAAAAAATTTGATAATTTGGATTTACATAATGTTTTCTTCTCAAAAGATTATCGTAAAGAATTTAATTCAATATTTAATCAAAAAAATATTCATGATGATCCTACTATCTATGTAAATATAACCTCCAAAGAAATTCCAACTGATTCTCCTGAAAATTGTGAGAATTGGTATGTTATGATTAATACCTGTGGAGATAACGGTCAAAATTGGGATTTAGAGGTGAAAAAATTAAAAAAAATAGTGCTTGAAAAGCTAGAGTCTATTCTTGGTGAATCAATATCTCCTTTTATTGAGGAAGAAAAAATATTCACACCAAAGACTATAGAAAAGAGAACAAAATCTCATAAAGGGTCATTGTATGGTTCTTCAAGCAACGGTCTTTTTTCCGCTTTTTTGAGACATCCAAATTTCTCAAGAAAAATTAAAAATCTTTATTTTTGCGGAGGAAGTGTTCACCCTGGTGGAGGTATACCACTTTGTCTACTATCCGCTAAAATAACGACTGAACTAATTAATAAAAATTGAACCTAACAAAATATAATATATCTACCAATTTAATTTGTATTCTTATTATTTGGATTTTTCATCTCTCTGGTATCTTAGGAATTTTATATGGAAATTCGGAGTGGTTTATAAATTTAACTCCTCTAAATCTATCTGTCTCATTTTTCCTTCTAGTTTATGTTAACAAAAATCATTTTAAAACAATTATATTCATATTTTCATGCTTTTTTATTGGTATGATTTCAGAAATATTAGGAGTGAATTTTGGAGTTATTTTTGGAGATTACGAATATGGAGGAGCTTTGGGCTACAAGTTTTTTGATGTACCATTATTGATTGGAGCAAATTGGGCAATATTAACTATCTCGTGCTCAGCTCTATCTGCAACTTTATTTGATTCAATATTCATTAAAATAATAATGGGAGTTTTTCTTATGATTATGCTTGATGCTGTTATCGAGCCCATTGCTCCCGTAATAGATTTTTGGGAATTTGATGGAGGTAAAGCTCCTTTAAAAAATTATATAGGATGGGTTATTGTAGCCTTTCCTTTAAACTGCATGTTTCACATATTCAATATAAAAGTAAGTGGATCTTTTACTCATCATCTATATATTCTAAATATTTTATTTTTTTCAATACTTTTACTTCAATTAAACACACTTAAAAATTTAATATAAGAAGTTTGAAATATTTTTATTTATATGTTTTATTAATTGCTTCCTCTTGTCAAAATGCAATGGATTTGAAAAAGAAAAAAAGTATTCTTAAAATTAATGAAATTCCTTTAAAAAAAAATTTTCAAATATATGTTCCTAAAAAAAACTCCTATGGAGATTCGATAATTCAGTTAGTTTCTGAATTAAGAGATCTAAAAATCTCGATTGAAGATTTAACAAAACTAAATCCAAATGGTATTGAATCGTTCCTTAATGAAACATTAATTAAATGTGATAATTTATTGAATATAAAAAATAATGATTTTGTCTCTAGACCAGAAATTAGAGGTAGATTAAAAGTTTTGAAAACGAATATTTTGAAATGTAAATTCAATAATCATCAAAATGATACTGAGAACTTGAATGAAAGTCTTCAAAAATTATTTTTAAGTTATAATATTCTCTTTGAAAGGTTGGAGGACCTTAAGTAGTTTAGATTATTTATCTAAAAAACATCTTTTCTTTTACCTCAATACTAAAAGATTTGTTTGCTTTAATACTTTCATAAATTTTTTTTAAATGTTTTTTGTATACTTCTATTCTGTTTTTTTCACTGTCTATTTTAACAAGCTTTAGAAGAATTTCTTTTAATTCAACATCTTTCTTTAAGTTTTTGTAAAATAAATCCTCTTTTTCTTTTTCAATTTTTGTTGACATAAATTGTTTTATATCTGGTCTTTTAAGAAGTAAATCTTCCGCTTCAATTCCTATTTCAGATAATATGTTGGAGATATTAAAAAACATATTATTTCGTATAATTGCCTGATGATTAAAAAAACGATTAAATGAAGGTTGATATTG
>JBELIL010000016.1:7486-23310 GCA_042090925.1 Flavobacteriales bacterium
TCTCTTAATTTACAGCCTTCTATTGTCATACTTAGCCTCCCAAGTTTATCTGTTTTTAAAATGTCTACTCCAGATAAATAAAAAATGAATTCAGGTTTTATTTTATCAAATATTATATTCAATTTTTCATTGAGAATATCTAGATATTGTTGGTCTTCAGTTCCATCTAAAAGTTCAATATCTAAATCACTTTTTATTTTTTGAAAAGGATAATTTTTTTTTCCATGCATAGAAAAAGTGAATACTTTTTTGTTTTTTCTAAAAATTTCAGCTGTTCCATTCCCTTGATGCACATCTAAATCAATAATTAATATTTTCCTTATGTTAAATTTATTTATTAAGTGTTGAGCTGCAATGGCCTGGTCATTCAATAAACAAAAGGCTTCTGCTCTGTCGCTAAATGCATGATGGGTACCACCCGCTATATTAAATGATATTCCATTATCGAATGCCTTTATACAACACTCAAACGTTCCTCCTGCAATCGTCATTTCCCTATTGATTAATTTATTACTCAAAGGGAAGCCAATTTTCCTAGCCTCACTTTTATTTAAAGAAAGGGTTAATAATTTTTTAACATAATTTTTGTCGTGAACTTTTTCAATAATATTTTTATCTAGTTTTTGTGGTGTAAAAAAGTTTTCCTTTGAAAATGTACCTTCATAAATAAGTTGTTTCCTAAGCATGGGATATTTGTCCATTGGGAAACGATGACCTTTAGGGAGTTCTAATTCATAACAAGGGTGATATGCAATAAAAATCATTTTAGTGACCAAAAATTAAACAAATAAAGTGATTTTTTATTTTTTAGTTATTTCTAATTTTTGCTCTTGATTATAAATTTCAGCATCTTCAATCTTTTCAAAAAGCAAAGATTCTCTATTAATTTTATGACCCGATTCAATGATATTGGAACTAAGTATTTCTTTCCATTCAATTTGTTTTTCTATTTTAAGAATACCTTTAAGTTTTATTGAAGTAAACGGAAGGAAGGGTTCACTTAAATAAGCAAGAGCAGAAACTATTTGAATTGATATAAATAGTATTGTTTTCGTCCTTTCAGGATTATTTTTAATTTTTTTCCAAGGCTCGTTATCAGCAAGATATTTGTTTCCAATTCTTGCAATTTTTATCATCTCAGAATTTGCTTCCCTAAATCTAAATTTTTCAATAGTCAAACTTATCTTATCTCTTATCTGTTTGATGGAATTTATTGTATCTTCATCCTCCTTTGTATATATTTCTGGCTTTGGAATTTTACCCGTATAATATTTATTGATAAGTACAATCACTCTATTTACAAAATTACCGTAAATTGCCACAAGCTCATTATTATTTTTAGCTTGAAAATCTTTCCAAGTAAAATCACTGTCCTTAGTTTCAGGCATAATAGCAGTTAAAACATACCTCATTACATCTTCTTTATTTGGAAAATCCTCCAAATATTCATGAATCCAAACCGCCCAATTTTTAGAAGTTGAGATCTTTTCTCCCTCAAGATTTAAGAATTCGTTAGCAGGAACATTTTTAGGTAGAATATATCCACCGTGAGCCATAAGCATTGACGGGAAAATAATGCAATGAAAAACAATATTATCTTTTCCAATAAAATGTACTAATTCAGTTTTATCATTTTTCCAATAATCCTCCCAATTTTTTTTATTTTTTCTTGCCCACTCTTTTGTTGACGAAATGTAACCAATTGGAGCATCAAACCAAACATACAAAACTTTTCCTTTGGCTTCTTTAGTTGGTACTGGAATACCCCAATCTAAATCTCTTGTCACAGCTCTTGGCTTAAGACCATCGTCAATCCAAGACTTTACTTGTCCGTAAACATTTACTTTCCAGTCGTCTTTGTGAGTATCTAATATCCAATCTCTGATAAAATTTTCATATTTGTTGAGAGGTAAATACCAGTGTTTAGTTTTTTTTAAAATGGGAATCTCACTAGTTAAAGTTGATTTAGGATTAATTAAATCATTTGCATTCAAGGAACTACCACATTTTTCACATTGATCACCGTATGCATTTTTATAAGAACATATGGGACAAGTTCCAGTGACAAATCTATCTGCAAGAAATTTATTATGATTTTTGTCAAAAAGTTGATCAGAAGTCATTTCAATAAATTTATTACTTGAATTTAATTTTTTGAAAAATTCTGAAGCTGTGTCATGATGAATTTGTCTCGATGTTCTAGAGTAATTGTCAAAGGAAATTCCAAAGCTTTCGAAAGATTTTCTAATAATTTTATTGTATTTATCTATAATAGATTTTGGAGTAGTTGTTTCTTTAGATGCTTTAATCGAAATAGCAACGCCGTGTTCGTCACTTCCACAAATAAATACAACATCTTTGCCACACAGCCTTAAGTATCTTGCATAAATATCGGCAGGTATATAAACTCCTGAAAGATGACCAATATGTATAGGCCCGTTCGTGTAAGGTAAAGCTGCTGTTATTGTATAGCGCTTCATTGAAAATTGTATTTCAACAAAAATAAGATTTATATACCCAATTTTCTTCTAATGCGAAACAATAATTATTTTAAAAATATGTTATATTTATAACATTGTGTGAAATTAAAGATATGAAAACTATTTCCTCTGTAGTTGAAAACTATATAAAAAATAAACCATTTTTATCTACTGCTCTGTCTGAGGGCATAATAAATTTAACATCTTTATCAAGAAGGATTAAACCTGAAATTGAGTTAAAACTCAGGAAACAAGTTAGGAGCGGAGCAATTGTGATGGCTTTAAAGAGAATTTCAAATAATTTGGAATTTGTGTCTACGCACAAAATTTTAAAAGTATTAAAAAATATCGGTGACATCACAGTAAGATCAAATTTGATTGATTATAGTTTTAAAGTTTCAGATTCCCTATTGTCTTGTCAAGCAAAATTTTTGTCTGAAGTTCAAAATCACCAAGTATTTTTTTACACTTCATCTAGAGGTGTTACTGAGTCAAACATCATTATCAGCAATGAAATGAAGAAAAAGATGGAGATACATTTTGAAAAAGAAATTTTAATTAAAAAAACGGATAACTTATCTTCAATATCAATTAAGTTGCCGGTCGAGAATATCTCAATACCTGGGATATATTATTTTATATTTCAAAAAATGTCATGGGAAGGTATAAACATTATTGAAGTGATATCGACATCAAATGAATTTACAATTGTTGTAGATGATCAATATGTAAACGATGCCTTTAAAATAATTAAGAATTTGAAAAGTTTATAACTTTTAAAATATCTAGAGCCTTGGAAATTGAAGATATATTTTTGAAAATAATTTGAAGTTTTAAACCGGTAGTAGTTTCTTTCTCTTTAATATTTACTTTTTCTGGATTAGAAAGAGCCCAATTTAAAATTGAAGCAAAAACATCCTTTTTGAAAAAAGAATTTGATTTGTCACCAATAAAAACTCCTATCATAATTCCTTTTTTGATAATCAATTTTTGAATAAAAAATTTATTGACTATCCATTTGACTTGTAAGAGTTCAAAAAGATTTTTTACTTCTTTGGGTATTTTACCAAATCTATCTTTGATTTCGCTTTTAAATTCTTTTAATTCGAATTCATTTTTTAAAAGACTAATTCTTTTATAAAGATTCATTCTTTCCGAAATTATATTAACATAATCATCTGGAATCAAAGCTGAGAAGTCTGTTTCAATATTTGTATCATTTAAGTTACCAAGCAATGAACTAGATTCAATTTTTAAATCTTCAAACTTTTTGTTTGAAAGTTCACTCATAGCTTCTTTTAGAATTTTTTGATATGTTTCAAATCCAATATTATTAATAAAACCACTTTGTTCAGCTCCTAGTAAATTCCCAGCGCCTCTAATTTCTAAATCTTTCATTGCAATTTTTATACCCGAGCCTAACTCAGAATAATCTTCTATAGCTTTTATTCTTTTTCTTGAATCATCCGATATTGAGTTTAAAGGAGGAGTAATAAAATAACAAAAAGCTTTTTTATTACTTCTTCCAACCCGACCCCTCATTTGGTGTAAGTCACTGAGCCCAAAATTTTGTGCGTTATAAATAAAAATTGTATTGGCATTTGGAATGTCAAGTCCATTTTCTATAATAGTGGTTGCCAAGAGGAGGTCATATTTTTCTTCCATAAAATCAAGGAGGTTTTTTTCAAATTTTTTTCCGTCCATTCTTCCATGGCCAACTCTAATTTTAATATTTGGCGATAAGCGCTGTAATTTATTTTCAAACTCATGAATATTCTCTATTCGGTTATGAATAAAATAAATCTGTCCTCCTCTTTGAACTTCAAATTCAATTGCTTCTCTTATGTAATCTTCGTTAAACCTAATAACTTCAGTTTGAATTGGAAACCTATTTGGTGGAGGAGTCAATATAATTGACATATCTCTCGCAGACATTAGACTAAATTGGAGTGTTCTTGGGATTGGTGTTGCGGTGAGGGCAAGTACATCAACATTGGTTTTAAATGCTCGAAGATTTTCTTTGATTGAAACTCCAAATTTTTGTTCTTCATCAATTATTAAAAGTCCCAAATTTTTAAAATTAACTTTTCTATTAACAATCTGATGAGTCCCAATCAAAATATCAATTTCTCCTCCTTCAGTTTGCTTAAAAATTTCTTTTCTATCCTTTTGTGTTCTAAATCTATTTATATATTCAATTTTTAAGGGGAAATCTTTTAATCTTTTTTCTAAGTTTTTGAAATGCTGAAAAGCTAAAATTGTGGTCGGTACAAGAAATACTACTTGGAGACCGTTGTCAACTGCTTTAAAGGCAGCTCTGATTGCAATTTCAGTTTTTCCAAATCCAACATCTCCACAAATAAGTCTGTCCATGGGGATATCACTTTCCATATCTTTTTTTACATCTCTGGTTGCTTCAATTTGATCTTTAGTGTCTTCAAAAAAGAAAGATGCTTCTAACTCACTTTGTAAACTACTGTCATGATTGCAAGAAAAGCCAATTTTATTTCTTCTTTTTGCATACAATGAAATAAGGTCAAAAGCGACTTCTTTTAATCTTTTTTTTGTTTTAGCTTTTAGTAATTTCCAGTTTTTGGAACCTAATTTGTGTAGTTTAGGATTAATATCATCTTTTGATTTAAATTTTGAAATTTTATGAAGAGAATGAATACTAACGTACAAAATATCCTTATCAGCATAATATAATTTAATTACTTCTTGAATTGTTCCATCATTATTAATTTTTTGTAAGCCAGAAAAAATTCCAATTCCGTGGTCAATATGAGTGATAAAGTCACCTTTTTTTAAACCAGAAATTTCTCCTAAAGTAAGTGCTTCAATTTTTTTAAATTTTGATCTATTTCTGTATTTGAAGTACCTGTCAAAAATTTGATGATCAGTTAAAATTGCAATCTTAAGTTGTTTGTCTTCGAAACCCTGAAAAATTGGAGAACAAACTATATCATAATTTAAATTTTGTTTGTATTGCTCAAAAACATTCTCTATTCGTTTACCCTGTTCTTCCGTTGATGCACAGATTATGTTTTTAATTTTTTTTTTGGAATTTATTTTTAGATAATTGATAATTAAATCAAATTTTTTATTAAATGTAGGTTGAGGGTTTTGCTGAATTTTCAGATTGAAACTGGTTTTAAGAAAATCATTGTTAGATAAACTAATAAAAGAATTTGTTTTTATGTCTTCAATAATTTCGTTTTTAGAAATAAAAACATTACTGATTTTATCGTTCTGAACTTTAATTTTAAAATCATTATGATTTTTTTCTACAAAATCAATTAAAATATCAAGATTTTCAATAACACAAATATTGTCATCAGGGAGAGATTTAATTAAACTATTTGAATGGTAATTATTGAAAATTAATTTGCTGATATTCGGAGATATTTTAATTGAGTCGTAATTTTCAATTGATAATTGATTGTCAACTCTAAATGTTCTCAAACTATCAATAATATTATCATAAAATTCAATCCTGTAAGGATATTGATTTGAAAATGAGAAAACATCAATTATGCCCCCACGTACTGAAAACTCTCCTGGTTTTGAAACATAATCAACTCTCTCAAATTCATATTCAAATAATATTTCATTAATAAATTCAATAGATAGTTTGTCCCCTTTGCTAATTTTTTGAGTTTTATTTTCAATAATTTTTTTTGAAATTATTTTTTCTGAAACTGCTTCTGGATATGTAATTATAATTTTTTTTTTATGTTTATTTTTTGTAAGAACTTCATTTCTAGTTAGCACATTATCATTATTGATATCTTCAATATTTTTAATAGAATTAAAGCTGGCTGGGAAAAAATAAATATTATTTTTAGGTATGAAGGTTTCTAGATCATTTAAATAAAATTGAGCTAACTCTATATTTTCAGCAATAAATAAAATATTTCTGGGATTTAATTTATATGACCACGCTAGTCTAAATGTTAATCCAGAACCAACAAGTCCTTTAATATTAATTGAAGTTTTTACTTGATTAAAAAAATCATTAATAAGCTTTTGTGAATCATCAATCTCAAGACTTTTGAAAATATCTTTCAACTTTTTAGTGTAGTAGTTTATTTTAAGAAATTAAAAAAAATTAATTCAAGTTAATAACTTAGAACAAAAATAATGCATATCAAATTAAGCATTTATTTATTTTTGATAATATGTATTTAATTTTTGATACTGAAACTACTGGTTTACCAAAAAAATGGAATGCCCCACTAACGGATAGTGATAATTGGCCAAGATGTGTACAACTTTCATGGCAAATTCATGACCAGAAGGGATCATTAACTTCGAGTAGAGATTATTTAATAAAACCAGATGGATTTAAAATCCCTTATGATTCTGAAAATATACATGGTATTTCTACTGAACTTGCTATCCAAGAAGGTGAAGGTGTAAATAATGTTTTAAATTATTTTCAAGACGATTTAACTAAAGTCGATTATATAATCGGACATAATGTTAAGTTCGATAGAAATATTTTAGGAGCTGAATTTTTAAGAAAAGGTAAAGATGATCCGTTTCCAGCATTGAAAATTATTGATACATGCACAGAAGAGACAGCTAATGTATGTCAAATAAAAGGTGGTCCAAGGGGAAGATTTAAACTTCCTACTCTTACTGAACTATACTTCTTCCTTTTCAATGATAAATTCGAAGAGGCTCATAATGCAACCGCAGATGTTGAAGCTACCGCAAGAGTATTTTTTGAATTGATAAGGAGAAAACTTATTAAACCAATTGCTTTTGATGATCAAAATTTAGAAACCGATCAAATAATAAAAATTCAAAATACAATTTCACTTTATGGGATTAAACACAAAAACTTAAGATTAGAATCTCAAAAATTAAAAAGTCCATCTACTGATAATAGATCACCAGTTTTAAACCAATTGGACTTGTTAAAAGGTCATCCATATGTCCACCTGCACAACCATACTCAATTTTCTGTTTTACAATCTACTACAAGAATTAGTCAATTAGTGGATGCTGCTATCAAACATAATATGTCTGCAGTTGCTATAACTGATCATGCAAATCTGATGGGAGCATTTCATTTTATAAACTATATTGAAAGGAGAAACAAAGATTTAGATGAAATTGAAAGAATAAAACCAATAATTGGATGCGAGTTTTTTGTATGTGAAGACCACAAAGACAAAAGCCATAGAGACGATGGTTATCAAATAGTTTTTCTTGCTAAAAATAAAAGGGGTTATCATAATTTAGCAAAAATGAGTTCAATAGGACACACAGACGGATTTTATTATGTCCCAAGAATAGATAAAAAAATTATAGAAAATTATAAAGATGACTTAATTGTATTATCAGGAAATACTTATGGTGAAATACCATCAAAAATTTTAAGAATTGGAGAGGATCAAGCTGAAAAAGCACTAGAGTGGTGGTTAAACACTTTTAAAAATGATTTTTACATTGAGCTCATGAGACATGGTGAGGAACCAGAAGATATAGCCAACGGGGTGCTGTTGAACTTTTCAAAAAAATATAAAATAAAAACGATTGCAACAAATAATACTTATTATGTAAATCAAGAAGAAGCCAATGCACATGATATTCTTTTATGTTTAAAAGATGGTGAAAAACAAAGTACCCCGATTGGAAAGGGAAGAGGATTTAGATACGGACTTAACAATAAGGAATATTATTTTAAAACAAGTAATGAAATGAAGTCGTTGTTTAGTGATCATCCTGAGGCAATAATTAATATTAAACAATTAGTTGAAAAAATTGATTCCTATACTTTGTCTAATGAAATTCAATTACCAAGATTTGAAATTCCAAACAAGTTTATAGTTTTGGATTCTGAAGATTCTAAACTGGGGGAAAATAACTACTTGAGGCATTTAACATTAGAAGGAGCAAAAAAAAGGTATAAAAAATTAAATAATGAGACCAAAGAAAGAATTGATTTCGAATTAAAAGTAATAGAAAATACCGGTTATCCAGGATACTTTTTAATTGTACAAGACTTTATAAGCAGTGCAAAAAAAATGGACGTCTCAGTAGGTCCAGGAAGAGGTTCTGCAGCAGGTTCAGTTGTTGCCTATTGTTTAGGAATTACTAATATAGATCCCATTAAATACGATCTTCTATTTGAGCGTTTTCTCAATCCAGAGAGAGTCACTATGCCAGATATAGATATTGATTTTGACGATGAAGGTAGATCTAAAGTTATTGACTACGTAATTCAAAAATATGGCGCAAAGCAAGTTGCTCAAATTATAACTTATGGTACGATGGCGGCTAAATCATCAATAAGGGATACTGCCCGTGTTTTAGATTTACCCCTAGCTGACGCTGATAGAGTTGCGAAATTGGTACCTAATATAAAATTAAGTCAAATTTTTTCTCTAACTGATCAAGAGCTTAATGATAATTTTAGAACTGACGAAATAGCAAAGATTAATGAAATAAAAAAAATATCAAATGAAAAGTCATTAACCGGACAAACTATTAACCAAGCAAAAGTTTTGGAAGGTTCACTTAGAAATGTTGGAACCCATGCTTGTGGAGTAATTATTACTCCTGATGATATAACTCAATTTGTTCCTATCTCAACAGCTAAAGACAGTGATTTGTATGTAACTCAATTTGATAATTCAGTAGTTGAGAGTGCAGGGTTGTTGAAAATGGATTTTCTTGGGTTAAAAACTTTATCATTAATAAGAGATACTGTAAATCTTGTCAAGAAAAGGTATAATAAAGATTTAAACCCTGATAATTTTCCTCTTGACGACAAAAAAACATATGAGTTATTTCAAAGAGGTGAAACTGTAGGTATTTTTCAATATGAGTCTTTGGGAATGCAAAAATATCTTAAGGATCTTAAACCAAATGTTTTTGCAGACTTAATTGCTATGAATGCACTATACAGACCAGGACCATTAGAATACATACCAACTTTTGTGAAACGAAAAAATGGTCAAGAATCGATATCCTATGACCTACCAGAAATGAAATTATATTTAGAAGAAACATACGGGATTACAGTTTACCAAGAGCAAGTAATGCAACTATCACAAGTCCTTTCAAATTTTAGTAGAGGTGAGGCTGATATCTTGAGGAAAGCAATGGGGAAAAAGAATTTTTCATTGCTTCAAAAGTTGAAACCTCAATTTATAAATGGAGGAAAGTCAAATGGACATGATGAGAAAACTTTAGAAAAAATTTGGAAGGATTGGGAGGCTTTCGCAGCTTATGCCTTTAATAAATCACACTCAACATGTTATGCACTAATTGGATTTCAAACTGCGTATTTAAAAGCCCATTATCCAGAAGAATATATGGCTGCAGTTCTTTCAAATAATATGAATGATATAAAGCAAGTAAGTTTTTTTATGGAAGAGTGTAGAAGGATGGGTTTAATGGTTTTGGGGCCTTGTGTAAATGAATCTGATTTTAAATTTACAGTAAATGAAAAAAAACAAATTCGTTTTGGTATGGGAGCTATAAAAGGTGTCGGACAAGGTGCGGTTGAGACTATCATTGAAAATAGACAAGAATCAAATTATATATCAATTTTTGATTTAACACAAAAAATTGACCTTAGACTTGCAAATAAAAAGGCACTAGAAAATCTGGCTTTGGCAGGAGGGTTAGATTCGTTAGGAGAATCTCATAGAGCACAATTTTTCAATCCTGATGGTGATGGAATTATTTTTTTAGAAAAAGCGATTAGACGAGGTGGGAAATATCAAGACTCTTTAAACTCATCTCAAATAAATCTATTTGAAGATGATAAAAATATTCTTTCAGGTCAAATTAAAATTCCTGATTGTGAAGAATGGAGAAACCTTGAAAAGTTAAAAAAAGAAAAAGAGGTTGTGGGTATATATCTTTCAGGCCATCCACTAGACGATTTTGCAAGAGAAATGAAATTATTTTCTCCAAATTCATTAAAATTATTATCTGATTTGGAGGCTATTGTAAATAAAGAACTAAGTTTTTGTGGTATTGTAAGTAGTGTCGAGCACAGAGTGTCTAGAACAGGTAAAGGTTGGGCTATATTTCAATTAGAAGATTTCAAAGATGTATTTGAGTTTAGAATTTTTGGAGAAGAATATTTGCGATTTAGACACTTTATTGTAATAGATCAATTTATTAGACTAAAAATTAAAATTCAACAAGGATGGGTTAATAGGGAGTCAGGAAGACTAACTGAACCAAGAATAAAATTCAACAATTTTGAAAGCCTTCATGATGTAATAAAAAACAATTCTAAAAAGTTACAAATACAGTTAGATTTAAACACTTTAGATGAAAAAAGAGTATTAGAAATATCTGAAATAATAAACAAATTTAAAGGGGAAAAATCTATAACCATTCAAGTTTATCATGAAAAGGAGAAAATTAATTTGCCCTTACTCAGTAGAAAATATAAAATTGACGTTTCAAAAGAGTTATTAAATAAGTTAGATTCCTTAAGTTTGCCATATTTAATAAACTAAATCTATTATGTTTATTATTTGTGTTGACAATAATAATTTATGAACTTAATTTAAATTTTATAAAATGGCTTTAGAAATAACAGATAAAAGTTTTGAAGATGTTGTTTTGAAATCAGATAAACCGGTTATGGTTGACTTTTGGGCTGCGTGGTGCGGTCCTTGTAGAATGGTAGGTCCAATTATTGAGGAACTAAGTGCTGATTTTGAAGGACGAGCTGTCGTTGGAAAATTAGATGTTGACGCGAATCAAGAGTTTGCAGCTAAGTATGGTGTTCGAAATATACCTACTGTTCTTGTATTTAAGAACGGTGAAGTTGTTGGCAAACAAGTTGGAGTAGCTCCTAAATCTACTTATACTCAAGCTCTAGAACAACATGTTTAGATTTCAAATTTAAATATTCCAAATATAAGTTTACTTATATTTATGGTCTTTAATGGTCTGGTAGTTCAGTTGGTTAGAATACATGCCTGTCACGCATGGGGTCGCGGGTTCGAGTCCCGTCCAGACCGCAAAATCATCCCCCCAATTTGGGGGATTTTTTTTAGGGAAATAGAGACCGTTTAGATAAAAAGTTTTCAGCTTGATTAAGCAGCCTATAATTTAATGTATATTTTTCTTTTAAATAAAAAACTTGTTGGAATCCATATGACTATAACATAAAATAAGGCAAATAATAAAGATAAAAGCTTTTGAGGTAAACCTATTTCAAAAAAAACATTAATAAACAATTCATTTAGACCTGTTCCCCAACCAAATATAGTTTTTTGAAAAAATATTACTTTATTATCATAAAAGAGAAATGTCAACATACCCGCCATCACGTAACTAAAAATCGAATTTGTACCAAAGGATTGAGCGAATTTAAATCTTTCTCCAAAATTTAAATAATCACATATATAAATGCAAAAACAAAGAGACAAGGAAGAAATTCCACCAACTAGTAATGTAAAAGAAGTACTCCACAAATTTTTATTTAAAGGAAAAATATATTGCGTAATATCTCCTAGAAAAAGTAAGATAAAACCTAACAATGATAATTTTAACATTTTCTTTACGAGATCGTTTTTACTAGTAATGATGTAGCCTCCAATTAAACCTAAAATTCCAGTTCCAATCGATGGAATAGTACTTAGTATTCCCTCGGGATCCCAAGTTTCTTCCCACATTATACCTGGTAATAGAATGCTGTCTAAATAATGAGCCCAATTTTTTTCAGGAACCAATAAATCAGGGATCCCAACACCAGGGATTGGAATGAAACACATCAAAACTGTATAAAAAAGAAGAATTTGAGATAATAAAATAATTTGAGATCTCAAGTTTAGGTAAAGAAATATTATTGCAGTGAATAAATAAACAAAAGAAATTCTTTGTAAAACCCCGACCCATCTTATATTTTCAAGGTCAAAATTTGGCCAAAGCCAAAGAAAAATACCTACTAGATAAATTTTTAGTGATCTCCAGATAATTTTTTTTAGAAGTAATTTTTTTGGTAAGTTTTCTTTTTTTTTTTTAGATATTGATAAAACAATTGACACACCAACAATAAATAAAAAAGTAGGAAATATATAATCAGTTGGAGTAATTCCATTCCATTCAGCATGAAGGAGAGGGGCATAAACATGTGACCATGAGCCAGGATCGTTAACAATTATCATAAATATAATTGTTAACCCTCTTAAAATGTCTACTGAAAGTAGTCTGTCTGATTGTGTTTCCAACTTGTATTTTTAATGGTATATTAAATTCATCAAATAATAATTTAACCTCCGCCGTCGCCACCACCACCGTCGCCACCTCCAGCATCTCCACCTCCCATGTCACCTGCAATAAAACCTGAATCTCCTGAAAAACTTGACGAAAAAGTATTGATGTTTATTTGAAACTCATCTACCATAGCAGTTATAGATTTATTATCTAGTCCTTTTGGAAGTTTTGCTTCAATTTGTGCTCCATTGCTCAAATTAATTTTAAAAGCTTTTCTTTTAGAAAATGCAAAAATGCTTTTATCAATCAACGCAATTTTGGGAGGCGTTCCATCCCATGACCAGAGACCTGTTGATGGAACTTTAAATATTTTTGTTTTTCTGATTGTAGAGTAGCATCCAATTTCTTTATCCTTATTGATAAAATACAATTTATCTTTATATATAAGAAGTGATAAAATATTTTCTTCAATATCCAAAACTGTTTCACCAGATGAAAAATTAATAAATTTTGAAAACACTTTACCCCACCAATTATAAGATGAAATCAATACTAAGTTGTCAAATCTTGCAATACCAGCTATTTTATATTTGATTTCAACAGACCATTCTTTTCTTAATAAATTAGTATTATACAGAAAAACTTTTCTATCCTGACAAACTATTATTTTATTTTTAGATTTCACTTATATTCTAATTACAATCGATATTATATTCTGAAGAGCTATCTTTAATCCAACCTGTGGGAATACTTGATAATTGATTTTGATTGATCTCGACGCAATCTAAATTCGAGTTCCCAACAATATTGAGAGATTCTAATAATATAAATCTTGAAATATCTAATGATTGAAGTTGGTTAAAGCTTAAATCTAGTAGTAGTATGTTATCAAGATTATTATAATTAGAAGTTTCTAAGTCACTTATTTCGCTATGAGTGATTTTTAAACTTGTCAGTTTTGAATTTGAAGAAAAGTCAAGACTTGAAATTTTAGCAGTGGTTTGCGGGATTTCAGCAATAAATTCTCCTTGATCATTAATTAGTCTTGTTCCTGTGCTTCCTCCAATAAATAAAACTTCAAGGTTTATATTTTTAGAAATATCTACAGTACTAGTTTGAATTGGATTTCCAAGAATATTTAAACTTTTTAAGTTTTCATTTTTTGAAATATCAATGCTCTTAATATCATTATAGTAGATAGAGATAGTTTCAAGATTTAAATTTTTAGAAAAATCAACAGAATCAATTAAATTTAAATCGGCTGAAAATTCTTTCAAACTTCTAAACTCATCAAGACCAATTAGATTCTTAATCCCTTTGTTAAATAATTTTATTTCGCTTTCGCTAGTACCTAATCTTACGATTCCAGAAATATTTTGGGTGATAATATAATCATCTAGTTTGTCATCAAACCCAGCATCAATTATTGATTGTTCGAAATTGTCATCAGGTATATAAGTTAAAGCTTCTGGATCTGAGAGAGGATCATAATCTTTTACTCTATCAGCATCTAAATCAAGATTACAACTGTCGTTGAACTCTGAGGAAAAACTAATATAGTTCTCTGTTAGTATTACATCTCTCATTATCCCATATGAGCTATCCGATTTTATAAGATTGATATTGCCCTCTGAATCTAGGTTATATTGTCCAGTAACCTTCGAATCACCTCTGGAGAGTGTAAAGGAAGAGTTACTTCTGAAAATTATTTCATATATCTCACAGTCTGCAAATTTCCCAGAGTTTTCTTTGTCACCTCCTCTAGGACGTCTAATTTTCCATTTCCCAACACCTATAAAAATATTATTTTCATCTACGAGATTAAAAATCTTTTTTTCAAAAACAGCTGTAAGATACTTTCCGCTACTCACGGTTATTTCAATTTCGCTAAATGTAGAAGTTGAAGAGCCAGTCCATCCAATGAAAACATAACCATCATTAGCAAAAGCACTGATGGAAACTATGCTGCCTTCCTCGTATTCACCACCGGAGCTGCTTACATATCCTCCCTCCGATGAGTCAATGATCAAAGAAAATTTAGTTTTAGTTTCCTCATCTTTCTTAGAACATGTAACTAAAATAAGGATCAGCAATGGAAAAATATTTTTCATATTTCAAATTTAATAGAAATAAAATAACTTCGGTTATTTATCAATCTCTCAAAGAAGACTTGTTTCAAAATTAATGCAAAATACTGTATATTAATACTCTAATTAATTAGCTTTATATAATAAAAAAATAAAAAATGAATAAAATATTATTTTACCTTATAACTTTTTTCCTTGTATTATCATGCTCTAAAGATAAAGATGAAAATGAAGAAGTAGTTGCGGATGATAGAATGGCTGATTCAGCAATCACAAACATTTATGCATCTGGTAAAGTTTCTGAGCAAACTGCGGCTGAGGCTAAACAAACGATTTTCGGAAAGTGGGATGTTGGTGGATCATCATCTAAAAATATATCTGGTTCAAAGAGTTTATCCGAATGTACATTTAATTTTATTGAGTTTACAGATAAGTCTTATATAATGAATTTAAGCATAACTGGACCAGATGGACCAGAAAGTGGAAGTATTTTTGGGAATTATGAGTTAATTGAAACAGATGGACTTGTAACGGAAGTACGCCTTTACTTCTCTATTTCGGGGGATGATATACACATTGCAACTTTAACAAATATTGAGGTTGTAGAAAAAGCTTCTGGTGGATTCGATGCTACTTTCGATATTAACTTTGAGATTGATCTTGGAGATGTAGAAATCGTGTGCGTTGATTTAGGTGGTTCGTATTCTGCGGATAAAGAACCTGCAATGGAAGAAACTTTGTCTGCGGGAGTTGATTCTAATCATTATAAAGTTGTTAGAAATTGGCAGATGACTTTTTACTCAGATTCTGAAGGTTATGATTTAGCTTCTAGTCTACTTGAATTTTGTGAGGTTGAAACTTACAACTCTGAGACAGGTGAGTACTCATATTCTATTGACCCAGATTGTATCCCTCCATCAGCATTTCAAGTAAATCTATCTACGTTTGGGACTTATGTTACAATGTTAGTTGACGATTCAGGTTCCCCATTACAAGTAGAAACTGGTACTTGGGCATGGTCAAATTCAGATCAAACTGAGTTTATAGTTGATGATGA
>JBELIL010000115.1:0-4242 GCA_042090925.1 Flavobacteriales bacterium
ATCGTACCCTAAGAATCTAAGTTTAAACAAATAGTTTTCTTCATCGAAAAACATGTTTAAACTTATTTCCTCTTTAATTTCTAAGTTGTCAGTATCATAAAAATTCCTTAAGTAGTAAAATGCCGAGATTAAGTCTTGGGCATTTGAGTTAATATCAAAGTTTAAAATTCTTTTGTTTTTCTTATCATTCAATTTGACAGTCTTTAAGTCATGATTGAAAAACATCTCAAGGTTTTTGGTATATCCACCTTCGTAAATGTCTCTAATAAACAATACAGGTAAACCATTAGATTCTTTAAAATATGACTCGTAATAGTCTTCAACTTTGAAAAAAAATCTCAACAGGCCAGTAGATCTTCCATATCCCTTTGCGTGGAATACGGGATTGTTATCTAAATTTTTTTTCTCAAGTTTAATTTCAATTTCACTTGCATTGAAAAATCCATAATGAACTCTAAATTGAAGCCATTCACCTTCCTTAAAAGAATTGAATGAATTTGAAACAAATCGTTCTTTAGATATTTGCGAGTATGAAAATGAAAAAGTAAAAATAATAACGGCTACAATTATTTTTTTCATTTATTTATCAATTGAATTATAAATTTTCTCACCCCTTTTTTCTCCTAATAAATCTATGAATTCTTCGACACTAGACTCTTTAATTCTCTTTACACTTTTAAATTCTTTTAAAAGCAATTCTTTAGTTTTTGGGCCGACCCCTTTTAAATCGTCTAAATAAGAATCAAAGCTTTTTTTCAATCTTTTTTTTCTGTGAAAATTAACACCAAAGCGATGAGCTTCATTTCTCAATTGCTGAATTATTTTTAACGACTCAGACCTTTTATCAAGATAAATTGGAATAGGATCTGCAGGAAAAAAAATTTCTTCAAGCCTTTTTGCAATTCCAATCAATGATATTTTCTTTTCAATTCCCAAAGACTTAATGGCTTTTAATGCCGAAGAGAGCTGACCTTTGCCTCCATCGACAACAACTAGTTGAGGTAAGCTTTCCCCATGATCAAGTAGTCTTTTGTATCTTCTAAAGACAACTTCTTTCATTGAGGCAAAGTCATCAATTCCAACAACATCTTTTATGTTATAGAGTCTGTATTCGTTTTTAGATGGTCTTCCGTTTTTAAAAACAACACATGCTGCAACAGGGTTTGTGCCATGTAAATTTGAATTATCAAAGCATTCAATGTGTTCAGGTTTATTTTTAAGTCGAAGATCCAATTTCATTTGCTCCAATATTCTATTTTTATGTTTTTCAGGATCTATAATTTTCATTTGATTGATTTTTTCAATCCTATAAAATTTTGCATTTCTTTGAGATAGTTCAATTAGTTTTTTCTTTTCTCCTAATTTCGGAACACAAACCCTTATCTTTTCACCTAGGTTAACCATAAAAGGCACATAGACTTCATTTGTCATCAAACCAAAAAGATTTCTTATTTCGATTATAGCTAGAGTCAAAAGATCTTTTTTATTTTCATTTAACTTTTTTTTAATTTCAACAGAATGAGATCTAATAATTGAACCAAAAGCAATTTGAAGAAAATTAACATAGGCATGAGTATCATCATTTACAATTGAGAATACATCAACATTATTAATTTTAGGATTTACAATTGTTGACTTTGATTGATATTTTTCTAAAGAAATAATTTTATCTTTTAGAAGTTGAGCTTCTTCATATTTCTCTTTACTTGATAAATTAACCATTTCTTTTTTTAAATGATTTAAACAAAATTTAAGGTTCCCTTTGATAAGCTCTTTGATAGAGTCTTTGTTTTTGTCAAACAGTTTAATTGATTTTGTTTCACTGCTAGTCTTGAGAAGGTGGTTCAATTCATGATTTAAGAAAGGATAAATTTCTTTTATTAAGGCTAAAAGTATTTTTAAATTTTTTACACTTGTGTATGGACCAAAATATTCTGCATTTTTAATTTTATTATTTCTGGTATAAAATATTTTGGGTGGAGATTTTTGGATACATATCCAAGGATATGTTTTATCATCCTTTAATAATACATTATATCTTGGTTTATATTCTTTAATTAAAATATTTTCCAATAAAAGGGCATCTGTCTCAGTTTCTACAACAATATGTTTCACTGAAAAAATATTTTTTACTAATAATCTAGTTCTATTGTTGTCATGATTTTTAGTAAAATAGGATTTAACTCTTTTTTTTAAATTTTTAGCTTTACCTATATACAAAATTTTATTTTTTTCATTGTAAAATTGATAAACCCCGGGGGTAACTGGTAGGGTTTCAAGCTGAATTGATATAGATTTATCTTTAGACATAACCTTATTAGTAAACAAAATTAATTCTTTTCTTTGTTGAGATATATTAAACAGTGGATAAAAAAAAATTAAGATTATTATATAAGAAAAAAAGAGCCGAATTAGATTCTTTAAAAATTGAGAATTTAAGTATTGAAATAGCAAACCAAATTCTGATTTTACCTCTATGGGGTTTCGAAAACTTTCATGTATTCATGGGAGTTGAAAAAATGAAAGAAATTAATACAAATCACATTATTTCCGTTCTCCAAGGAAGAGATAAAAACATCATTATTCCTAAAGTTGTGTCAAATACTCATCTTGCTCATTATATGTTAACTGACGCGACTAAACTTAAAATAAATCAATGGGATGTATTAGAACCAATAAATGGGATTGAAGTAGAAGAAAAAAAAATCCAGGTGGTTTTTATCCCTTTACTTGCTTATGATTGTTTTGGAAACAGACTTGGTTATGGCAAAGGATATTATGACCGGTTTTTAGACAAATGCGCTGAAAAATGCTTAAAAATAGGGTTATCATTTTTTACTCCGGAAAAAAAATACTCACTTCACCTTTAGACATCAAACTTAATTATTGCGTTACTCCAAAAAAAATTTACAAATTTAATTAGTTAAAAATTTTCTATTAAAAAAGATTAGTATTGCTATGCCCAAACTAATTGATGAGTCAGCAATATTAAATACGTATTCAAAAAATGTATATGGTTCCCCCCCAACAAAAGGAATCCACTTTGGCCACACCCAAGAAAGAATTGGAAATTGTAGCATGTCAACAACATGACCAAAAAAAAATGGGGCATAACTTTCCTTAGGCAGAAATGTTGACACTTGTCCATAGCTGTGTGAAAAAATGACTCCATAAAAAATGGAATCCAATAGATTACCAATAGCTCCAGCAAATATAAGACACAGTGATAACAGTAAAGAATTTGAGGTTTTATCCTCTAGAGATTTTTTTATCCAGTAACCGAGAAAAATAATTGCGACTATCCTTATTATAGTTAATAATAATTTTGATATTTCGTCGTCAAGAAAAGGTATAAAATCACTTAGTTTCGTTCCCCATGCCATTCCTTTATTTTCAATAAAGAGCAATTTAAAAAATCCATAATCAAGGATGGCATCGTCACCGTAAAGGGTTAAAGGGAAATTTAGTTTGATGTAAAATTTAGAAATTTGATCTAATAAGATTACAGTAAATATTATGTATAGAGACCTTTTGAGATTAATTATTGGAAAGGAAAAGTTTAAACGCATATCTAAAAATAATTAATTTATAACACATTCATTGCTAATATTTCCTCTGATAGTTTCAAGTATAAGAGTAGGCATTTCAGCGTGATTACATAATCCGGAAACGATCCCGTCTCTTGAACTAACTAATAATTTGTCATCTGGGTTGACACAAAAAATATTAGCTGAAATAGATTTAATTTCACCCTTAATTTTTTTTTGATTTAAATCTACTTTACCCTCCTCTATTTCTATATTTATGTCTGAAAAGGAGGACATTATTTTGATACTGCAAGATTGTGCTTTTATAATGGTTTTAAAATCAACTGGAACTGAAACCTCAATTGTATTAGCAAACGTTTTATGGACACTTAGTTTATCATTATACCCTTTTGACATTGGGGAGACCATTTCTTCAATATACAATTTTCTATTGTTACCGTTTGTGCTTAGTAAAATGTTTTCTTTGAATTCTCCTTCTTGTTTATATTTAATGTAAATTTCCCGTGAAATTGACTCATTAATAGTTATTTGACTAATGAAATCAAGTTTTAAAAAAACGAAATCAAAATTTTCTGAGTTCCATTTCTTTTCATCTATGTTCTGAGAGTATGAATTAAGTTTTGTCAAGATGGCAAAAGCAAAATAAATTACTTTTGCATATTCTTTGCCTCTATACTTAAAGTTGCGTGTGGTA
>JBELIL010000017.1:0-22689 GCA_042090925.1 Flavobacteriales bacterium
TTTCAATTTTTAAAAATGATATAGTAATTAGAAAATTTGAAAATAAAAAAGATACTATCAAGTTCAAAACGTGGCAGGGTGGTCCACCAAAGCAAAAGTACCTAGAACCAAAATATGGATTTAACAGGTTTAATTGGAATTTAAGAAGGAAACCCTTTAAAGGAGTTGACAATGTTTTCGTTTATGGTAGTTATAGTTCTGGGATTGCAGCGCCAGGTAAATATGATATTAAAATGAATATAGGAGATAAAGTATATGAAAATAGTTTTTTCGTTGAACCCGATCCAAATTTTGATTTTGAGCTCTCAGAATATTTAGAACAAGAGGAACTTTTACTTTCAATTGAAAAAAATATTAGAAATCTGAATTTAGCTGTTTCAAAAGCTAGAAATATTAAACTACAATTTGAAAATCAAATTAAAAAAATGGCTGATAAAAAAGAATTTTCTGATTTAATTAAAATGGGAGAAGAGATTATAAATAAAATAAATAAATGGGAACAAAAATTGATACAACCTAAACAAAAAACTTTCCAAGACGTAATTAATTTCCACAATAAATTAAATGCTGAATTTATTTATTTACATGAATACGTTAACAGTGTAGAACCTACAATAACATCGGGTGCAAAAGACAGATTCAATGATCTTGACGATAACTATATGATGAGTATGGAAACTTTTAAAAATGATATTTTAGGAAGTATAGATGAGTATAATAATGAATACAAAAGAAGGAAAATTCCAGCGATCATATTACAAAACTAAAACCCTTTTTGTTACCTCTAATTTTTAATTAAGTTCTCAAGAATTGATAATAATTGATTTGGACTATCTACAAAATAATTTGCTTTCGTTTTTTTCCTTCCAATTTTTATACTAAAAGTATTTTTACTTAGTTTTGAAAACATGCTTTCATCAGTAACATCGTCACCAGCACACAAGATAAAATCATATTTTGTTTTGGATAAAAAATCTACAACAGAATTTCCTTTGTTGAAGATACCTTTACTTACTTCAATCCCGTTTACGATATCTGTTATTTGAAGTTCGTCAGAAGCTAGGCTGCTCAGAACAGTTTTTAATTCGACGACCCTTTCAGAAGCAAGCTCAGGATCGGTTTTTCTAAAATGCCATACCAAACTTGTTTTCTTTTTTTCAATAAAAGTACCTGGTGTTCTATCTGTAAATGCCTCAAAAACAGGTAAAATATCTAACATCCAGTCGTCCTTTTCTTGGAAGTTTAAATCTATCCAACTACCATTGATTTCTTTTCTGTAATTACCATGTTCCGCAACCAGATTAACTTTAAAGTGATCAAAATGTTTTGACAAGAAACTTTGGTCTCTACCGCTAATGATTACTACCTCAGTATTTTTTAAACCAGAAATTCCCTGTAGAAGCTTTTTAACACGACTTGATGGTACAGCTAATTTTGGTTTATCATTAAATTCAACTAAAGTTCCATCATAATCTAAAAAAAATATTTTTTTACTTGAAAAATCGAAATTGGCTTTTATTTTAGATAATTGAATATTATCAATTTTCGTTGCAGTTGATTTAACTTTAATTTTAGATTGTTGTTCTAAACCTCTCATAAATTCTTTTGCCCAGTGACGAACATTATATCTCTTTAATCTAATTTGCATTCTTTTATTTCTCTCTATCTGTTCATTTTTAGTCATATTTACTGCTTGAAACAAAGCTTCCGCCATGTTGTTTAAATCAAATGGATTTACTAATATGGATTGGAAAAGCTCTTTAGAGGCACCTGCCATTTCACTTAATATTAAAACCCCATCTTTATCAACTCTTGTTGAAACAAATTCTTTGGCGACTAAATTCATACCATCTCTTACTGGGGTTATCATAGCAATGTCTGATGTTGTATATAGATCAACAAGGTCTTCAAAATCCATATTTCGATAATAATACCATATAGGGGTCCAGTTTACAGTTGCGAATTCTCCGTTGACCCTCCCAACAATTTCATCTGTTTCTCTTTTAAGATTTTTGTAATCAGAGACTTCTGCCCTTGAGGGGACTGTTAACATAACAAGTCTTACTTTTTCCAAATATTGAGGATATTTTTTTAGAAAAATCTCGAATGCCTTTATTCTATTTATAACTCCTTTTGTGTAATCAAGTCTGTCAATAGATAATATTAATTTTCCGTCAGTCGATGTTTTTTTGTGATATTCTAATTGTTTTTTTAATTCAGACTTGCTTTTACTTTTTTCAAATAAACGTTTTTTTGCAGCAGAATTGAATTTTTCAAAATCAATACCCATTGGAAATGTATCAACTACAACTTTTCTGGAACCTAAATCAATTCTATTAAAATCTACATCATACTTTAAAATCCTTTTAACCGAACTTAAAAAATGACGGACATAATCATATGTGTGAAACCCAATTTGATCGGCTCCTAAAATACCTTTAAGCAACTCTTCTCTCCATGGAAATATTCTAAAAATTTCAAAGGATGGAAAGGGTATATGCAGAAAAAACCCTAAAGTGATGTTAGGCTTTTGGTCTCTAATCATTTTAGGGCAAAGTAAAAGTTGATAATCATGGACCCAAATAATATCTCCATCTTCAACATTATTTATTACGGCTTCGGCAAACTTTTTATTTACCTCAACATAAGAATCCCATTGGTTTTGACTGAACACCGAATATTCAATAAAATAATGAAAAAGGGGCCAAAGAGCTTTATTTGACAATCCATAATAGAATTCATCTATTTCTTTTTTTTCTAGATTTACTGGAATATAATTGTTTTCATCTAGGTATTCTTTTACTTCCTTCCATGAATTTTTTTCTATTTCGTCAGAACTTATTCCAGGCCATCCAATCCATAAAAAATTTTCTTTTTGTCGAATTGAATTCATTCCTGTAGCTAATCCTCCTGAAGATGAATTATATTTATAATTATTTTCTACTTTAGATATTTGAATTGGAAGTCTATTCGAAACAATAATAGTTTTACCCATAAATTTTAACTAAAAAGTAAAATTATGCAATTATAAAATTTAACATGAAATCAAATACATTAAATTTCGGAATTATTGGGAATTGTCAATCTTCTGCACTAATAAATGAAGATTCATCAATAGATTGGTGCTGCTTACCACAATTTGATTCTGCTTCTGTTTTCGCTAAAATTCTTGATACAGAAAAAGGTGGTAATTTTAAAATAGAGTGTGTTGAAAAATACAATACCTCTCAGAAGTATATTGATAACACATCAATCCTTGTTACAAAATTTGATGATGGCGAAAATTCTTTCGAATTAATTGACTTCATGCCAAGATATCAAAAAGAGAATGGCTCGTTTTATTCACCTCCAGAAATAATAAGATTTATAAAACTTATAAAAGGAAAACCAAAACTCAAAGTATTATATGATCCAAAGCTAGAATATGCATTAGGAAATACAAATACTTATGTCAAAGAGGAATTTATTGTTAGTGTAGTTGATGAAAAACGATATGGAACTTTATATCTATATACCGACTTAGATAAAAATGATATACTAGAGAGAAATGAGATTGAAATTGATAATAATTACTTTTTGTCGGTATCGTATAATGAAAAAATTAATCCAGTTTCAATAAACCAGATCGTATTAGATTTTGAAAAAACAAAAATATACTGGATGAATTGGTGCCACAAAACTCCAAAATTTAA
This sequence comes from Flavobacteriales bacterium, assembly GCA_042090925.1. Taxonomy (GTDB): domain Bacteria; phylum Bacteroidota; class Bacteroidia; order Flavobacteriales; family Flavobacteriaceae; genus TMED96. The sequence continues at coordinate 3,693 of JBELIL010000017.1, forward strand.
AAATTATAATTCTGAAATTCTTAGAAGTGCGATGACATTAAAGCTTTTAACTTTTGAAAAAACAGGAGCCGTTCTAGCAGCCGCTACTACCTCCCTACCTGAAACAATTGGTGAAGTTAGAAACTGGGATTACAGATTTTGTTGGATCAGAGATGCTTCCATGGTAATAAAAATAATCACAAAACTTGGTCACAAAAAAATTGTAAAAAACTTTATAGACTTTATAGTAAATTTGATTCCAGATAAGAATGAAAAACTTCAGATTATGTATGGTATAAGTGGAGAAAAAAATCTCACAGAAAAGATTTTAGATCACTTTGCTGGATATCAAAATTCTAAACCCGTAAGAATTGGTAATGCAGCATACTCTCAAAAACAAAATGATATTTACGGAATTTTAATGGATGCTATTCATTTTCAAATTGATAAATATCGAGAAGACAATGATAAACACGAAGAACTATGGTCGATCGTGAAATTGATTGTTTGGGTAGTGGAAAAAAATTGGGAGCTCCCTGATAGAGGGATATGGGAATTTAGAAATGAAAATAGACATTTTACATTTTCAAAACTATTATGTTGGGTCGCAGTAGACAGGGCAATTAAAGTTTCTAAAATTTTCAAAAGAAAAAAATCCGCGAAAAAATGGGAAATATTAAGAAGCAAAATAAAAAACGATATTATTGAAAAGGGATGGAATGAAAATAAAAAAGCATTTACTCAATCATACGGTAGTGATGATCTTGACGCATCGGTTCTTTTAATGGAACAATACGAATTTATTGATGCGATGGATCCAAAATATATAAGTACGGTCAAAGCAATTGAAAGAGAACTTTCGTTCGAAGGCCTTCTATTCAGATATAAAAATATTGATGATTTCGGAAAGCCAAGTTCTTCATTCACAGTTTGTTCTTTTTGGTTTGCATATAGTCTATATAAAATAGGAGAAAAGGAGAAATCTAAAAAATACTTTGATGAGCTTCTATCATATAGTAATCACTTGGGTTTGTTCAGCGAGGATCTTGACTTTAAATCAAAAAGATTATTAGGAAATTTCCCTCAAGCATACTCTCATTTGGCCTTAATTGAAACTGCAATGAATTTTAATTAAAAATTGTTTATTAATAACTTTAAATCCCAATCAAATTTGAAAAAAATATTAACCACATGCCTGATTTTAATTTTGTATTGTTGCCAAAAATCAAAAAATGGAGAATCCCATAATACATTCAATCATATAACATCTTTAGACTTGGCTAAAGGCATTCTTTACGAGGTTAATATTCGACAATTCACAAAGGAAGGAACTTTTAACGCTTTAGCAAAAGAACTTCCAAAAATCAAAAATCTTGGAGTAAATATTTTATGGTTAATGCCTACCTATCCAATTTCAACAACAAAAAGCAAAGGTCCTCTGGGTAGTTACTACGCTGTTTCAGACTATAAAGGGGTTAATTCAGAATATGGAACATTAAATGATTTAAAATCTCTTGTAAATGAGGCACATGCATTAGGAATGTTTGTTATTTTTGATTGGGTCCCTGGCCATACAGGTTGGGATCATATATGGATTAAGGAACATCCTGAATTTTACTTAAAAAATGAATCAGGAGAAATTATTGACCCTATTGACCCCAGAACTGGAAAATCATTTGGATGGACGGACGTTGCGGACCTTGATTACGGTAATTTTTCTATGCGTGAATCAATGAAAGAAGCTATGCTATACTGGATTAAAGAAGTCGATATTGATGGTTACCGTATTGATCAGGCTTACGCTATCCCAATGGATTTCTATGAAGATTTGCTACCTGAAATAAAAAAACTGAAACCAGTTTTTATTCTTGGGGAAACAGATGCTAATCACCCTGGTGGGATGAAACATTTAAAAAACTTCAATGCATCTTATGATTTTCCTGGACATCACTTAACTAAAGATATTGCTAAAGGACATAAATCCGTTATTGATTATAGCAAACACCGTGAAAATTTTGTTTTACAACATGAACCTGAGCACTTACTACTCAATTTTGTTAGTTCTCATGATGAAAATGCTTGGGCAGGTACAGTAGACGAATTGTACGGAGAGGCAGCACACACAATTATGGCACTTAACTATATGTCTCCTGGGCTTCCATTCTTGTACGGTGGCGTTGAATATGATTTAAATAAGCGGTTGCTTTTTTTTGAAAAAGATAGTTTTCCAAAAATAACAGGAGAGACTTATTACCTATTAAAAAAACTTGGAGAACTTAAAAATTCTCATCCTGCGTTACATTCAGGCAGACAAGCAGGTAATTACACTCAAATAGAAACCTCTTTGACAGATAAAGTTCTTGCTTTTGAAAGGTCTAAACAAGGAGACACAATTGTTTTTGTGGCTAATATGTCTGGAAACCATATAGGATTTAGATCTCCGTATAATGGGGTATTTAAAAGATATCAGGATGAAAAATTCAAAAGATTGTCTTATTCTTACGAATACCGGATGAAACCGTGGGAATTTTGGATTTTAAAAAATGATTATTAAAAGTGAAACTTTTAACGTGTTAGAATTTTAATTTGAATTATTGGAATTTTAAAATATCTTTTTAGGACTCGTTTTTTTTTTCTTTCAATTTTTTTTAAATAATTATCAAGTTCAAATGGTGAGTCGGTTTCATAATCATTTTTCCCCTTTTTTAAACTTAGCTCATTTATTTCAGAATTTATACTTAGAATTTCTTTTTTTAATTCATCCCTCTTTAGAATTCCATTTCTACTACTATCAATATAAACTGCTTTAACTCTCCTAACAAAAGTATTTATCTTATCACTATTAGGCATCTGAATATCAGAAGCTCCATGATATGTTACAAATAAATTTCTGTTTGTAAGTTTCGATGAATTTATGATTATTTCGATAGCTCCTTTATGGATAAAATTAAATTTTCTTTTTGAAATAAATTCCTGGAAATTAACCTCCATTTTAAAATTTGGGTTATAGAATCTTGAACTTAAGATTTCCATTAAAAGAGTATTTCTTTGTCTAGCTGTAAATTCTTGTCCAAATAAAAAAACAGTTGGTAGTCTGCTATCGCTAACAGATACATTCCTAAGTTTAATTTTGGATGCTTCTTGCGCATTTAATCCAGAACAAAAAATTAATAGTAATAAAACATATATTATTAATTTCATATTAAAAGTAAAATTACCAATTTGTTTCAATTAGGTACCAATTGTCTAAATTTTATAAAAAATTCAATACTTTTTGGGTTTTTTAATGAGTCATACTTGATTACTTCGGATGGGTCACTACCTAATAATATTTTTTTAATTGGTATTTCTAATTTTTTACCGCTTAACGTATAAGGCACTTCCCTAATTGAAACTATTTTATCAGGGATATATTGAGGCGAACATTTAATTTTTAATTGATTTTTTATCTTATCAATTAATTCAAAATCTAGGTTTTTATTTGTAACTACAAAAAGAAATAATTGTGAGTGGTCTCTTTTATTTGGTAGATCTAAAATTATTGAATCTGTAATTTCGAAAAGCTGATCCAAGGCTGAATATATTTCTGAAGTCCCAATTCTAACTCCCTTCCTATTTAATGTAGAATCTGAACGTCCAAGTATTTTAATTCCTTTGGTTTCACTTTTTTTTATCCAATCTCCGTGAGTCCAAACATCTTTAAATTTCTCAAAATAACTACTTGTGTAGATCTTATTTTGACTATCTCCCCAAAAAAAAATCGGCATACAGGGCATTGGATTTGTAATAACCAGCTCACCTTTTTCGTTGTTTACTTTTTCCCCTTTTTCGTTCCAACATTCAACTGAAGCTCCTAACATCTCGCATTGCAAGTAACCTGCGTAAACTGGTAAATAAGGATTCCCTCCTAGAAATGCGGAACAAACATCAGTGCCTCCACTTAAAGAAATAATCTGAGTATTCGGAAGTCTTTTTTGCAACCAATAAAATGTTTCCTCTGAAAGCGGTGATCCGGTAGAACCTATTGACTTTAGCTTTGGGAATTTGTTCTTATTTATCTCTTTTAAATTATTTTTCATGCTTTCAATAAAAAATGATGCCCCATGTCCAAAATGGTTAACAGATTTATCCAAAGCAAAACGCCATTGAGCTCCAAGGTCAGGATAGTTGGGGGATCCATCGTAAATACACAGTACACCCCCACAAAGCAAAGCTCCAAGTGCATAATTCCACATCATCCAACCTGTTGTCGTGTGCCAAAAAAAACGGTCTCCTAGTTTTAAATTTTGATGAAGTGCAATAGCTTTGTATTGCTCCATAATCATTCCTCCTGTACGATGAGTTATTGCTTTAGGGATGCCACTAGTTCCAGAGGAATACAAAACCCAAATTGGATGGTCATATTCTACCTCAACTGATCCTAATGATATTTTATCTTCAGTTTTTAAATTCCATGACTCAAAACCTATATCATAACAAAGAACCGATTCAATTGTTCTAATTTCTTTTTGTAAAAGATTAATTCTGTCCGATAATTTATATTTTTTACCATTGTATGAATATTCTCGAATCCCAATCAGTACAATTGGCTTTAATTGACCTAGTCTAGAGATAACGCTCTCAAGTCCAAAGTCAGGGGAACAACAACTCCATACTGCCCCAATAGAATTTGTAGCCAAAAATGATGCAATTGTAATTGGGTGATTTGATAAATAACCAACTACACAATCTCCTTTTTTTACACCCTTATCTAATAATTGCTTTTTAATTTCACATGCCTTAGTAAACAATGCATTCCATGTAATAAATGTATCTTCCTGTTTCTCATTTGTATAAATAATTGCATTTTGCTTAGTTTGAAAGTTTCTTTCAATATGCTGAACATAGCTCAGATAGGAATCTCCAAACCATTTGGTTTTAAAAAATGGATTTTTATTTTTAACAACATAAGAATAAGGTTTTGCGAATTTTATATTAAAAAATGATGTAATGCATTCCCAGAATTCTGATAACTCGTTTACTGACCAATAATGTAACGCTTTATAATTTTCAAAATGGCGACCAGTTTTATTGGAAACAAATTCTTGAAATGATGACATATTACTAGACGAAATATTTACAGATAAAGGGGTCCATATTGGAAAATTATCATCCATTTTTAGAAATTAAATTCTTTTACTAATTAAATAAAATTAAATCAAAAAGTTTCTTTTTATATTTATTAAAATAATTAATACATCAAAATGGCGACAGTTGAAAAACTTCTAAGCTCCATTGAATTTTCGCGCGATATTTACATCAAGACAATTGGAGATTTATCAAAGGAAGCCACGAAGCATAAACCAACTGAATCTTCATGGGATATAGTTGAAATAACTGAACACCTTTATTGGGCAGAATTTTTAGGAGTAGCAGTTATGGCTAAGGTTTTAGCTGAAATTTTAGAAGGGAAAAGGAAGCCTAAATATGAATCAAAAAATAAAGAGTTGACAATTGAAAGAGTAGTTGAATTAACCTGGAAACAAAAGGAGCAAGTTCCAGATATTGCAGCTCCAAGAGTTAGAGGATCAATTACATTTTGGATCAATTCTATGATTAGTCTTAGAGGTATTCTTGCTGAATTTACCAGCAATCTTAATGATGATATGCTAAGAGTAATTGCCCATGCTCATCCCATTTCAGGAGAATTGGATTTTCAGCAAAGGCTAGAATTTTTAAGATTTCATATCGATAGACACCATTTACAAGCGAAAAGAAATATTAAAGACTTTAAAGAATTAAAATAAGCTTTATTCATATGCGGATAAAAAGGGTATTATTACAAACATTACCATCAGTTTTTTTAATTATTTTCTCTTGTTCAAATTCTTCCAAAGGACTGAAATTAATGACATATAACATACGACTCGATAATCAAGAAGATGGAATCAATCGATGGGATGAAAGAAAAAAAGGTTTAGTTTCTTTAATTAAAAAATCAAATCCAGATATTCTAGGAATCCAAGAGGGCCTTCCAAATCAAATTTTGTATTTGTCAAAACAATTGAATGAATATAGCATGATTGGTGAAGGAAGAGATGGTAAAAATGATGGAGAATATTCTGCTATTTATTATAAAAATAATAAGCTTAAATTAGAGAAAGACGAAACTTTTTGGTTATCAAAAACCCCAGAAAAACCCACAATTGGGTGGGATGCAGCTTTGAACAGAATTGCAACTGTTGGAGTTTTCACCACTTTAAATTCAAATAAAAAATTAGTTGTGTATAATTCACATTTCGATCATATCGGTAAAATTGCAAGGGAGAAATCCGTTAATGTGATTATAAATCATATTAAATTAAATGATTATTTTAAAAATGCAATTGTCGTTATGGGTGACTTTAATTCTGTGCCCAGTGAAACCCCTATCAAATTACTAAAAGAGAGTCTTGACGATTCATTTAATGAAATTCATCAGAAAAAACCATTTGGTACTTTTAATGGTTTTGACTTGAAAAGTAAACTGACAAGTAGAATAGATTATATTTTTACGAAAAATCTTAATATCTACGAATATAAGCATGTTAGCAAAAAGTTACCAAACGGACATTGGCCATCTGACCATTTACCAATTTTTATTACTATAAATGAATAATTATAACCATTAAGTAAATTAAGAAAACTAATATCTTATTATAAATATGAACTTAAATTTGTTAAAATCATTCTAATTTTAGAAGTTTGAGTAAAAACCAATGATATGAAATATTTTTTTTTATTTCTTATAGGTATTCTTTCATCTTCCACCCATGGTCAATCAGATTATATTTTATCAGATTTAGATTCATCAAAAGGCGATTATGCAAAAGTGGCCATGCAGATATGGGACTATGCAGAAATGGGATATCAAGAAGAGAAAAGTAGTGCTCTGTTACAAAATAAACTTAAAGAGGCTGGCTTTACGATACAGGCTGGTGTGGCTGGCATTCCTACTGCATTTATAGCGGAACATAATAATGGGGGTCCAATAATTGCGATTCTTGGAGAATATGATGCATTACCTGGCCTCTCTCAAAAAGCATTGCCTTACAAGGTTACCAATGAAGGAAGAGGAGGTCATGCCTGCGGACACCATCTTTTTGGAACTGCATCCGCTGCTGCAGCTATTAGTTTAAAAAAATATATTGAAAAATATAAAGTCAAAGGTACAATTCGATATTATGGCTGTCCTGCAGAGGAGGGGGGTTCTGGTAAAGTATATATGACAAGGGCTGGTTTATTTGATGATGTTGATGTTGCCTTACATTGGCATTCTGACGACGAAAACTCAGCAAATCCTCGTCCGGCACTGGCGAATAAGTCGGCAAAGTTTCGTTTTTATGGACGATCTGCTCATGCCGCAGGTGCTCCGGAAGAAGGTCGCTCAGCTTTAGATGCGGTCGAGGCAATGAACTATATGTCAAATCTTATGCGTGAACATATGGATACATCTGCTCGTATTCACTATGTAATTACACGTGGAGGTGAGGCCCCCAATGTTGTTCCTGATTTTGCTGAAGTATATTACTATTCACGACATCCAAAGAGAGATAAAGTAATGGTTTTGTTCGATAGAATTGTTAAAGCGGCAGAGGGAGCAGCGTTAGGAACGGGAACAAAAATGGAATACGAAATGATTGGAGGTACTCATGATTTGCTTCATGTTCCAACACTTCAACAAATGGTTCATCGTAATTTTACTAAGATAGGAGGCTTTAAGTATAATGATCAAGAATTAGAGTTTGCTAAAAAAATTTCAGCAACACTTGAAAAACCTCTAAATATGAAATACATTCACAATGTTGCACCATATGATTCAAATCCAGAAGGTATTGGTGGCTCGACAGATGTGGGTGATGTTAGTTATACAGTACCAACAGCTGGCCTTCGAGGAGCAACCTGGGTGCCTGGTACACCAGCACACAGTTGGCAAGCTGTAGCAGCCGGGGGAACAAGCATTGGTCTGAAGGGTATGATGCAAGCCGCTAAAGCAATGACTCTTTCAGGTATAGAATTACTAGAGTCGAATGGATTAATTAGTAAAATCAAAAAAGAATTTATCGATATTAGGGGACAAGATTTTAAATACATTCCTCTTTTGGGGGACAGAGAACCAGCATTAGATTACAGAAATTAAAATTTAAGTTAGCAGAGAGGAAGGGATTCGAACCCTCGATACGCTATTAACGCATACACGCTTTCCAAGCGTGCGCCTTAAGCCACTCGGCCACCTCTCTTTTAAATTTTAAAATTACACTAAATTTTAAATACACTTCTTGCATTTTTGGTTGTTTGTTGAGCAATCTTTTCTATTGGTAAGTTGTAAATTAGAGCGATTTTTTCAGCAATGGTTACCAAATAAGAACTTTTATTCCTTTTCCCTCTGTGAGGATGTGGAGCAAGGTATGGAGCATCCGTTTCTAAAACTATTGATGTCAATGGAATTTGATTTAAAAATTTATCAATACCCCCGTTTTTAAATGTTACAACACCCCCAATACCTAATTTAAAATTTAAATCTATTATTTTATTCGCTTCTTCTTTTGTTCCTGTGAAACAATGAAAGATTCCAGAGAGATTGTCTTTTTTAAAATTTAATAAAACTTTGTATACTTCATCAAATGCATCTCTGCAATGAATTACAATTGGCAATTTGTTTGATAATGCAATTTCGATTTGCTGAATAAAAATATTAATTTGATTTTTGAGGTTTTTTTTATTCCAGTACAAATCTATACCTATTTCTCCAACAGCAGAAAATTCCACCTCTCCAAGCATTTTTTTTATATGATCTATTTCAATCTTAAAATCGGTATCAATATGGGTTGGATGTAGACCCATCATTAATTTCATTTCGTTTGGATATTTATTTTTTAAGTCTATCATTCTATTTGTGTATGAACTATCGATTGATGGTAAATAAAATTCATTAATTCCTAGACTGATTGAATTTTTTATTTCTTCATCAATATCAATATCAAAATCTTTTAAATATAAATGGGTATGAGTATCAATAAAATTCACAAGACAAATTTATGTATTTGAATGTCAAGAATACTCTAAATTTTTATCTTTAATGTATTCATCCTAATTAATTGAAAATAAAAAAGAAAAAAATATTACTTGAGTTTACCAAAAGTAAACACATAGTCTGTAACCTCAAACTAAATAATATAGATGCTAGGTTCTTAGTTGATACTGGTGCTTCAAACAGTTGTTTTGATGTTTTGAAAAAAGAAAAATATAATATTCAATCTAAAGGAAAGGAAATTGAACTTACATCTGCTGCAGAAAGAAAAATGGGTGCTATTTCTAGTGATAATTGCAAATTAATTTTTGACTCTCAAAAAATAATAGATGTTACACTTATGCTAATAGATATGAGTACGATTAATAATGCACTTGAAGAACAAAAAGAAAAAAAAATCGACGGAATATTGGGTGGTGATATTTTAAACGAAATAAAAGCAAAAATAAACTATGAAAAACTTTTGATAGATTTGATTTAGCTTTCTATAATTCTAGTGATTTTTTTGGATTATTATCCATCAATTTTTCGAGAGGATTCTCAATTGCATCTTTTATTGCGACTAAAAAACCGACTGACTCTCTACCGTCAATTATTCTATGATCGTAGGAAAAGGCTAAATACATCATCGGCTGGATTACAACCTTGCCTTCTATTGCCACAGGGCGTTGAATTATATTATGCATTCCTAATATCCCTGATTGAGGAGGATTTATTATTGGTGTTGAGAGCATGGAACCAAATACACCTCCGTTGGAAATTGTAAATGTACCTCCAGTCATTTCATCAACAGTGATTTCACCATCTCTTGCTCTTAAAGCTAATCTTTTAATTTCCAATTCAATTTCTTTGAAAGTCAATTTCTCAGCGCCTCTCAAAACAGGTACCATTAAACCTTTAGGGCCAGATACAGCAACACTTATATCACAATAATCATATTTGATTTGAAAATCTCCGTCTATCATTGAATTGACATCTGGGTATTGCTTTAAAGCATAAACAACAGCTTTTGTGAAAAAACTCATAAATCCAAGACCAACATCATGCTTATCCTTAAATAACTCTTTAAAATTATTTCTTAAAGAAAATACCTCACTCATATTGGCTTCATTAAATGTGGTTAACATTGCAGTTTCGTTCTTGGCACTTACCAATCTTTCAGCAACTTTTCTTCTAAGAAGAGACATTTTTGATTTATCATGGTTTCTCTCAATTCCTTTTGGAGCAGTACCCATTGATGCTTTGGCATTGATAGCATCCTCTTTGGTAATTCTTCCGTCTTTTCCAGACCCATCAATGTCAATTGGGTTTATTCCCTTTTCGTCAAGTATTTTCCTGGCAGCAGGGGATGTATGATTAGAAGCATAGGTTTTTTCAGGAGTAAATTCCTTTTTTTGAACACCTAGATCTACTTCTTTTTCAATACCTTTTTTTGGTGACTGGGATTTGTTTTGACCTCCAGTTGCCTCTGTGTCGATTAGACAAACAACCTGCCCTACTTCAATAGAATCACCTTCTTCTGCCTTTAAAGTAATGACACCACTGGCTTCAGCAGGTAAATCAAGGGTGGCTTTATCTGAATCAACCTCAGCAATAGCCTGATCTTTTTCAACAAAGTCTCCATCTGAAACTAACCACTGAGCAATTTCTACTTCAGTTATTGATTCCCCTGGAGAGGGAACTTTCATTTCTAATTTCATAACTGTTTAGTTTCTCTTTTTTTTTGTTTTTTCTTTAGTTTAAAATTATCTTTTTTTTCGTCAAAAACATAATCTATCACTTCATTATGTCTTTTATTAAACCTTTTGGAACTTCCAGCTGCAGGGGAGCCATAAAACCTACGTGATACAGAGCGAAACTCTTTTGCCTCCGGAAGATGTAATAATAAATGACCCCAAACACCCATATTTTTTGGTTCTTCTTGAGCCCAAATAATATCATTTGCATTAAAATATTTATCTAAAATATTTCTTATTTCTTCGATTGGTAATGGAAATAATTGCTCTATTCTAGCGATTGCAACATCTTTAACTTTTCTGTCTTCCCTGGCTCTATATAAGTCATAATAAAATTTTCCTGAACAAAAAACTAATTTTTTTACTTGTTTAGAATCTACATTAAAATCATCAATAACCATTTTGAAATTACCATCAGTAAAATCTTTTACCTTGGAAACTACAAGTGGATGTCTCAATAAACTTTTAGGAGTAAAAATTATAAGAGGCTTACGATAACTTAACTTTACTTGCCTTCTTAAAAGATGAAATAAATTTGAAGGAGTAGAACAATTTGCAACAAACATGTTATCCTTTGCGCATAATTGCAAATACCTCTCAACTCTCGCTGAAGAATGTTCAGCTCCCTGTCCTTCATATCCATGAGGAAGCAAAAGAACTATACCATTTTGAAGCTTCCATTTGTCCTCGGCTGCTGAAATATACTGATCAATCATTATTTGTGCTCCATTTGAGAAGTCACCAAATTGCGCTTCCCATATGGTAAGAGAATTAGGTGTTGCCATTGAATAACCATAATCAAACCCTAACACACCGTACTCGGAAAGAAGAGAATTATAAATTCTGAATTTGCCCTGATTATCTGATATTTTGTTTAGTAAAATAACGTCTTCCTCTGAATCCTCAGCTTTAACTATTGCATGACGATGTGAAAATGTTCCTCTTTCAACATCTTGTCCTGAAACTCTAATATCGTGACCTTCTAGGAGGAGACTTCCATAAGCTAGCATTTCTCCCATTGCCCAATCCAAAGAATCTTTTTCAAAAAACATCTTTTTCCTATCATCAATTAATTTTTGAATTTTTCTAAGGAATTTTTTTTCGGAAGGTAATTGAGTTATAGCCTTAGCAACTTTAAGTAGTTCTTCGCTCGAGACAGAGGTACTAATTGTTGTCAACATCTTTGACTCATCTTCCCTTTTATAATTACTCCATTCATCAGCCATAAAAGGTGTGATTTCAGTGGTCTGTATCTTTTTTGAATCCTGTAAATGTGTTTCTAAAGATTTACTATACTCATCTTCAATTTTTTTAAGATGATTGGTATCTATTATTCCTTCATCAAAAAGTTTTTCTGCATATATCTGCTTTGGATTTTTATGATTACCAATAGCCTTGTATAGTTGTGGTTGTGTAAATCTTGGTTCATCTCCTTCGTTATGTCCATACTTCCTATATCCTAACAAATCAATAAAAACATCTTCACCAAATTCCATGCGATAATCCAACGCAAAAGATACAGCATGAACAACTGCCTCTACGTCATCTGAATTGATATGTAAAACTGGACATAAAGTAACCTTCGCTACGTCAGTACAATAAGTAGAAGATCTAGCATCTAGATAATTAGTTGTGAAACCAATTTGATTATTTACTACAATGTGTATGGTTCCACCAGTTCCGTAGCCTTTCAATTTAGCCATCTGAACTATTTCGTAAGGCAACCCTTGGCCAGCAATTGCTGCATCTCCGTGTACAATAATTGGTAATACTTTTTTTGTGTCTAAATTGTATTTTTTTTCAAGTTTAGCTCTAGAAATTCCTTGAACAACAGCTCCTACTGTTTCCAAATGTGAAGGATTTGGAGCTAAGTTTATATTAATTTTTTTTCCATCGCCATTAGGATCAATTCTAGAAGTCCAGCCCAAATGATATTTGACATCCCCATCAAAAACAATTTCATCGTAATCTTTACCGTCAAATTCAGAGAATATGTCGCGACTTGATTTTCCAAAAATATTCGTCAAAGTATTCAACCTACCTCTATGAGACATTCCCATTACAAACTCCTCTACTCCTTTGTTGTCAGCTTTCATTATCAGTGCATCTAAAGCAGGAATCAATGATTCCCCTCCCTCCAGAGAAAATCTTTTTTGACCAACATATTTTTTATGTAAAAAATTTTCAAATGAGACAGCTTGGGTTAGCTTTTTTAATATGTGTTTTTTCTGTTCAGTTGTAAAGTTTGGGTGATTATTATTTTTATGTAACTTATTTTGAATCCACTTAACCCTCTTTGGATTTCTAATATACATATATTCAATTCCAATTGAATCACAATAAATATCCTGGAGATATTTTATTATTCGAGAAAGTGTGGAGGGTCCTATTCCCATTGTTTCCCCAGCCCCAACAACCTCATTCAAATCATCTACAGATAAACCAAAGTTTTTTATATCAAGATTTGGACTGTATGTTCTCCTTTCACGAACCGGATTTGTTTTTGTAAAAAGATGACCACTTTTCCGATACGCATCTATCAGCTGAACTACTTTAAACTCTCGTTCTAAATGCTTTGGAATTTCTTTTTCACTAGTTTTAGAATGCCCATTTTGGTTATTTTCAATTCCAAAATCAAAACCCTGAAAGAAAGCCCTTAGGCTTCCTTCCACACTGTCTGGCTCTTGCAAATATTTTTCATACATTTCAGCAAAATAACCAGTATGTGCAGCATTCAAGAAAGAATATTTATCCATTCTAATAGGACTTCAAATCTTAGATAAAATTACTATTTTTAATCATATGTTTGCATTAGTCGACTGCAATAATTTCTACGTTTCTTGTGAGAGAGTTTTTCAACCTAAATTAGAAGACTCTCCAGTTGTTATTTTATCAAATAACGATGGATGTGTGATCTCTAGAAGCAACGAGGCAAAAGCCCTTGGTATACCAATGGGAGCGCCTGCCTTTAAATACTTAAATGTGTTTAAAAAGGAACAGGTGACTGTCTTTTCATCAAATTATCCACTTTATGGAGATATGAGTCAACGTATAATGAAAATTCTTAGTATGCACACGCCAAATATTGAAATTTACAGTATAGACGAAGCATTTCTAGATTTTAGGGGATTCAAATATTATGACTTAGAAAAGGAAGCGCTGCTTTTGAAACAAAAAATAAAATGTTGGACAGGAGTTCCTGTATCTATAGGTATTGCCCCAACAAAGGCACTTGCAAAAATCGCAAATAAAATTGCAAAAAAATATGTCCATAAAACAAGGGGGGTGTATTTGATAAAATCAGAAAAGCAAATTTCAAATGCACTCAAATGGACAAAAGTTGAAGATGTTTGGGGTATAGGTAGACAATACAAGAAGTTACTTATAAAAAATGGTGTTGCAACGGCAAATGATTTTTGTAAACTTTCTGACCAGTGGGTCAAAAAAAATATGAGTATTCTTGGCCTTCGATTAAAGGAAGATTTAAAAGGGCATTCTTGTATCGGTCTAGACGAAGAAAACCCAGACAAAAAGTCAATTGCAACTACTAGGAGTTTCAAAGAGGTGATAAAAAAATATTGGGAATTAGAAGAGCGCGTAGTGACCTATGCATCAATATGTTCTCAGAAATTACGGCGTCAAAATAGCAATTGCAAGACCATTATAATTTTCATACAGACTAGTTCTCATCTACTAGGTAATGAGCAATATTATAACAGCAGTTTGATAAATTTACCTAACCCAACTAACTCAGCAATAACAATAGCAAAATATGCCAATATAGGTCTCAGACGAATATTTAAAAAAAATATTCATTACAAAAAAGCTGGAGTAATATTAACAGAGTTGACTCCTTCAGATTCAAAACAGTTAAATCTTTTTCAAAATACGGGCAATACGCATGGAGATTTAATGAAAATAATCGATAAAATTCATCTGAGATTTGGGGAAAATTTTTTAAAGTTAGGGAACCAAGATCTAAATCAAACTTGGAAGATGCGACAAGAACACCTTTCCTCTCGTTACACTACCGATATAAAAGAGATAATAAAAGTTAAATAAATAGACAGATGAAAAAAATAAAGGAAGGAATATTTTTTTTTAAACCAAATTTAGATGAGTCTCGTTCAATCCCGCTTACTAGTAATAGCATATCTGCTGGCTTTCCATCTCCAGCTGATGATTTTAAAGAAATTAGAATAAGTTTGGACAAGGAGATTATAAAAAATGAAGAAGCTACATTTTACGCTAGAGTAGATGGTGAGTCAATGCAAGGTGCTGGGCTTAGTGATGGAGATTTAATTGTAATTGATAGAAGTGAGGAGCCCAAAAATGGATCTATAGCTGTATGTTTTTTAGATGGAGAGTTTACCGTAAAACGATTAAAATTGAAAAATAAAGAAATTTATTTAATGCCTGAAAATTCAAGATATTCTCCTATAAAAATTGATGAAGGAAATGAACTTTCAATTTGGGGTATTGTAACTTATGTTGTAAAAAAAATGATATGAGAGTTAAAATTCTAATATTTTTATTGTTTGCTAGTTTTTTCGAAATAAATGCTCAGTTTGATGATTATGATGAAGACGAATATGAGGAGATTTATCTAGAACCCATAAATGATAAATCCGATGAAGGACAAAAAATTTTTGTAGAGGAATTACTTGACCTTGCTGGTTATATAATAGATGAAATAAAAATATATCAAAGGCTACCAAATCATGCTAAGGTGTTTAGGGTGAAATATGATGAAAAATCTAAAGGGGGATTCATATTTATTAGATGGGACAAAGAAAATAAGGAAAACTATGTGGCAAATAAAATGATTGATCCAGGGTTATATTATAATTTAAAGGCAGCAAAAGAGATAATGAGAAAACAAACTGACAAAGATTTTTTTGGAGTAGAGGATAGAGCTCTACAGGCACCCGATCAAGAAAAAATAAGCACCGAAGATCTTGAGGGATTAAGAGGTCTCTATGAGGAAAAACAAGAAGAAAGAAAATTAAAAATACAAGAGGAAGAAAACAAAGAAAAGAAGAAAATAGCTAGAAAGAAGAAAAAATAAATTATTTTGAAAAATATTAAGTTTAATATCTTAACAATTCTTATCTGTATATTATTTAAATTTTCATATTCTCAAAATTTTGGAATTTTAACTGGCAGGGTGGTCGATAGCAAAACTCTTTTTCCGCTTCAGGGGGCAACAATATTAATTGAGGGTGAGTCCTTAGGAACTATTTCAGATCAAAATGGATACTTCAAACTTGAAAAAATTCAGTTTGATAGCTATAATATAGTCGCAAGTTACTTGGGTTACAAGACAGAAGTAATCTTTAATGTTATAGTAAAATCAGCGGGTTCCCCAAATTTATTATTTAAGCTAGAAGAAGTATCTGATCTATTAGATGAGGTGGTTTTATTTAAAAGTCCATTTAAAAAGGAAAACGAAACACCTCTATCGATACAATCTTTATCAGCAGTTGAAATAGAAACCTATCCTGGAGGAAATAATGATATTGCAAAAGTTGCCCAAAGTTTACCCGGTATTTCTCCATCGATTGGTGGTTTTAGAAATGACTTTATTATAAGAGGGGGGGCTCCAAACGAAACTGTATACTATTTAGACGGAATGGAGATTCCCAATATAAATCATTTTAGCACACAAGGTAGTGCCGGTGGACCAGTTGGAATGTTAAATGTTGACTTTATAAGAGAAGTAACTCTATCTACCTCCTCTTTTGGAGCAGAATTTGACAACCCATTATCGGGTGTTTTATTGTTTGAACAAAGAGATGGAAATAGGGAAAAATTTAGTGGCAAGTTTAGGATTGGGGCTAGCGAGGCTGGAATAACAATAAATACACCTATTTTTAAAGGTAAAGAAAAGATTTCAAAAACGTCATTGATGTTTTCATTGAGAAGAAGTTATCTACAATATGTTTTTGAACTTGTGGGATTACCTATTAGACCCGACTATATTGACTATCAGTTTAAAATTGATCATAGGATTGATAATCTAAATAGTATTAGCATCATGGGTATAGGCTCAATTGACGACTTTTCGGTAGTTGCTCCCGAAGATTTTGATGCTGAGCAAACTGCCGTTATAGAACAGGTTCCAATAATCAAGCAAAGAACAAATACTTTTGGGATTTCTTGGATTAAAAAATTTGCAAATGGAAATGGGAGAATTCTTACCACATTAAGTTCAAATGAACTAAAAAATAATTTTAGCAGATTTCAGAATAATGAAAACGAATCTGGATTAATTTACCAGAACGATGCTATTGAAAAAGAAACAAAAATAAGATCTCATATTACAAAATTTTTAGGTGATTGGAAATTAGGGTATGGACTAAATTTTCAACTATCAAAATATAAAAATACTACGCTGGGTATTCTTGAGCAATTTGATTACGAGTCCAAAATAAATTTCTATAAATATGGTTTTTTTGGGAAAATCAGCAGATCTTTTTTAAATGATAACTTAAATTTATTCTTTGGAATTAGAAGCGATAAAGACAGTTTTCTTTCGAAAAGTAGTTTGATAGGTAATCTTTCTCCTAGAATGGGATTTAGCTATTCAATTACAAAAAATAATACTTGGAAATTAAATGGCTCTATTGGTTGGTACAACAAATTACCACCATACACAATGATTGGGTTTAAAGATATTAATGGTGTTTTTGTTAATAGAGACATAAACTATATTAGAAGTAAACATACTGTAATGGGAATTGAATTTAATCGAACCTCAAAATCAAGGATCACTTTAGAGGGCTTTTTGAAAGAATATAGCAATTATCCTATTTCGATAATTGACCAAATTTCACTTGCCAATAAAGGAGGTGGGTTTGAAGTATATGGTAACGAACCTATTAATGCAAGTGGAATTGGTAGTTCTTATGGAATTGAGTTTCTTTTTCAACAAAAACTCAATAAAAACTTTTACGGAATATTTGCATATACATATTTTTTCAGTGAATTCAGTGATTTAAATAATGATTTGATTCCGTCGGTTTGGGATAGTAGAAATCTCTTGTCATTTACTGGGGGTTATAAACTAAATAGAAATTGGGAGGTTTCCATGAGATACAGGTATTCCGGAAGAACACCTTATGCACCGGTTAATCAATTTGAAAGTAGGCTTTCTTATCCAAGAATTATATTGGATTATTCTCAAATTGGACAAGTATATTTAGACGTTTTCAGCCAAGCTGATATTAGAATTGATAAAAAATGGAATTTTAAGAAAACATCTCTAAATATTTATTTTGAGATTCAAAATATTCTTGCACAAAAAATACCTCGGCCTCCAGAGTACGGTCTTGAAAGGCGATTGGATGGAATTTTAATTGAACCCATAAACCTAAAAAAAATTGACACAGACAGCTCGGATACTCCATTCCCTACAATTGGGTTGATTTTAGATTTTTAAAAAAGATCTAAAAAATTATTTGGCAACTCTACTTGTATTTCTTTTTTTGCGTGACTCACACTTAGAATTATGTCTTGATGTATTGGAATAAGTATTTGCTTTGAATTAGCATTTACAACCATGAGTGATTGAAAAGGCTTCTCTATAATCTCTACAATAGTTCCAATTTTTTGTTTGTTTTTATCAATCACTACAAAGTCTTTGACCTGAAAACCGTAAAAATCAATTCCTTTTCTTTCTGGTAAGACCTTTTTGGGAAGAAAACATTTTTTAGAAAATAGTTGCTGAGCCTTTGATTCACAGTCTACTTCATCAATGTTTAATGTTAAATTATTTTTTTTGAGATTTTTGATTTTTTTTAATTTATAAGGAATTAAAATATTATTCTCTTCTATAAAAATAGTTTCAATTGATTTAAAATCAATGGTATAATTATTTATTAATTTGATCTTTATCTCCCCTTTAAAATTCGACTTAGGGTGAATGTATGCAAATAAAAAAAACCCTTTTTTATCTGTCGAGATGTCCATAATTAGAAACTTTAAGGAAATTTTTTATTTAGAAAGGTACAAACCAAAACTTTAAATTAAATTTTGAATATTTAATTATTCTTGGTTTGGAGCATCTTCTGATGAAGTCTCTTCTTTTGCGGCAGCCTCTTCAGCTGGTGCTTCCTCTGCTGAAGCCTTCTCTTTTGCGGCAGCCTCTTCAGCTGGTGCTTCCTCTGCTGAAGCCTCCTCTTTTGCGGCAGCCTCTTCAGCTGGTGCTTCCTCTGCTGAAGCCTCCTCTTTT
>JBELIL010000116.1:0-4082 GCA_042090925.1 Flavobacteriales bacterium
TCTTTAGATTATATCAAAGATTTCATAAACCAGAACAGTCTAGACTTTATAAAGTTTAAGGCATCATTATTAGCTATAGAATACGAAAATGAACCCACAAAAAAAGCTGAAATCATAAATAATATTGTTAAAAGCATTAGCCTTGTGAAAGACATAATTAAAAGGGAATTGTACGTTCAGACCTGTTCAAAAATTATGAAAATTTCAGAAGATTCAATTTTTGACACTTTATCTAGAATTAAAAAGAGTAAGGAGAATCGATTTCGAAATCAGCCCTCTCAATCTTTCAACATTGTTAAAAATCAAAGTTCGAAAGAGGATTCAATAGATGAGCTATATGAGTTAGAAAAAAAGATAATAACAATTTTAATTTTGTATGGTCAAAAAACGGAAACTTTTAACGAATCAATACTTATTTTTTCAGAGGAAGACGACGAAATAATAGAAAAAAGCAAATATGTCAATTCCAAGGTATATGAGAAAATATTTTTGGATCTTCAACAAGATGAAATTGAATTTGCAAATAAAGAATTCAGAGATTTATTCGATATGTTAATGACTGAATACCAAATAAATGGTTTCGTTTTAATTGAAAAAATTGTACCTAGTTTATCGAGCAAACTAAGCAAAATAGTTAGTTCAATTATACTACAGGAAGAAAAGCACTTTTTACATAAGTGGGATAAAAAAAATATTTATGTAAAGTTGCCATCAGAAAATGTCGGTGTAATGGTTACAGAAACCATCTTAAGTTTGCGAAAATTGTTAGTCGGTAAAAAAATAGAATCTCTTCAAGAAAATATTAAATCCAAGAGCAATAAAAGCGTTCTTGAAGATGTAATGGGATATTACCAACTAAGAAGAATCGTATCATCAAAACTGAATAGAGTTCTTTAAATATTTTGGCACCTTACAAACAGGAACTGGATTCATTTTATGCTTATTTTGGCTGTTTAAATTTTTATAAAGTTTCAGGACTTCTTCCTGTCTACTAGTTAAAGTTTCTTTGGATTTCATTTCAATGGTTTTCATTACAAATTCAATTTCTTCATAGCTTGCTCCTATTTGATCCTCATCAGTTCTATCATCATCCCACAGTCCATCTGTTGGACTAGACTTTTGAATGTCCTCTATAACATTTAAATATTTTGCCAAAATAAAAACCTCTGATTTCATTAAGTCTGCAATTGGACTTATATCCACCCCACCATCACCGTATTTGGTATAAAATCCTATTCCAAAATCTTCAACTTTATTTCCTGTTCCAGCCACCAAATAATTATTTATTGTTGAAAAATAATACAAAGTTGTCATTCTCAACCTGGCTCTAGAATTTGCTAGAGCAAGTTTTTCCTTACCATTGTCAATTCCGTTGGGTAGAGTAACACAAAATTCATCGAACAGTTTAGTAAGAGACAAATTGTGGTGAGAAACATTTTTGTAATTTTCCTCCAACCACTGGATATGTTTTTTTGCTCTAGAAACTTGAGATATATTTTGATGAATCCCCATCTCTAAGCATAAAGTCGGATATCCTGTTCTAGCGCAAATTGTTGAAGTTACAGCTGAATCTATTCCGCCAGAAACACCAATTACAAATCCATCCATCTTATATTTTTTAATATATTTAATTAACCAATTTTCAATAAACTCTGATAATTTTTGAATGTTTTTCATTAAATATTTTTTTAATTTAACACTTCGCAAATAAAAGCACAAAGTATATGTTAAACCAATACAAGTTATTAATATTTCTTATGTTAAAAATATTTTGTCTTATATTCATTTTTTTAGGATGCTCAAATAATAAAAAAAGTAATTTAAAAATAGAAAAAATTCCTCTAGAAATTAAATTTGATAGATTTGATTTAAAGTTTGCATCTGTTAATAGTAAAAGATTTCAAAATTTAAAAAAAAACTATAATTTTTTATTTCCGAGTCAATTTCCTGACAGTGTATGGATGAAAAGAAAAGATGACAGTATTCAAATTATGCTTCAAAATGAGGTAAATAAGGTTTTTCCAAATCTTGATAAACTTGAAAAAGAGTCAGAAAACATATATAAGCACCTAATATTTAATTTTCCTTCAATAAAAGTCCCTAAATTTTTGACGCTGATAAATAATGTTGATTACCAGAGTAAAGTAATTTTTACCGATACAATTATATTAATTTCATTAGATACATTTTTAGGATCAACAAATAAAATATACAATGGAATTCCAAATTATATCAAGAGTGATATGGATAAATCAAGATTTGGATCTATTTTAGTTGATAAAATTGCTAGTTCAATAATTGAAGCACCTATTAATAGATTTTTTTTAGACAGAATCATATATAAAGGAAAAATACTTTTGTTGAAAGATTTTATTATTCCTTTGTCTAGTGATGAAACAAAAATTGGATACAATAAGGAACAAATAAATTGGGCAATGCAAAATGAAGAATATGTTTGGAAATATTTTATAGGGAACGAGTTGCTTTTTAAAACTGACGATGATTTGATAGATAGATTTATAATTCCAGCACCATTCTCAAAATTTTATTTGGAAATCGACAATGAAAGTCCAGGAAAAATTGGTCAGTGGATTGGCTGGCAAATTTTAAGGTCATTTAGAAAAAAAAATCCATCAATTAAAATATCAGATATTTTGAATATGTCTTCTGAAGAATTATTTAAGAAAGCTAATTATAAACCCTAATTGAATGTTAAAAAAAAAACAAGCTAATATTAATATTTTAGTTGAACTAGATGAAAACAAAATTCCAGAAAAGTTAATTTGGTCTGCTCCGGACGGAGGAGTAAACAATAAAATTTCTAATGCAATATTCTTGTCAATATGGGATCACAAAAATAAAGAATCTTTATCAATAGATTTATGGACAAAGAAAATGCCAGTAGAGGAAATGAATGAATTTTTTTATCAGTCACTATTAACTATGGGAGAAGCATTCCATAAAGCTACGGAAAACAATAAAATTAAAGATGCATTGAAAAAATTTTCTGAATCTATTGAAAAAGATTTAAGCATTAAAAAAAAATATAAGAAATGATTATAAAATATTTTGGCTATTTATGTGTTTTAAAACTTCATCGACCCCCTCTTTTTTTTTCGAAGAAGTAATGAAATATTTTGGTTTTTCATTTAGTTTTATTTTTATATCTAGCATGTATTGTTGGGCGATGAACATCCCCTTTTTAATCTTATCACACTTTGAGAAAATAATTGAAAATCTTATTCCTTGGTTGATTAGCCATGACATAAAATTTAAATCAATATCAAGTGGTTTATGTCGAATATCAATAATCAAAAAAATCAATCTAACTTGTTTTCTGTGTAAAAAATATTCTGTAATTAATTTGTCAATATTTTTTTTTACGGTTTTAGACACATTTGCATAGCCATAGCCTGGCAAATCCGTTAGATACCAACTATCATTAATCTTAAAATGATTAATGAGTTTTGTTTTCCCAGGTGTTCCGGATATTTTTGCTAATTTTTTTTTTTTGCAAATTGAATTGACCAAGGAGGATTTTCCAACATTTGAGCGGCCAATAAAAGCATATTCAGGAATAAATTCGTTTGGGCAGTTTTTTACATTTGGACTGCTGGCTATGAACTCAGACTTAAATACATCCATTTAAACCAGATCATTTTTTTTACTAAGCCAATCAAATAAAATTCTGTTAAATTCTTTAGGATGTTCCATCATTGGTGCATGGCCACATTTTTTGATCCATTTTAATTTTGAGTTAGGAAGTAAAGATTTAAACTCAGTAGCAACCTCAGGGGGAGTAACTAAATCGTTTTCTCCCCAGACTAACAGTGTAGGAGTTTTAATATTAGGCAATTCTTCAGACATATTGTGTCTAATTGCGCTTTTTGCTATAGCAAGGGTTCTTACTAGCTTCTCTCTGTTATTGACAGTATCAAAAACTTCATCTACTATTTTTTTAGTTGCAATTTTTGAATTATAAAAAACCTCTTGTGTTTTTCTTTTGATGTACTCATAATTTTCTCTTTTAGGATAACTTTCACCCATAGAGTTTTCATATAATCCAGAACTTCCAGTCAAAA
>JBELIL010000117.1:0-4041 GCA_042090925.1 Flavobacteriales bacterium
GAAAAGCATCTGGAATAAATTTAAATGATTTCAATTCAGGTTTAAAAGTGTATAAAAAAGAAGTTGTTAAATCTATAGAACTATATGGCGAGATGCATAGATATATCCCTTTGCTTGCTGCTAATAGGGGTTTTACAAAAATAGGGGAGCAAATTGTCAAACACCAAAGAAGAAAATTTGGATATTCAAAATTTGGTTTTAGCAGATTCATTAATGGTTTGTTGGATTTAATAACCTTAATTTTCTTAAAAAAATTTGGAAGAAGGCCGATGCATTTTTTTGGATTGTGGGGAATAATACTAATTTTTATTGGACTAGTTTTCTCAGGATACATAGGTTTTGACAAATTGTTTTTAAATAAAGACAGCAGAATGATTGCACAAAGACCTGAATTTTACATTGCTTTAGCCACAATGATCCTTGGCGGGCAACTTTTTGTTGCGGGTTTTCTAGGCGAATTAATTAATGGAAGACACAAAAATAGTAATCAATATTCCATATCCGAGTCAATCAACGTAAATGAAATTATTAGATAAAATAAAAATTTGGAAAAATAAACCTTTTGATACAAAAACTATCAATAAGATAATTGAACTTGAAAAAAATGAAGGTGAGTTAAATGAAAGGTTCCATTCTGACCTAGAATTTGGTACAGGCGGAATTAGGGGACTTATGGGAATAGGAACTAACAGGATAAATAAATATACTATATCAAAGTTTACACAAGGAATTGCAGATTATCTTAATAAAAGTTCTAAAAAATCTCAAAAAACGGTAATTATCGCGTATGACAATCGGAGAAATAGTAAGTTTTTTTCAGACGAAGTAGCGAAAGTTTTTTCTGCTAATAATTTTAATGTTCTAATCTTTGATGATGTAAGACCAACTCCCCTACTCTCTTTTTCAATCAGACATTTCAATGCTGATGTTGGAATCATGATTACCGCTTCCCACAACCCTCCAGAGTACAATGGATACAAGGTTTATAACAGTTTTGGAGGGCAAATTGTTCCCCCTGATGATAAAAAAATATCGGAGTCAATTAAAAAATTAAATTTTAATGAAATAAAATGGAATACTGATAATAGAAAAGTAAAAATAATAGATGATAAATTTGATGAAATTTATTTCCAAAAAATTATTTCAAATAGTGTTTTAAAGAAAAATAATAGACAAAATTTAAAAATAGTTTATTCTTCACTTCACGGAACTGGAATAAAAAGTATTCCTCCGTTATTAAGAGAAGCTGGTTATAAGGAAGTAAATCTAGTGGAAAATCAATGTTTTGTTGATGAAAATTTTTCAAATACAAATTCATCTAACCCTGAAGATAAAATTGCCTTTGAGCAATCTATTATTTTAGCTGAAAAAACTAATGCAGAAGTAATTATTACAA
Source organism: Flavobacteriales bacterium (assembly GCA_042090925.1). Classification (GTDB taxonomy): domain Bacteria; phylum Bacteroidota; class Bacteroidia; order Flavobacteriales; family Flavobacteriaceae; genus TMED96. Next base: position 1,397 of record JBELIL010000117.1, read on the forward strand.
CTGATCCTGATGCAGACAGACTCGGAGTGGCAGTTAAGGATTTTAAAAATAATTGGATATTATTAAATGGTAATCAATTAATGGTTTTATTGTTTTCATTTTTAATAGAAAAAAAAGAATTTAAAAATGAGGATTATTTTGTAGCAACAACTTTAGTTTCGTCACCATTATTTGAAAAAATGGCTAAAGAAAACCATATCGAATGCAGACTTTCTCACACAGGTTTTAAATGGATCGCTGATATTATTGAAAAAGAAAAAAATAAGAAATTTTTATGTGGCGGTGAAGAAAGTTTTGGTTTTTTATATGGAAATGAGCTTAGGGACAAGGATGCCGCAGGTACTAGTCTACTTTTTTGCGATATGTTTTCTTTTTTAAAGTCAAAAGGCGAAACAGTTATTAGCTATATAATTCAGATTTATAAGGACTATGGGTTTCACTATGATAAGCTTTATACCATAACTAAAAAAGGAGCAAAAGGAGCTACTGAACTTAAAAAACAGATTGAATTTTTAAGACTAAATCCACCTGAAAAAATAGCTGACATTAACGTTTCGAAAATTGATGATTATAAAACGAGTTTGTCATCTCATAAAAATGGAAAAAAGGAAAAATTAGATTTATCTAAAACTGATCTGATTATTTATTATTTAGAAGATAATTCAAGAATCTCAGTAAGACCTAGTGGAACAGAGCCTAAAATAAAGTTTTACGTTAATTTATATTCTAAATTTAATGATAGTTTTGATATAAATAATGAGTCTATTAAGTTGGAAAAAAAAGTTAAACAAATAATAAAACATTTTAATAGATGAAATACTTTAAAGAAATTTTAAAATATGGGATTCCTTATAAATCATATATTTTTATAAATGTTTTCTTTAACGTTCTTTATGCTTTTTTTAGTGCTTTATCATTTGTTTCGATGATACCGATGCTAAATATTCTTTTCGGAACAACACCAAAGATTACGAAAAAGCCAGTTTATGAAGGATTTTCTAACATAGAAAATTACTTAACAAATAAAATCAATTATGAGTTAAATATTGCATTAGATAAAAACCCTTTAGATGCACTTATTATTTCTATTGTTTTGATTCTTAGTTTATTTTTTCTAAAGAATTTATTCAATTACCTTGCTCTTTTCTTTATAACATTCTTAAGAAATGGAATTTTAAAAGATTTAAGAAATGATCTTTATTCAAAGATTTTAGAATTACCGATAGGTTACTTTAAAAAAAGAAAAAAAGGTGATACAATATCAAAACTTTCTGCAGATGTTATTGAAATTCAGACTTCCTTTTTATCTATTTTAGAAGTATTAGTTAGAGAGCCCTTAACAATAATTTTTACAATAATAATAATGATTAAGGTCAGCATTAATTTAACTTTATTTGCTCTAGCATTTATCCCAGCATCAGGATTATTAATATCCATCATTGGAAAATCTTTAAAAAAACAGTCAGACCGAGTTCAGAAAGAACAAGGAGAGTTTCTTTCAATTGTAGAAGAAACACTAAGTGGTTTAAATATTATAAAGGCATTTTTTGCAGAAAAACAATTTTTTACTAAATTTTCTAATTCTACAGACAGATTTTTTTATTTCAACAATAATTTAATAAACAGACAAAACTTAGCTTCTCCTTTGAGTGAATTTTTAGGCATTATTGTGATTGGTTGCCTATTATGGTATGGTGGTAAACTAGTATTAATTGAAAATACACTACAAGCATCTGTTTTTATGTCATTTATGCTTTTGGCTTATAATATACTTACCCCAGCAAAAGCGATAAGCAAAGCTTCTTATGCGATTAGTAAGGGTAATTCTGCCGCTGAAAGAATTCTTAGTCTAATGAATGCATTTAATCACATTTCTAATAAAAATGCCAGCATTGAATTGGATCATTTTCAAAATGAAATACATTTTAAAAATATTTCATTTTCGTTCGGTGAAAAAAAAGTTATAAATAAAATTGATCTAAAAATAAAAAAAGGAAGTAAAGTTGCGATTGTTGGTGAATCAGGAAGTGGTAAAACAACATTAATAAATTTATTAAATAGATTTTATGATGTTGAAAGTGGTGAAATTTTAATCGATGGAATTAACATAAAAAAAATAAGTAAGCGGTCTCTTCGAAATTCTATAGGTCTTGTTACTCAAGAACCAATATTGTTTAATGATACAGTAAATAACAATATCAGTTTAGGAGAAAAAGAATACAATTATGAGGAAATAATATCTGCAGCTAAAACCTCAAATGCCCATAACTTTATAGACAAACTAAAAGGAAAATATAACTCCAATATTGGTGATGGTGGAGGAAAACTGTCAGGTGGACAAAAGCAAAGAATTTCAATTGCTAGAGCTGTTCTTAAAAATCCTCAAATTTTATTAATGGACGAGGCCACCTCTTCTTTAGACTCAGTCTCTGAAAAAATGGTACAAGATGCAATTGAAAGATTATCAAAAAATAGAACTACTATAATTGTAGCGCACAGGCTAAACACGATTCAAAAGTCAGATTTGATAGTTGTTATGGAGAATGGTACTATAATCCAAACTGGTACGCATAAGAAACTGTTATCAATAAAAGGGAAATATAAACAACTTGTTGAAATGCAAACATTTCATAAATAAATGTGAA
>JBELIL010000118.1:0-4038 GCA_042090925.1 Flavobacteriales bacterium
TGCTAAAACATCAAAAGCATTGTCTAGGCTAAACAAACAATTTAAAAAAAGAGAAATTTTAAAAACTTACTGGGCCATAGTTGAGGGGGAAAATATACCTAAAGAGGAAAAATTAATTAATTGGGTTAAAAAAAATCAAATTAAAAATAAATCTTTTGTTTTAAATGAAGAATTAAAGGGGAGTAAAAAAGCTATTTTAAATTATATAGTGATAAAAAGGTTAAAGAATTATTCATTTATTCAAGTTGAACTTGAAACTGGAAGACACCATCAAATTAGGTGTCAAATAGGCTACCGGGGCTTTCCTATAAAAGGAGATCTTAAGTATGGTTCAAAAAGATCGAATAAAAATTCATGTATTTATTTGCACTCCAGACAACTTAAACTTTTTCACCCTGTCACAAAAAAAAAGTTAATTTTTGTTGCTAGATGTCCAAAAGACTCCCTTTGGGAATTTTGCGAAGAGGTAAGTTTTTAGAAGCTTTTTCTTGTATAATTTTTGATATCGGCATATTTAAAATTTTACTTTCTAGCCAAGATAAAATATCTAAGTAAAGAAATGCTCTTCTTTCATAGGGATCATTTTCGTAAGGCTTTAATTCTTTATGTAATCTTTTAAAATTTTCTTTCAATTCATGAGGGTATATATTACCTAAATTTCTAACAAATTTTATCATTAATTTTTGAACCTCATGTAAATCATTCATTTTAAGCAAAAATTTGTATGTGTCTCTTATATGCTTATCTATATCATAATCAAAACCGGCTTCATAATGAGCTACCAAGTTTAAAACTCTGGTAAAGCACAATAAATCCTCACGCATTTTCAACTCCTTGTTTTTAATGATAAGGTTTAGGTATTTGATTGAATCCGCATATCGATCACAACCAAAATAGAGACAAGCAATCTTGTAGTAGATCAACATTATATGGTGAGGATCAATATGATTTTTTAAATCATTGATTTTATATAAAATTTTTGGAACTATTTTTAATCCATTTTGAAATTTACCTTCCATAAAAAGAAGGTTCAAGTGATTATTTGTTAAATAAAGGAAGGTCAAAGTTGAAATGTTGTCGTTTTTTGGAAATAAATCAGAATTAACAGCATTTTCAAATTTTGCCAAAACCTCTTTGAATTTTTTTGGATACTTGATTAAAACTAAAGCTTCCATTAGGAAGTTGTTGGCTTTGAGATAGAAAACAGGGTGAGACCAAATCATAGAGTTTTTAGAGTCAAATAAATCGACCCATCTTCTAGAGAACTTATAGCTGGATAAAAAGTCTTGGATAAGTAAACTATACCATACGTTAACTTTACAATACCATAATTTTTCTCTAAAACCCAATTTATTGTAGTTCACCTTGGGCATTCTTTCAAAGAAAAACTTTGTGATTTCTCTAAATTCTTCATCACTTTTTGCGTACCCAGCCTTTATTAGCCTTTCATATAATTTTAAGGAAAGATTTGACAAACTACTGCATAATTTATTTTCAGCCGATAAAGATTTTGAGTGTTTAATTAGTTCATCTGCCCTATTACTCATGCTTCTGGTTATGTACTGAGACTCTATTAATTTTTCAATTTCTACAATTTCAAAGGCTGAATATTTCTCATCTAAATCAATAGACATGTGCTTTGCCTTTTCTAATATTTTAAGACTTTGAACGTACAGACCCTTTTGATACAAAACTGTAGCATAATCAATTTGTTCTCTTATTAACATCCTGTTATCTTGTAGCATGGGATTCATTCTTAAGCATTGAAGAATTTGATTATAAAGATGTGCTTTGAGATTAGATAATTGTTGTTTCGTTACGAAATTCTTTTTGAGTATTTCTAAATCATTGTATTCAGAAGATTTATCAAGTAAATTAAATAATTTGATAAATTTTGAATCCTTATTTGATTTAACCCTCCCTACAAACAATTTAAATTGTCTTTTTTCAGATTTAGATAAAGATTTAATTAAAAGAAAAAGATTTTCTTTATTTTGTTTGGACATTGGAGTAATTATTTTCGTAAAGCTAATAAATATAATAGTTTAAATAAAATTAAATCTACTTGAAAATAATAATAAAAAAAGGTAAAACGACTTCTCTATTGACTAATTAATATTAATTTTGCTTTCAAGTTAATGACAAACGATAAAGTATATATTTTTGATACCACCCTAAGGGATGGTGAACAGGTTCCTGGGTGTAAACTCGATACTAAAAGTAAACTTACAATAGCTGAAAGATTGGATGAAATGGGTGTTGATATTATTGAAGCTGGATTTCCAGTATCTAGTCCTGGTGATTTTAAATCTGTTGATGAAATATCTAAACTTGTTAAAAACGCTCAGATATGTGGACTAACAAGAGCTGTTGAAAAAGATATAGATGTTGCTGCTGAATCACTCAAAAATGCAAAATATCCTAGAATTCACACCGGAATAGGTACATCCGATTATCATATTAAACATAAATTTAATTCCACTAAAGAAAAAATTTTAGAAAGAGCCACCTTAGCTGTTAGTTATGCGAAAAATAAAGTTGAAGACATTGAGTTTTATGCTGAAGATGCAGGAAGAACTAAAAATGATTTTTTAGCTAAAGTCTGTGAAGAAGTAATTAAAGCTGGGGCAACAGTTTTAAATATTCCTGATACAACTGGCTACTGTTTGCCAAAAGAATATGGAGAAAAAATTAAATATTTAAAAGAAAACGTTAAAGGTATAGACAGAGCTATCATATCTTGTCACTGCCATAACGACTTGGGTTTGGCTACAGCTAATTCAATTTCAGGAGTAAATAATGGGGCTAGACAAATTGAATGTACAATTAACGGAATAGGTGAAAGAGCTGGAAATACCTCATTAGAGGAAATTGTCATGATTTTAAAACAACATCCTTCACTAAATCTTAAAACATCTATTCATTCAAAATACTTATACAGTACAAGCTTGTTAGTATCTGATTTGATGGGAATATTTGTTCAACCAAACAAGGCGATAATTGGATCAAATGCTTTTGCTCACAGTTCTGGAATTCATCAAGATGGAGTAATTAAAAATCGAGAAACCTATGAAATTATTGATCCAAAAGATGTAGGTGTAGACAAATCTTCAATTATTTTAACTGCTAGAAGTGGTAGAGCAGCGCTTGCGTATAGAGCTAAAAGTATTGGTTTTGAATTAGATAAAATTCAGCTTGATAAAGTTTACAATGAATTTTTAAAATTAGCAGATGTAAAAAAAGAAATTTATGATGACGATATACAACAAATAGTCAATAATTCTAATATCTAAGTTATAATGAATAAAAGAACTCTTTTTGATAAAATATGGGATTCCCACGTAGTTAGAAAAATTGAGAATGGTCCAGATGTTTTATTTATAGATAGACATTTAATTCATGAAGTCACTAGTCCTGTTGCTTTTTTGGGTTTAAAAAATAGAAACCTAAACGTAATGTATCCAAATCTTACATTTGCCACTGCAGACCACAACACTCCAACTATTAATCAACATTTACCAGTAAACGATCCCCTGTCTGCTAAACAACTTAAAACTCTTAGTGATAATACTAAAAAACACGATATAGTATTTTGGGGTTTAGGTCATAAAAAAAACGGAATTGTTCACGTTATTGGACCAGAATCAGGAATAACTCTTCCCGGAACTACTATTGTTTGTGGTGATTCACACACGTCAACTCATGGTGCATTTGGGGCTATTGCATTTGGAATTGGAACTTCTGAAGTAGAAATGGTATTGTCTACCCAATGTGTTATGCAATCAAAACCAAAATCAATGAGGATTACTATTAATGGAAAATTAGGGGATTCAGTAACCCCAAAAGATGTTGCCCTTTTCATAATTTCTAAACTTTCTACATCTGGGGCAACAGGTTATTTCGTTGAGTATAGTGGAAATGTTTTTTCCAAAATGAGTATGGAAGGAAGAATGACTGTTTGTAATCTTTCGATTGAAATGGGTGCTAGAGGAGGACTTATTTCCCCTGATAAAAAAACGATTGAATATGTTAAAAATC
>JBELIL010000018.1:0-22037 GCA_042090925.1 Flavobacteriales bacterium
GTATCTTTTTTATTTTCAAATTTTCTAATTACTATATCATTTTTAAAAATTGAAATTTTTACATCAAGAGTATCAAATCCTTCTGGAATGAAATAGTCAATTTCTATTCCTGGCAAGGGGTTTTGGCCTAAATTTTTCTTTGTACTTTTTTCAATATATCCCCCTATAAATCTTTTCACTTTATTTTCAGTCATGATTTTAGGTTCTTTAGGAACTTCTTTTTCTTGAAGTGGAGACAAGTTATCCAAAACCCAAAATGATCTACCTGCAGTTGCGGCGATCAAATCATTATTTTTTATGTATAGATCATTAATTGGAACAACTGGAAGATTGAGTTGAACTTTTTCCCAAATCTCACCATCATTTTTTGAAACAAAAAACCCCATTTCAGTTCCTGCATACAAAATTCCTCTAATTATTTTGTCTGCTCTGACGACACGAACAAAATTATTTTCACCCTCTATCCCATTTGAAATAAGTTTCCAATTAGTTCCATAATCCTCTGTCTTGTAGATATAAGGTTTCATATCCATAAACTTGTATCTCATTACTGCGATATAAGCTTTTCCCTCTTTAAACTCAGACAAATCAATAGAATTAATAATTCCTGGTTTTAACCCCTTAGGCGTAATATTTATCCACTCCTTTCCTCCATTTCTCGTCAAATGAATAAGTCCATCGTCGGTTCCAGCCCATATCTCGTTTCCGTCTTTTTTTGAGATAGCTAGACTCATTATCGTATTATAATTTTCACCACCTGCAGCTTCGTTTGTGTATGGAGCTCCACCTTCACCGTGTTTATTTTTTTCATTTCTCGTTAAATCACCACTTATTATTTCCCAAGTATTTCCTTTATTACTAGACTTAAATACAACATTTCCAGCATGATAAATTATATTTGAATTTTGAGGAGACGTTAAAATTGGTGCGTTCCAATTAAACCTATACTTAAAATTCTTTGGAAGATTTCCAAGTGAAAGTTCGGGATATTCTTTAATCTGTTTCGACACACCTGTTTCTCTGTCCCATCTTTCAATGATTCCTTGGTAGCATCCTCCATAAACGATTTTTGGATCTTCATCATCAAATGCGAGAAAAGCACTTTCACATCCAGCAACTGAATACCAATCTTTCCAACTAATCCCTGCCCCATATGTTCTATTTTTAATTCCAATAGCCGAATTATCTTGTTGTCCTCCATAAACATGATAAGGGGTTTGGGAGTCTGCTATCACACGGTAAAATTGAGAGGTAGGTTGGTTTTTTTGGGAACTCCAACTTCTTCCTTTATCAGTAGTTATATTAGCTCCTCCATCATTGGAGTTAATCATAATATTATTATTTTTTGGATTAATCCATAAATGATGATTATCGCCATGAGGAGTTTCTAACTTTTTAAAAGTTTCCCCCCCGTCTATAGATTTCATAACAGGAGCATTTAAAACATATACCGTATTTTTTTCCAAGGGGTCTGCGAAAACTTCCATATAATACCATGACCTAGTGATATTTATTCTTTCATTGTTTACTAATTTCCATTCTTTCCCTCCGTTAACAGATTTGTATAAACCACTTTTAGTACCCTCTGCTTCTAAAATGATATAAACCAGATCGGGATCTGCTCTAGATACAGAAATACCAGATTTCCCAAATTCTTTTGGCAAACCATTTTTTAATTTAATCCAACTTTCTCCTCCATCCGATGATTTATAAATTCCCGATTTTTTTCCTCCCGATCTGATTTGCCATGGTGTTCTAGAGTGCTCCCACATAGAAGCGTATATTACTCTTGGATTTCTCATATCCATACTTATTGATGATGCTCCAATATTTTGATTTACATATAAAACCTTTTTCCAAGTATTGCCTCCGTCTGTAGTTTTAAAAACACCCCTTTCTTTTGAAGGGCCATATTGAGAACCTTGAGCAGACACAAAAATTATCTTAGGATCATCCGGATGGATTATAACATCTGAAATATGATATGTACTTTCTAATCCTTTGTGTTCCCATGTTTTTCCTGAGTCCTTTGAAATGTATACGCCATCTCCCATAGATGTCATAACGCCTCTAGCAGCATGTTCCCCCATACCAACAACAACTACATTTTCATCACTTTCAGAAACAGATATTGCACCCACTGTTCCCGTTTTAAAAAATCCATCTGAAATATTATTCCAACTAATTCCATAATCTTCTGACTTCCACACACCACCTCCGGTACTTCCCATATAAAAAACATTTTCTTTTTGAATCAGGCCGCTCGAAGCAACACTTCTACCACCTCTGAAAGGGCCAATATTTCTCCAAGACAAGTTATTGTATGTGGTTTTTTCTGTGGTTATTTTTTGTTTATTTTTTTTTCTTTGAGAAAAAGAATTAATTGAAAAAATAAATATTAGTATTAAAAGAATATTATTTTTATGTAGCATTATCTAGAGAAAAGTTAATGTTTATTGAAGATTAATTAGTTTGTTATTAATAAAAATAATTAAAAATGAATAAAATCACCCACCTTTTGTTGGTTTTCGCTTTAATTTTTTTTGGATGTGAATCTAAAAAAGATCAAAGTTTTATTGGAGTAAGTTATTCAAAAGATCTGGGATCTAAGGGATTTGATGGAAGACTTTTGTTAATGTTTACTAAGAAATTAAAACCTGAACCAAGATTCCAAATCAACGATAGTAAAGATACAGGAATTATTGTAGGAATCGATGTGGAAAATTGGATGCCAGGGCAGATAATTAAATTTAATTCAAATTTATTAGCATATCCTATTAATAAACTTGATGATTTACCAGATGGTGAATATTATGTTCAAGCACTACTTCACAAATACGATACTTTTAAAATGGCAGCTGGATTTGAATTAAAATTACCAATGGATCAGGGAGAGGGTCAGAAATGGAATATTAGTCCTAAAAATTTATATAGCAGTCCTCAAAAAGTTAAAATACAAAAAAATAATTTTGTAGAAATCAAGTTAAATAATGAAATCCCTCAAATTAAACCAATTGAAGATTCTAAATATATAAAGCATGTTAAAATTCAAAGTAAATTATTATCAGAATTTTGGGGTAGACCAATGTTTTTACAAGCAAACGTTTTATTGCCTCAAAATTTCAAAAAAACAGGTTTAAAAAGGTATCCTCTTATGATTTTCCATGGTCACTTTCCTAATACGTTTAGAGGATTTAGAAATAATCCCCCAGATGCTCCAAAGAGAGATTCTATATATAATGAAAGATTTGGAATTACTGGATACAAATTCATTCAGGAAAATGAGGCATATAATTTCTATAAGCAATGGGTTTCAAAAAATTTTCCCAGATTTATGGTCATTGAAATTCAGCACCAAAATCCTTATTACGATGATTCTTATGCTGTCAATTCAGCAAACTTGGGTCCATACGGTGACGCTATAACGTACGAATTAATTCCTCATATTGAAAATTTGTTTGATGGTATAGGTGAAGGGTGGGGCAGATTTTTGTATGGTGGTTCTACCGGAGGATGGGAAGCTCTAGCGGCTCAAGTATTTTATCCTAATGATTACAATGGATGCTTTGCAGCTTGTCCAGATCCAATAGATTTTAGAGCATTTACAATTGTTGACATTTACAAAGATAAAAATGCCTATTACGATGAAGGGGAATTTACAAGAAATTTAAAACCTGGAATAAGGGATGGAGTAGGTAGAATTAAGGCGTATCTAAAAGATATAAATAGAAGGGAATATATTCTAGGATCTAATAGCAGATCAGGAGATCAGTGGGATATTTGGCAAGCAGTTTATTCTCCAATTGGTGAAGACGGATACCCTAAGCCTATATGGAATAAGTTGACCGGTGAAATTGATAAAGAGGTCACGAATTATTGGAAAGAAAATTATGATTTAAGGTATATAATGGAAAGGGATTGGAGTAAAATAGGTAAGGATTTAGAAGGGAAAATAAATATTTATTGTGGTGATATGGACAATTATTATTTAAACAATGCTGTGGTGTTGACCGAAAAGTTTCTAAAACAAACTAAGAGTCCATACTACGGTGGTGAAGTAGATTATGGAAATGGAGCAGAGCATTGCTGGAATGGAGATCAACTAAACCCAAACCATATCTCAAGATTAAGATACAACACAATGTATCTAAAAAAAATTAAAAAAAGACTAAAATTATCAGCCCCCAAATACAATAATCTCATTAATTGGGACTAATTTTTTTATTTTTAAATAATTTTATTTGATTTTATAATGCACACGTGCTTATTAAAACATATTTTTTTTATATTTAGCCCTCAAATTATTAGATAAAAAAATATTACATGAAAAAGTCATTTGTTTTATTAATTGCATTTTTATTATCATTCGGTATTTCAACTCAGGTTTACTCTGCCGTTGGTTATAGTATAAACACGACAATTATTCAAGATAGTGAGGAAATGGAGATGACAGAAGAATCAGCTTCTTTTACCCAAGAATTAAAAAAACGATTTATAGAAGGTGGACCAAGTTTTATGGGCATAGTTTTAATATGTTTAATTTTAGGTTTAGCTATCTCAATTGAGAGAATCATATTTTTAAATTTGGCTTCAACTAATACTAAAAAACTAACTGAAGGTGTCGAAGAAGCTCTTTCAAGTGGTGGTGTTGGTGCTGCAAAAGAATTATGTAGAAATACAAAAGGGCCAGTTGCATCCATTTTTTATCAGGGCTTAGATAGAGCTGATGAAAGTATCGAAAGTGCTGAGAAAGCTGTAGTTGCCTACGGTGGAGTTCAAATGGGTCAACTTGAAAAGAATGTTTCTTGGATTTCTTTATTTATTGCCTTAGCACCTATGCTTGGTTTCATGGGAACAGTAATAGGTATGATTCAAGCTTTCGATAAAATTGAAGCTGCAGGTGATATGCAGCCATCATTGGTTGCAGGTGGTATTAAAGTGGCTTTATTAACCACTGTATTTGGGTTAATAGTAGCGATAATTCTCCAGGTATTTTATAATTATATCATTGCTAAAATTGATGCAATTGTTAATGATATGGAGGATGCATCTATATCACTTGTTGATATATTAGTTGCTAACAAAAAATAATTCCATGAATTTTCAATTAATAGTAAAGGTTTTATCAGGAATTCTAGGTCTTTCAGGAGCTATTTGCTTATTCGTTATAATGGGTTCTGGAGATGAAGTAATAAAAGAGAACGCTTCTCAAGGAGATTTTTCTTTGGTTAGCCCTTTAATTTTAATAGCTCAAATCACTTTTATTTTAACTGTTGCAGCGACTTTAATTTTCTCTTTAAGAGCACTATTCGCCAATACCGAAAAATTAAAAAAAGCTCTTATTTTTATCGGAATCTTTATATTTTTTATTGGTGTTGCTTATATTTCATCAAATGGTGTTGAAACTCCATTAAAAGATGGCGATTTTTTGTCTGAATCAGGTTCTAGATGGGTAGAAACTGGAATAAGGACTTTTTATATATTATCAATTATTGCAGTTTTATCTATGGTTTTATCTAGTGTTAAAAGGTTAATTAAATAATTTTTATGGCAAGGAGATCTGCACCGGAGGTAAATGCTGGGTCAATGGCTGATATTGCCTTTCTACTACTCATATTCTTCCTCGTTACAACGACAATAGAGACTGATTCAGGAATAAATAGAAAATTACCTCCTACAGACGAAATAGAAGACCCACCAATTATAAAAGAGAGAAATATCTTTACTGTTGTAGTTAATAAAGACAATAGATTACTTGTTGAAGAAGAATTGATGGATATAAGTGACTTGAGACAGTCTGCAATAGAATTCTTAGATAACGGAGGGGGTAAAGGAGATGAAGTTTGTACATATTGTCAAGGTGATAAAAACCCTAAATCTTCTGACAATCCAGAAAAAGCGATAATATCTCTTAAAAACGACAGACAGACCTCTTATAAGGCTTATATCGCTGTTCAAAATGAATTAGTGGCGGCATACAACGATCTTAGAAATAGAGAATTTAATAGAATATACCCAATGACAGGTACAACTTTTATAGATGCCCAAAAAAGGTACAGTGATCCTAGAACTAATTTAACTGAAAAGCAAAAACTTAAACCCCTCTTAGATTCCATCAAAGCGATGTATCCACAAAAATTATCTGAAGCAGAACCAAGTAAAACAAATTAATTTAATATGTCCAAGTTCAAAAAAAACAAAAAAGGTCTTCCAGCAATATCAACAGCCTCTCTTCCAGATATTGTTTTTATGCTTTTGTTTTTCTTCATGGTAGCAACTGTGATGAGAGACAGTACACTTATGGTTAAGAATACCTTACCAGCTGCTGATCAAGTCCAAAAGCTCGACAAAAAAGATCGTGTAATGTATATATATGCTGGAAAGCCGTCTATAAGGTATCAAGAAAAATACGGGTCACAAGCTAGAATTCAATTAAATGATAAATTTGCTACAGTTAGTGATGTAGCAGCTTTTGTACTAGCAGAAAGAGCTTCAAAAAGACAAGAACTTCAAAATGTCTTAACAACTGCTCTGAAAGTGGACGGTGAAACAAATATGGGTTTAATATCTGATATAAAACAGGAATTGAGGAAAGTTAATGCTCTAAAAATTAACTATACCACTAGAGTAGGTGATTACTCTCAAAATTTAGATTAAATATTTAAATTTTAAATAAATACTTAAACATGAGTAATGAGATTAAAATTACTTATTACATTCTCTTTCTTTAACATACTATATAGCCAAGAAAAAAAAAATATAAATTACAAAGAAGACCAAATCTATTTTAATTTTAATTTTGATTTTCAATTGAAAAGTATTCAGGGTTATCAGCAAAATGGTTTTTCAAGAAGTTTTAATCTAGGATTATTAAAAGATATTTCATTTAATAAAAAAGGTAATAAGGCCATTGCTTTTGGGTTAGGTTACGGATACACGAGGTTAATAAACAACCTTGAGATAGGACAGGGTTCGTATTTTAATATTGATAGCGACTCATCATTAAGAAATAGGCTTTCCTTTCATTCAATCCAGTTTCCAATAGAATTAAGGTTAAGGACTTCTACTAATGAAAATTTTGAATTTTGGAGAATCTATTTTGGATATGGGTTGAATTATAATTTTGCAACTAAATACAAGCCTTTTTTTGGCAGAAAGACTTTATTAAAAAACTACGTTAGTGAATTTTCACATCGTTTATCGTTGTCTATAGGATTTAATACCTGGAATATTAGATTTGAAACTGGGCTTTCACCAATTATTAAAATTCTGACAAATTCTAATAAAATTAAAGACAGTTTTTTTATTTCTAGCGTCGGCCTTGTCTTTTATATATTATAGTTCTTTTCTTAACCTCGCAACTGGAAAATTTAATTGTTCCCTGTATTTTGCTACTGTCCTTCTAGCTAATGAATAGCCTTTTTTTGAGAGTTCTATTGACAGAGCCATATCTGAAAAAGGATTTTTTTTGTTTTCACTTTCAATTAGCGACTCTAGAATATTTTTAATTTCAAAACTAGAGACCTCTTCTCCCTCCAAATTCTTTAAAGATTCGGAAAAAAATTTTTTTAACAAAAAAGTACCGTAGGGGGTTTCTATATATTTACTATTTGCAACTCTAGAAACTGTTGAGATGTCCATACTGGTCTTTTTAGCAATATCTTTTAAGATCATAGGTCTTAATTTTTTTTCATCTCCAGACAAAAAATATTCTGTTTGAAATTTTACAATTGCATCTATAGTTAAAGTTAGTGTTTGGTACCTTTGTGTTATTGCCTCAATAAACCATTTCGCAGCATCTAATTTCTGTTTTATAAATTGAACTGTTTCTTTTTGGGTCTTTGACTTCATTTTTGAACCTTGATAACCTTTTAGCATTTCTTTATAATTGTTTGAAATATGCAATTCTGGAGCATTTCTTCTATTCAAATTAACACTAATATGATTTTCATTTACAGTTAAGATAAAGTCCGGGACAATATGATTATTTTCTGAAAATGATGAAATAGAACCGCCTGGTTTAGGGTTTAACTTTTCAATTTCATTCAATCCTTTTTTTAGTGAATTTTGATTTAAATTAAATTTTTCTTGCATTTTCTTAAAATGTTTTTTTGAAAATAAATCAAAACCTTCATCAATAATTTTGCTAGCAATTAATGTGTCATTTGTTTTTGGTTTTCTTTTTAATTGCAGCGATAGGCATTCTTGGAGATTTCTAGAAGCGATTCCTGGTGGCTCCAGATTTTGAATCATACTTAATACGTTTTTTATTTCCTTGGAGCTAATAATTTCATTCTGAGTGAATGCAATGTCGTCTATAAGCTCATCGATGGACCTACTTAAGTAACCACTTTCGTCAATGCTGCCAATTATAAAGTCGGATATAATTTTTTCTTTTTTTGAAAGAATCAAAACGTTAGTTTGATTTTTCAAATTTTCGTGTAAACTAGTATGACTAGATATTGGCATACTTTTATCTTCTTCTTCAGAATTATAATTATAAGAATTCAATTTATAAGAAGGTGTATCATCGTCACTTAAATAAGAGTCAATATCAATTTCTTGGTTATCAACATTGTTGTCAGAAAAGTTTTCATCTTCTGAATTTTCAAAATCAGATACTTTTTCTTCAATACCAGTTTCAAGAGCTGGATTTTCTTCAATCTCATTTTTAATTTTTTGTTCAAAATCTAATGTGGGTAATTGAATTAGTTTCATCAACTTGATTTGTTGAGGAGATAGCTTTTGAGTTAATTTAAAAGTTAAATTTTGTTTTAGCATATACTTAAAAAATTAGCACTTATATAGAATTAGTATTTCTTTAAAATAAAGCACTATTTGGAGTTCTCGGAAAAGGAATTACATCTCTAATATTTGTCATTCCTGTTACAAACAAAACCATACGTTCAAACCCTAGGCCAAATCCGCTATGAGGGACGGTTCCAAACCTTCTTAGATCTATATACCAAGATAAATCCTCATTTGATACATCAAATTGAATCATTCTATGTTTTAAAACATCGATTCTTTCTTCCCTCTGAGATCCACCTATGATTTCTCCTATGCCAGGAAATAGAACATCCATTGCAGCCACAGTTGTTTTATCTTCATTTAATCTCATATAGAATGCTTTACTTTTGGAAGGGTAATTAAAAATAATCACAGGTTTATTAAAATATTTTTCTACTAAATATCTTTCGTGTTCACTTTGAAAATCCATTCCCCAGTTTTTTACTAAAAATTCAAACTTCTTTTTTTTATTTCGAGAACAATTTTTTAGGATTTCAAACGCCTCAGAATAACTAATTCTCTCAAATTTGTTGTTTAAAACAAATTTTAATTTTTCAATTAGTTTCATTTCATTTCTTTCATTTTTTGGCATGTGCTTTTCTTCATGATATAATCTCTCTTCCAAAAAACTTAAGTCATCGATACAATTTTCAAGTATAAAGTCCAATATGTATTTTATAAATCTTTCTGCTAGGTTAATGTTATCTTCTAAGTTAAAAAAAGACATTTCTGGTTCAATCATCCAAAATTCTGATAGATGACGTGTTGTGTTAGAATTTTCTGCTCTAAAGGTTGGTCCAAATGTGTATACTTTTCCTAAACCTAATGCGTAAGATTCCGCCTCTAGTTGACCTGAAACTGTCAAGTGCGTTTTTTTGGAAAAAAAATCTCTCTTAAAGTCAACAGTATCTTTTTCTAATGGAGGAGTCTTTGGATCTAGTGTTGTAACTCTAAACATTTCGCCTGCTCCTTCTGCATCATTTGATGTAATTATTGGAGTGTTAACGTAGTGAAAATTCTCTTCCTGAAAGAACTTATGAACAGCATAAGATAGTTTAGATCTAATTCTCATAATTGCACCAAATGTTGTTGTCCTAACTCTTAAGTGAGCATTTTCTCTCAAAAACTCAAAACTGTGTTTTTTTGGTTGTATAGGATATTTTTCAGCATTAGATTCTCCATATATTTTAATATTTTCAACTAAAATTTCTGCTTCTTGGCCACTACCAAGACTCTTTACTAGTTTACCGCTTATTGAAAGGCTTGTACCCGTATTAATCTTTTTTATTATTGACTCATCGAAATTTTCATAGTCTATCACACATTGAATATTTATAATTGTACTTCCATCATTTAAGGAAACGAATTTATTAGCCCGAAAGTTCTTAACCCATCCCTCGACAATGACCAATTGATTTTTTGGTTTGAGTTTCAAAATTTCTTTAATAAGTAGAGTCATCTAATAATTTTCTCAAATATACATTTTAGATGTTATTTAATTAATCTAATTTTTGACAAAAGAATTTATTTAGAGTACTAAACATTTATTTTTTGTTCCTTCATAACTTTTTCATTGTATATACTTGTCTTCAGAGATATTAGAAGAGATGGCAACAAAATTAAATTTGATAACATTGCGATTAAAAGAGTCAGGGATACTAAACCACCTAAAGCAACTGTACCTCCAAATTCTGAAATCATAAATACAGAAAACCCAAAAAACAGTACAACAGATGAATAAAACATACTTACACCTCTTTCTTTAAGAGCAGCATATACAGATGGTTGAATTTTCCAATTTGAATCGAAAAGCTCCTGTCTGTATTTAGCTAAAAAATGAATGGTATTGTCAACTGAAATTCCAAAAGCAATACTAAAAACGAGAATAGTTGAGGGTTTAAGAGGAATTCCTGCAAAACCCATCATCCCTGCAGTTATTAAAAGAGGAACTATATTTGGAATTAGAGAAATAATAATCATTTTGAGAGACCTAAACATGTATGCCATAAATAGAGAAATCAAAATTATAGCAAGGGCGAGAGAAATTACAAGATTTTTGACCAAAAATTTAGTGCCTTTTAAAAATATGAGAGACTTGCCTGTTAAATTCACTTTGTATCTCTCTTTTGGGAATATTTCATCAATTTCTCTGGTAAGTTCTTTTTCTATTTCTTCTATTCTAATCGTACTAATATCTTTCATAAATGTTGTTATTCTCGCTATTTTATTTTCTTTATCCATATAATTATTAGTAAAATTTTCACTTCCTTCAGACGTATAATTTTTAAAATACGACATAATAAATCTATTTTCCATTGAAGATGGAAGTGAAAAATAGTTGGGATTTCCGTTATAATAAGCCTGCTTTGCAAATTTAACTATTTGTGTTACTGAGTTTGGATCCGATAATTCAGGGATTTTTTTTATCACATTTTCAATCTTCTCTAGTTTTTTTAATGTAGATAATTTAAAAACACCGTCTTTCCTTTTGGTGTCAACAATTATTTGAAGTGGAACGATTCCATTGAATTGTTCATCAAAAAAAATAATATCCTTATAAAAATCTTGTTTTTTAGGCATATCATCAAGCATGCTCCCTGAAATGTTAATTTGATATATTCCTATTACGCTAAGAATAATTAAAATAAGTGATGTTGTGTATGTATTAATTTTTTTTTGTTTTACTATATACTCTAATATTTTAATAAATTTTTGAATAGCCCTATTTTTTAAATGTTTTAGATGTTTTTTATTGGGTACTTTCATAAAGCTGTATAGTATAGGTATTGTAGTAATTGATATTAAATAAATCCCAATTATATTTATTGATGCAATTATTCCAAATTCTTTTAGGAGTTTGCTGTCTGTCAAAATGAACGTTGAGAAACCGCAGGCAGTTGTTAAGTTTGTCATTAAAGATGCATTACCTATCCTTATTATTACTTGTTCAAGAGATCTTGACTGGTTGCCATGCTCTTTAAATTCTTGCTGATATTTATTTATCAAAAAAATGCAATTAGGAATTCCAATAACAATTATTAATGGTGGAATTAATGCAGTTAAAACTGTAATTTCATATTCTAAAAACCCCAATGTTCCCAGAGCCCAAGCAACACCAACTAAAACAACTAAAACTGAAATTAAGGTTGCTCTAATTGATTTAAAAAACATAAAAAATATAAATGAGGTAACAATTAAGGCAGTTAAGACAAAAAGTCCAATCTCGTCAAGTATATTTTGAGCATTTAATGTTCTAATATATGGCATACCTGACTTATATATTTTCACATTGTTTTTTTTCTCAAAATTTTTTATGAGAGGAATAAATTTTTTTAAAATAAAATTTTTTCTTTTGGATGTGTTTACAATTTTTTTATCCATATATATCCCCATCCTTATTGAGCCAGTTTTCTTATTTAAAATTAAATTTTCATAAAATGGCAACTCCAAAAATAATTTCTGCTTTAAGTTTTTTATATTAAATGTATCTTGTTTTTGCTCTTTTAAAACTGATTTGAGTTCAAAGCTCCTTAATTTTTCATTTTTAACTATTTCTTTTAAATTATCAAAGGATAAAACATAATCGATTTCAGTAAATTTTGTCATCTCTATCCTTAGTTCTTTCCACATATTTAGTTTTTCCTGAGAAAAAAAGTCAATATCTTTAATTGCTATAACTAATAGATTTCCTTCCTCACCAAAAATCTCGAGAAAATCTTTATATCTTATATTTTCCTCATGTTTATCGGGAAGTAAATTTGCTTCAGTAAATGTAAATCTTATATTTTTCCACTGATTAATCCATAGGACGGTTAATAAAGTCAAAACCGTAAGTATTAAAAATCTGTTGTTTAGAATTATCTTTGAAATGTTTGTCCAAACTACCCATTGATTATTTGTGTTTTTCATTAACAATGGGACAAATTCATATTGTCATTATTTCTTTTTCCTTCACAATTAAAACTGAATCGATTTTAGTTATAAAATTATCAGTTAATTCTTGAATATCTATCTCAAAATTTTTCTTCTCATCGTCGGAGATATCAGTTTTTTTAATTTCTTGGTTAGAATCTTTTCTGATATTTCGGATACCTATTTTTGAATTCTCCGATTCATTTCTTACAATTTTGACTAATTCTTTTCTTCTCTCTTCAGTTAAAGGTGGAATACTTACGATTATCGTATCTCCATTATTCATTGGATTAAAACCAAGGTTTGCGTTAATTATTCCTTTTTCAATTTCTCTCAAAAGACTTTTATCCCACGGTTGAACAATTAATGATTTTGAATCTGGAGTATTAATATTTGCCAACTGACCAATAGCAGTTGGATTTCCATAATAGTCAACCATAACACTTTTTAGCATATTAGGATTAGCTTTTCCAGCTCTAATATTTAAAAGCTCATTTTCCAGGTGAGTTAATGAGGATTGCATTTTATCCTCAGCAGATTTTAATATAATTTTTAATTTTTCATTCATTTTATAAAAATACTTTAGTTCCAATTTTCTTTCCCTGAACAACTCTTTTTAAGTTATCTTTTATATTCATGTCAAAAACAATAATAGGTAAATTATTTTCTTTACTTAGAGTAAATGCTGTAGTATCCATAATTTTTAAATTCAATCTAAGGGCTTCTTCAAATGACAGACTGTCTAATTTAATTGCTTTATCATTTAATTCAGGGTCTTCGGTATAAATTCCATCAACTCTAGTTCCTTTTAAAATTACATCTGCATTAATTTCAATAGCTCTTAAAACAGCAGCAGAATCAGTCGTAAAAAAAGGGTTACCTGTGCCTGCACTAAAAATCACAACTCTACCTTTTTCTAAATGCCTTACCGCTCTTCTCTTGATGTAAGGCTCTGCAATAGCTTCAATATTTATTGCTGTTTGAAGTCTGGTAGGAACGTCTATGTTTTCAAGTGCACTCTGAAGTGCTAGGCCATTTATGATTGTAGCAAGCATTCCCATGTAATCTGCTTGAACTCTGTCAACCCCTTCACTTGATCCGGATACGCCTCGAAAAATATTTCCTCCTCCAATAACTATTGCAATTTGAATTTTGCTTTTATGTAGATTTTTAATTTCTAAAGCATAGTCATTGATCCTTTTTGAATCAATTCCATAAACTTTTGAACCCATTAGAGCTTCTCCGCTTAACTTTAGTAAAATGCGACTATACTTCATGTTTAATTTTTATCAAAAATATGAAAAATATAGTAAGGTATTTTTTGATATTTTGTTTTTAAAATTAAATATTACAATTTAAAGTTTTTTCAAAATGACCAATACTTATTGCATCTTTTAAACAATAGTCACCTATCTTTTCTCTACAAAGTGATGTTAAATGTGCACCAGAGTTAAGATATTTTCCTATATCATGTACAAGAGATCTTATGTAAGTACCTTTGGTACATTCGACGATAAATTTTATTTCAGGGAAATTTTGGACATCTAAGTCCAATTTCTTTATTTTAATTTCTCTTTCAGGAATTATAACTTTTTCATTATTTCTTGCATACACATATAATCTTTTGCCATCTTTTTTTATTGCTGAAAAAATAGGAGGAGTTTGTTTAATAATCCCCAAAAATTTTTTTTTAACCTGATTTAATTCTTTTGAAGAAATATGATCGACATTGTAAATCTTATTAATTGGTGTTTCTAAATCATAAGATTTTGTTGTAGAACCTAATATAAAAGTTCCAACATATGTCTTATCAAGATTTTGATAATTTATAATTTGTTTTGTCTTTTTTCCGGAAACGATAATCATTAATCCTTTGGCAAGTGGATCAAGGGTTCCTGCGTGTCCAACCTTGATACTTTTTAAATCAAATTTTTTTTTAATCAACCATCTTATTTTATTTACTAACTGGAAAGATGTCCATTTATAAGGTTTGTCAATTAAAAGCACAGACCCATTTACAAATTTATCTCTAGAATAGTAATTTTTATCCAAAACTTAAAGTGATAATTCCAACTATTACACAATAAAAAGAAAAATATTTTAATTTAAAATTTTCAACTATATGAAGCATCCATTTACAGGCTATTATTCCAGTAATAAATGCTCCAAAAAACCCCACAAATAAAATTGAAAAATCTATATTAAAGTCAAAAGTTTCTTGATCAATAATACTTTTAATTACACTTCCAATAATTAATGGTATTACCATTAAAAATGAAAAGGTTGAAGCTTCAGTTCTTTTGATGCCGAGGAGAATAGAAGTTGAAATGGTAATACCGCTTCTTGAAATTCCTGGAATAATTCCTATTGCTTGTGCACCTCCAATTAACAATGCTCGGATTGAATTAAGTTCTTTTTGACCTTCTTTATAATTATCTGCAATTAAAAGAATAATTGAATTAAATAAGAGCATTAAACCAATAAAAAAAATATTTCCAGAAAATAAGAGTTTAATAATTTCCTCCAAAAAAAAACCTGCTATTACTGCTGGTATCATTGATACAAATATGAGATATAAAAAATTGTGTGCATTATTTAATTCAGTTTTAATCGCATTTAATAACAGAGATTTTATTTTTTTTTTAAAAATTATTATTGTGCTGAGGCAAGTAGCCAAATGAAGGGTAATTGTTAATATAAAATTATCATCACTTTCTTTTAAAAAATTAAAAAAGTGGTTTATAATTTGTAAATGTCCGCTTGAAGATATAGGTAGAAACTCAGTTAAACCTTGAATTATTCCAAGTAAGAAAGAAAAAATATAATTCATTATTTCCTTTTACTGTAAATTATAGAAAATAATGCGAATACAAAACCAAAAATAACTAAAAGGGGTGCTAAACGAATTCTTTTAAAATTATAAATTTCGTTATTGAAAATTAATGGATTTTGACTTTCTCCTCCAGACATTATAAAGTACCCTAATGAAATTAATAGAATTGAAAACACAAGAATTATATAGTTTTTTCTTTCAAAAAGGATTTTCTTTTTATGATTCATAACTTATTGAAAGTTTAATTAACCTCATCAGTTCTTAAATTCAAAAAACGTTCTGTTGCAAAAAATGAACTTATACCTGTAATCATAAAACTTAAAACACTAATTATCAAAAAAACAATAATTATTTCATAGGGATTATTACTTAGACCTAATTCGGGGTATTTAACATCTATAAAATAAATCATGAACGAAAGTGATAAAATAGCAATAAATGTACCATAAAATCCAAGTATTAAATATTTAATTAAAAATGGTTTTCTTATAAAATATTTTGTCGCACCTACAAGTTGCATTGTTTTAATTATTAACCTTTTAGAATAAATAGAAATCCTTATAGAACCATTTATTAAAAGAATAGCTATTAAAAGTAAAGTTATTGTTGTAGCTAACAAACCCTGAGAGATTTTTTTAATATTTTTATCTAAAATTTCAATTAGAGGGACATCGTAATATACCTCATCAATATAGTTTTCATTTTCCAATGAAATTTTGAGTTTTTCCAAAAATGAAGGTGACACGTATTCAGACAAAAATTTAACTTCAATTGAATTTAATAATGGATTATAACCCAAAAATTCAATAAAATCTTCACCAATAGATTCAGCATGGATTTCAGCAGCCTTTTCCTTAGAAATATATTTTACATTTTTTGTTTCTTTCTTTAATTTCAAACTTTTTTTCAATTGTTTTATTTGAATTGGCTTAGTTAATTCGTTAATATAAATTGTGAACGAAATTTGCTCTTTAAAATGAGATTCTATTTTCTGAGAATTAATTACTAAAATCCCTAAAAAACCTAAAATAAAAATTACAAGAGCTATGCTTAAAGAAACTGAAAAATAAGAAGAAATTAACCTAGATTTTTGATATTCTGATTTAGTGATCATTTTAAAATTTCATTTAAACAAAATTAACAAACCATATTCAAAAAAATCTTCTAAAGATTAATAAACTTTTTTCATAAGCATCTTTACTATATTTTTGTTAAAAAAAAGTAATTTATTTTGAAATACGACTTTTTTAAAATTGAAAAGAAATGGCAGAAGTATTGGCTTGAGAATAAAACTTTTAAAGCTGATAATAATTCAAAAAAACCTAAATATTATGTGTTAGATATGTTCCCATATCCATCGGGTTCTGGGCTTCATGTTGGTCATCCTTTAGGTTATATAGCATCTGATATAGTTTCTAGATTCAAAAGAAATAAAGGATTTAATGTTCTTCATCCTATGGGTTTTGATTCATTTGGATTACCTGCTGAGCAATATGCCGTCAAAACAGGACAGCACCCTAAAAAAACAACAGAAGAAAATGTTGTGAGATTTAAAGATCAATTGGATAAATTAGGTTTATCATTTGATTGGGATAGAGAAATTAAAACAAGCGATAGTAGTTATTATCGTTGGACTCAGTGGATTTTTTTAAAATTATTCAACAGTTATTATGATCATGGGCTTAATAAAGCTCAACCCATAGAAAAATTAAAAATTCCAAAAAACTTGAATGAAAAAGAAATAGAGTCTTTTATAGATTCTAAAAGGTTGGCATATGTTGACACAATTGATGTTAATTGGTGTGAGGAGTTGGGAACTGTACTTGCAAATGAAGAGGTTATTGGTGGTTTAAGTGAAAGAGGGGGATTCCCTGTCATTAAAAGACCAATGAAACAATGGATCATGAGAATAACAGATTATGCAGATAGATTACTTGATGATTTATCTGAATTGGACTGGCCTGAATCTATAAAATTATCTCAAAAAAACTGGATTGGAAAGTCTGTGGGAGCTGAAATAAAGTTTTCAATAGATAATAATTTTATTGAGGTATTTACAACTAGGCCAGATACAATTTTTGGAGCAACATATTTAGTATTAGCACCTGAACATCCTTTGATAAATGAAATTACCACGGATGAATATAGAAAATCAATAAGTGAATATGTTGAGCAGGCTTCAAAAAAAAGTGATTTAGAGAGGCAAGAAAATGAAAAAAATAAAACAGGTGTTTTCACTGGATCTTTTGCTTTAAATCCTATTTCAAATGAAAAAATCCCTGTATGGATATCCGATTATGTTCTTTTTTCATATGGAACCGGTGCTATAATGGCAGTGCCTGCACATGATGAAAGAGATAATGAGTTTGCAAAAAAATTTAATCTTAAAATAATTAAAGTAATTGATGGTGGCAATAAAGATCAGTGTTACACTGGAAATGGGTCTATAATTAATTGTGGAAAATATGACGGAATTGATAATATAAAATTCAAATCCATTGTAGTTGAAAAGTTAGAAAGTAAAAATAAAGGAACTAAAACGACCAATTATAAATTAAGAGATTGGATCTTTACACGTCAAAGATATTGGGGTGAGCCAATTCCAATAATTTACGATGGAATTAAAAAGAAAGCCCTTGAATTTGATGATTTACCCCTTGAATTACCTGAAGTTGAAAGCTATTTACCAACAAATGATGGTTTGTCGCCATTGGCAAGGAATAATGATTGGGTTAACATTTCAATTAATGGTAAAAATTATTTGAGAGAAACTAATACGATGCCACAATGGGCTGGATCATGTTGGTATTTTTTAAGATTTATTGACCCGGATAATAATAATGAGTTTGCAAATAAAGATCTAATTAAATATTGGATGCCAGTCGATCTGTACATTGGAGGTGCAGAACATGCCGTTCTTCATTTGTTATATGCAAGGTTTTGGCATAAAGTTCTATTTGACTTAGATTATGTCAGTACTACTGAACCATTTAAAAAGCTTGTTAATCAAGGAATGATTTTAGGAAATAGTGCTTTTGCCCATAGAATCAAAAATACTAATGATTTCATCTCATTTGACATGATTAAGGAGGAAAAGACACAAAAAATTCATATTGACATATCCTTCGTTGATGAAAAAAATAGATTAAATATTGAGAGATTAAAACAAAATAATCCTGAATTTAACGATGTAAATTTTATAAAAGACCAATCATTTTATGTTTCAAGAGATATTGAAAAAATGTCAAAATCTAGATACAATGTAATCAGTCCAGATGATATTTGTAAAAGGTATGGAGCTGATACTTTAAGAATGTATGAGATGTTTCTTGGACCCATAGACCAGTCTAAGCCATGGAATACAGCTGGAATTTCAGGAATCTTTTCTTTTTTGAATAAGTTTTGGAATTTATTTCATAGAAATGAAAAATTTTATGTTAGTGATGATCAACCCAGCGATGAAGTTTTAAAAATTTATCATAAAGCCGTAAAGAAAGTTGTTAATGATATTGATAAATTTTCATTCAACACTTGTATAAGTTCATTAATGATATGTGTTAATGAACTAAAATCCCAAAACTGTAAATCAAAAAAAATATTAGAACCATTGTCAATTTTAATTTCTCCTTTTGCTCCACATTTATCTGAAGAGTTGTGGGAATTAATGGGGAATAAAAGTTCAATTTCCAAAGAGCCTTTCCCTGAACATGATGATAAATATTTAGAAGAAAGTTTTTTTGATTACCCCATTTCATTTAATGGCAAAAGGAGGTTTAACAGAAACTTCAATTTGGATTTAAAAGAAAAAGAAATTGAAAAACAAGTTGTTTTAGACAAACAAACACAGAAGTATTTAAATGGTAAATCCGTTAAAAAAGTTATCATAATAAAAAATAAAATTATAAATATCGTTTTCTAAACTTTTATTTGCCTCGAAATCTGCTGATCAAGTGAAATAAATGTTTCAGTTCTTGAAACCCCATTGATTGCTTGAATTCTCTTGTTCAAAAGTTTCATCAAGTGTTCATTATCTTTACAATAGATTTTGATTAGTATACTCCAATCTCCAGTAGTGTAATGACACTCAGTTATTTCCTCAATTGCGTTTAATTCTTTTATAGCAAAATTTACATCAACAGCTTTTTCTAAATATATTCCAATAAACGCGAGAGTAGTGAAGCCAACTTTTTTTGGGTCTACGTTAATTTGGGAGCCTGTAAAAATTTTTTTGTTTTCAAGTTTTTTTATTCTTTTATGTATAGCCGCACCTGATATTCCGATTTGCTCTGACAACTCGGCTATTGGAATTTTTGCATTTTTTCTTAAAAAATTAATAATTCTACAATCTATTGAATCCATTTAATAATAGTTTGTTCTAAATTAATTGCAAAATAGGAAATTTAACTTTAAAAAAAATTGGATGATTCCAATTTAAGAATGATAACTAATTTAATTTTTGTATGTATTTTTCAATGGCCATCGTCATTGAAGGTAATTCTTTGGTTGGTGCTTTAATATCAATTCTTAAATTTGCGTTGTCGGCAGCTTCTATCGTTGTATTACCAAAAACCGCAATTTTAGTTTTGTTTTGTTTGAAATCAGGGAAATTTTTAAATAATGATTCTATACCTGAAGGACTAAAAAAAACTAATATATCATAATAAACATCTCTGAGATCAGATAGATCACTAGTTACAGTTTTAAAAAGTTGAGCTCGTTTCCAATCAATGTTTATATTATTCAAAAATTCAATTGTATCCGGATTTAGTATATCAGAAGAAGGCAATAAGAATTTATCAGTTTTAAATTTATTGAACATTGGTTCAAGATCCATAAGATTTTTTTCACCAACGTAGATTTTCCTTTTTCTATAAACAACGTATTTTTGTAAATAATATGCAACTGCTTCTGATTGGCAGAAATACTTAGTGGAATCTGGGACTTTGAACCGCATTTCTTCTGATATTCTAAAAAAGTGATCGACAGAATTTCTGCTAGTAAATATTATTGAATTAAAAAGATTAAAGTCAATTTTTTGCCTTCTAACATCTCTGCTTTTCAAACCTTCTACATGTATAAAAGGCCTAAAATCAATTTTTAAATTATGTTTTTCTTTTAGTCTGTTGTAGGGAGATTTTTCACTGTTGGGTTTGGGTTGAGAAACTAATATGGTTTTAATTTTGTTCATCTAAATATATTTTATAAACCAATAAATAAAAACCCAAGGGGTAAATTTGAGAGTGCAAAGATACAAAATAAAATAAAACTTTCCTTTGTTCAGGTCTTCTAAAAAATTGTAAATAATAACAATACTATATAAATAGTAAGATATCAAGACGCAAATAAAGGTTGTATTAAGTAACAGAAAAGTGTTAAAAAAATAAAAATGATGAATGGTTAAAATTATAAAAATAAAAAGTGAAGTTCTGAAAATAAACCTTAAATTATTAAAGTTATAAGCTAAAGTTTGTCTTCTAACTCCTAATAAACCTCCTAAAAGCGTAGATGTAAAATAACTTACAAATCCAATCGAGAACAAAAACGAAAATAAAATTAAAAATTCAAAGAAAATCTTCTCTATTAAATTAAGATAGTCTAAAATAAAAATTAAAAAAAGAGATACGTTGACAACAGAAAAGATAAAAATACTAACTCCAAAAAATCTATTAAAAAAAAAATTATTTCCATAATTGTTAAAATAAACAGATGGATCAATTGATTTGAAAAATGATGTAAATTTTCTATCGTATCTCCATTTAGTGAAGCTTAACAAAATCAAATTTGAAAATATCAAAATTGAAATCCAGTCGTGATGAAGCTTATTAAGAATAATCCAATCCATTATCAAAATTAAAAATAATTAAATTAAATTCTCATTTAATCAAACAACGTAAACCATTATATTTATAAAAATTTTACGATGAATGTCAAACACGATAGTAGTAATTCCTACTTTTAATGAAAGGGAAAATATAAATCCATTATTGAACCGAATTTTTTCTCTAAAAATTTTTGTTGATGTTTTAATTTTAGATGACAACTCTCCTGATGGTACTAAAAATATTGTACTTAAAAATAAAAAAAAATACAAAGATCGCTTACATCTTATCAACAGAGAAAAAAAACAGGGATTAGGTAAAGCTTACATTGAAGGTTTTAAATGGGCATTAAAAAGAAATTATAAAAAAATAATTCAAATGGATGCTGATCTTTCACATCCTCATGAAAAGTTAGTAAATATAATTAGTGAACTTGACTTTTATGATTATGTAATTGGATCAAGATACATAAATGGTATAAGGGTATTAAATTGGCCACTAAACAGAATTATTCTCTCAATTGGTGCATCTTGGTATGTGAAATTAATTACTGGATTACCTATTAAGGACCCAACTGCTGGATTTGTTGGTTACAATCGGTCTTGTTTATTATCACTAAATTTAAATAAAATTATGTTTGTTGGATATGCTTTTCAAATAGAAATGAAATTTAAACTTTGGAA
>JBELIL010000019.1:0-10863 GCA_042090925.1 Flavobacteriales bacterium
GACTCTTTCTAACCATAAACCAATTCATTTCAGTGTGAATTGTACCTTTAAATTAACAGAATTATATTTAAAATGTGTAAAAAATACCAGAAAAATAAATAATTAATGAACAATATGTTAACAATTATGATTTTTAAACTTTATGTAAATTGCTGATTAACATAATTTTATATCCAAAAATAGTTCTAAGGAGCAATATATTGCTAATTTCCTTACTTATTTTTAGTAGTTATCTTTTAATAGGTCAACAAGATTTTATTAATAATAGACCTCAATTAACTGCTCAATTTATTAACTCCAATATTACAATTGACGGGAAAATAAGTTCTGATAAAGTGTGGTCAAATGTTAAACCAATAACATCATTAACTCAGATCACACCA
Source organism: Flavobacteriales bacterium (assembly GCA_042090925.1). Taxonomy (GTDB): domain Bacteria; phylum Bacteroidota; class Bacteroidia; order Flavobacteriales; family Flavobacteriaceae; genus TMED96. The sequence goes on from JBELIL010000019.1 coordinate 384, forward strand.
AATTTTGGTTCTCCTATAAGTGAGGACACCCAAATTAGAATAGCATATAATGATTTTTATTTTTATGTTTCTGTAATTTGTTTTGATTCATCTCCAGAAAAAATACAAGTTGGCGATTCAAGACGCGACGCAGCTTTAAATGATGAGGATAGTTTTTTATTTATAATTGATACTTTTAACGATCAACAAAACGGATTTTTATTTGGAACAAACTCAGATGGCAAAGAGTTTGATGCTCAAATTAATAATGAAGGAGTGGGAAACAGAAGTTCAAATAGACAACAGGGTGGAGTAATTGGCGGAACAAATATAAACTGGGATGCATCTTGGGATGTAGCGGTAGAGAAAGGTTCATTCGGTTGGAGTGCTGAATTTGCAATACCGTTAAGATCAATAAGATTTTCTCCAGGAAAAAATAAAACTTGGGGAATCAATTTCCAGAGAAATATTTCTAAAAACACTGAAATTGCTTATTGGGCACCTCTTCCTCTAACTTTTGATATTAAAAGACTCTCAATAGCAGGAAAAATAAATAACTTAAATCTAAAAAACCCTAAAAATTTAAAGATTATTCCTTATCTGATAGGCCAATCTATAAGTAAAAAAAACTTATCCAGTTCAAGTGTTTCTCAAAATGGTGATTTGGGAACAGATATTAAATATAGTCTAACACCTGGATTAACAATGGATCTTACATACAATACAGATTTTGCGCAAGTAGAAGTAGATGAACAGCAAATAAATATAGATAGAGTGAATCTTTTTTTTCCTGAAAAAAGAGCTTTTTTTCTAGAAAATGCAGGTCAGTTCTCTGTTGGCATACCAGGAGAGATAGATTTATTTTTCACAAGAAGAATAGGTTTAGAAAACGATGGTTCAATTGTTCCAATTTTAGGAGGGGGAAGATTATCTGGAAAGATAGGTCAAACAAATATTGGATTATTAAATATGTCAACAGGTGGTAGCAATGATTCCTCAGTAAGTGAAAACAACTTTTCTGTGGTTAGGGTAAACCATGACTTCTCTAAAAGCCGTTCATCCCTTGGTGGAATTTTTGTAAATAAATTTGGATTGGGTGAAAATGACAATTATAATAGAGTTTTTGCCTTAGATGGGAAGTTAGGTCTAGGAAAGAAGGCTCAACTTTCTGGTTTTGTTTCAAAAAGTAATTCACCAAATATCAAAGATAATGATCACGCATTTGCAGTAAAGGCAGAATACAATTGGGATGGTTGGAGGTTAAATGCATCGTTTAGTCAGGTAGGGGAAGGATTTAATCCTGAAGTTGGGTTTTTGCAAAGAAATGCATACTATAAACCAGAGTTTTTAATTTTCAAAACAATTCGAACGGGAAGAAAAGGACCTTTATTTGAAATAAGACCTCACATTTATAGAAGAACTTTTTACAAATCTAATAGTCAATTATTTTCAGACTATCTCCATGTTGATAACCACTGGGTTTGGCCATCGGGGTTTGAAATTCATACAGGTATTAACTTTACTCGGGAGGTGGTTTACTCTCCTTTTAAAATATCAAATATAGAAATTGGAAATGGTGATTACTCTCATAGTGAGCTTCAATTTGTAGCTCAAACCAATCCAAATAAAAACTTTTTTTGGTACAATAAAACTTATATCGGTGGATATTACGGAGGTAAAAGAACTCAATTTATAAATTCCATGAATTTAAGTTTAGGAAATAAATTTAATGCGGATTTAAATTACAATTATACAAGGCTTGTTTTTGACGACAAAGAAAATTTAAATTCAATCATTGCAGGTCTTAGATTGAGTTTTCAATTTACCCCCAAAATTTTTATACAATCTTTGATTCAAAGAAATAATATAACTAATGTAAATTCAGTAAATGCAAGATTTGGATGGTTACAAACCGCAAATACAGGACTGTTTATTGTTTACAACATTGTTAGAGATTTAGATTGGTTTGACGAAATTAATGATAGTATTTTTTCTATAAAATATACCTATCAATTTGATGTATTGTAGTTATTAAGTTGTGTTTTAATTTGAAAATTTAAATTAGCTACTTAGCTTTGTTGTATATAAATTTAACATGGTTGAAACAATCATAAATTATTTTGACTCAATTCCTTCTCATCACAGGGCTATAATTTTAGTTGGGGGAATTACTTTTTTTTGGATGTTGGAAGGGTCCATTCCATTATTTAGATTTAGTTATAATAAATTAAAGCATTCAGTACCTAATTTTTTCTTTACATTAACAACTATTCTTATAAACTTTAGTCTGGCTTTCCTTCTTTTAAAGTCTTCAGATTGGGTTTCAAATAATAATTTTGGACTTATTCATTTATATGATTTTCCTCTATGGATTGAAGTAATATTCGGCATATTATTATTGGATTTGGTTGGTGCATATTTAGCACATTACGTAGAACACAACGTAAAGCCTTTTTGGATGATACATCTTGTACACCATAGTGATCATAAAGTTGATACAACAACAGCAAATCGACACCATCCTTTGGAAAGTTTGATTAGATTATCATTCACTTTATTAGGTGTTTTCGTTTCGGGTACGTCCATCGGTGTAGTAATGTTGTATCAGTCTTTATCGATAATTTCAACTCAGTTTACTCACGCTAATATTAGACTTTCGAAAAAGCTAGACAAATTCATTAGTTATATTTTTGTTTCCCCTGATATGCACAAAATACATCATCATTATAGGCTTCCCTACACAGATAAGAATTATGGTAATATTTTTTCAATTTGGGATAGGATTTTTGGAACCTTTATTTATTACGAAAGAGAAAAAATTAAATATGGGGTTGATGTATTTCCTAATGAAGATAAAAATAGCAATATTAAAGACCTTTTAGTTCAACCTTTCCAAAAATATCAAAAGCCCACTCTCTCAGAGGAAAAGGCAAGCAAATAAGGGTCAATTTTAGACCTTCACGGTTTAATTTTTTTTAGAATTATCCAACTATTTTGATTATTATATGAAAACTAATTGACTGAATTTTTCCTTATGGAATGTTTATCAAACCAAGCGTTGATATAACCATGCGTTCTCAAAAAATTTGAGGGTTTTCTGCTTGTTCCATGATATTCTTTGTTGAACCTTATCATTACAGTTGGTACTTTATTCATTTTTAAGGCTTGATAATACTCCTCTGTCTGAGAAATTGGAGTTCGTAAATCATCTTCCCCGCACATAAGCATTGTTGGTGTTTTTACATTTCCAACATACATTAGAGGAGATCTTTTGATGTGTTCACTTGGATCTTCCCAGGGATATTTTTCAAAATTAAAATACCACCCTGCACCATCTGTTGTTCCAACAAATGAAAACCAGTTTGTTACCGGATAGTTTACCGAAGCGGCAGCAAATCTGTCGGTTTTTCCAACAATCCAACTCGTCAAAACACCACCCCCGCTTCCTCCATAAACGTACATTTTGTTTTCATCAATATACCCCTTTGATATAACTTCATCAACACCTGCCATAATGTCGTCGTAATCGTTTCCCGGATATGCGTTTTGAATTGCGTTTGCAAAATCATAGCCGTATCCAGTAGAACCTCTGGGATTGGTATATAATAAAACTTGGTCTTGTGCTGCATGCAATTGAAAGTTATAATTAAATCCAACATGATACATACTGTGGGGTCCCCCGTGAATTCGAAGGACTAAAGGATATTTTTTGTTTGAATCGAATTGAGGCGGTTTAACTATCCACCCTTGTATTTTTTTGTTATCAATTGACGTATAAGTTATCTCCTCTAATTTTCCAAACTCTACATTGTAAAAAATATCTTCATTAACATTAGTGAGACGTTTTATTTTAGTTGAATTTTCTATTGAAAAGTGGACAATATCACTTGGATTTGTTGGATCAGTCCAGGTTGCCACGGCATTTTTCCCAACCAAATCGTTTATAGTAAGCATATGGTTTCCTTTGGTAACTTTTTTTACTTTACCTTTTAAATCTGAGTAATACACATTACTCTGTCCAAATTCTCTAACATTGAAATAAACACCTGAACTATTGCTGGCCCAAATAGCGGGACTTGGGGTTTGGTCTAGATTAGAGCTAATGCACTTTAAGTTTAAACCATCAATGTCCATAACATACATTTTACGGTCATTATAGAAGTTTTTAGACCAACTAGAGCCAATAAATGCAATTTTAGACCCATCTGGAGATACACGTGGGGCTGATTCTGTTCCATCACGAAATGTTAGTTCTTTTAATTCTAATGTATTTATATGTATAGAATACAGGTTGGAGTGTCCTCGAGCATACTCTGCTTCTGGCTTTTGATAACTACTGAATATAATTTTTTTACTGTCTTTTGACCAAGTAATCCCTGATGATACGTCATCATATTCACCAAATGTAATTTGTCTTGCAGTCCCACCATCCGAGGGAACAATAAATATTTGACGGAAACCTCTTTCAAGAAAACCAACCCTATCTTGACTGTAATCTACTTGATCTATAACAACTGGTGCCTTGGTCCAATTAGCTCCTTTTGGTTTAATTGGAATTTCTTTAGGTTCTAAAGCTGGATCCGAGGGAACATGCATAATAAAGGCAATATATTTTCCGTTTGGAGACCATTCCATGCTAGAAGGTGACTTCTCTAATTTTGTGATTTGAGTAGGTTCACCTTCTACCCCCAAATATTTGACAAAAATCTGAGTCCCTTTTGGTCCTCCCTTTTTTGTAAATGCAATTTTATTACCTTCAGGAGACCACTTGCCGTTAGATCCATTGATAAAAAATCGATTTATTGAACCGTCAGCATTCATTATCCATAGATCTGTTTCTCGTCTGTCATCAACTAAATTAATCCATGTTCTAGAGTACATAATTTCTTTACCATCCGGGGAAAGTGTGGGATTCGAAGTCCATTCATAATTCTTGTAATGATCTAATGAAAGTCTCGTCCTATTTTGCCCATTTGCGTTGATTATATATAAAAAGAGTAAAAGAGATAAAATGCGGTTCATATTGTTTATTTAAAGATTGAGTTAAACGTAAGTTACAATTTTGATTTCATTTATAATAAGTTGTTGAAAATTGTCAATTTCTCCAAAAAAATCAAACGACTTCAAAGAAAAAACTCCTTGATTTCTCAAGGAGCAAGTTTTGTAGCGGGAGCAGGACTCGAACCTGCGACCTTTGGGTTATGAGCCCAACGAGCTACCGACTGCTCTATCCCGCGATGATAAGCGAAAGTACTAAAATTAAACAGAAACAACAAGTATAAAAGTATTAGTGGTTAACTTTGTTGAATGTCAAAAAAACATAGAGCAGGTTTTGTTTCAATAATTGGCAATCCAAATGTTGGTAAATCAACATTCTTGAATTCTTGGATTGGCGAAGAAGCGTCTATCGTAACTCCAAAATCTCAAACAACAAGACACAGAATTAAATTCATTATTAATTCTGAAGATTACCAAATTGTTTTGTCAGATACACCGGGACTAATTGAGCCAAAATATCAATTACAAAACTCAATGATGAAGTTTTTAAAAGATACCTTAATAGACTCCGATATTTTATTATTAATGACAACAGTTGGTGACAAAATAATAGAAAATGAAGGCTTTATAAACAAAATCAAAAGACTCAAAACAAAGATTTTTTTATTAATTAATAAAATAGATCTAATAAATCAAGAAAACCTTGAAAATGAGGTTTATTTGTGGGAAATGAAATTGCCAGGGATTATAATTTTTCCAATTTCTGCTTTGAACAATTTTAATATAGAAAATGTTTCGAAGCTTATAGTGGAAAATTTACCTTATTCTCCATCTTTTTTCCCTAAGGACCAATTTGCAGATAAATCCAAACGTTTTTTTGTTAATGAATTCGTTAGAGAACAGATATTTCATAAATTCAGCAAGGAAGTTCCATATTCTACAGAAGTAGTAACTGAAGTTTTTGATAGAAGTAAGGATAACATTATCAAAATTGAATCCATTATTATTGTGGAGCGTGAAACTCAAAAAGGAATTTTAATTGGTAAAAATGGTTTGGCACTAAAAAAAGTTGGTATTGAAGCACGTAAGAAATTAGAAAAATTTTTTAAGATTAAAGTTCATCTTAAATTATTTGTTAAAGTGAATAAAAAATGGAGAACAAATCTTAGGAAACTAAAAGACTTTGGTTACAACTAAAATAAATATATAATGAATTCTATTGTAGCAATTGTTGGCAGACCGAATGTTGGAAAGTCTACATTATTTAACAGACTAGTAAAACAAAAAAAAGCTATAACTGATTCTGAAAGTGGTGTTACAAGAGATCGTCATTATGGCAAAGCAGAATGGAATGGTAAGCAGTTTTCTGTTATTGATACAGGTGGATATATAGTAGGAGGAGATGACATTTTTGAGAAGGAAATTGATTATCAAGTAGAATTAGCTATTGAGGAAGCAGATTTAATTATTTTTTTGGTAGATATTCTAACTGGTATTACAGAGGAAGATTTAAAGATTAATAAACTCCTAAAGAAATCAAAGAAGAAAGTTTTCTTGTTGGTAAACAAGGTTGATAACTCGTCTTTTCAAGGACTTGAAGCAGAGTTTTTCAAACTTGGATTTAAAGATGTTTATTCAATTTCAGCAAATAATGGTCTGGGATCAGGAGATTTTATGGATGTATTGGCAAAAAACTTAGCCAATATCACAGAGGAAATAATTGAAGAGTTACCCCAATTTGCTGTTGTTGGAAGACCAAATGCTGGTAAATCTTCATTTATTAATTCAATAATTGATAATCAAAGACATATAGTTAGCGAAATCCCTGGAACCACCAGAGACAGCACAGATTCATATATTAATAAATACGGATTTAATTTCAATTTAATTGATACAGCAGGTATAAGACGTAAAAAAAAAGTAATAGAGGATTTAGAATTTTTTTCTGTCTTGAGGGCAGTCAGGTCTATTGAAAGAAGCAATGTTATTTTACTTTTAGTTGATGCGACAAGAGATTTTGACACCCAAGTGCAAAAAATATTTTGGCTTGCACACCGTAACAATAAGGGAATAGTAATTTTAATTAATAAGTGGGATCTTATTGAAAAAGATAAATTAGATACTAAAACATATGAGAAAAAAATTAAAGACAAAATAGCACCTTTTAAAGATGTTCCTGTCTTATTTATATCTGTTATTAAAAAACAAAGAGTTTTAAAGTCCTTAGAGATCGCGATTAAAGTTTTTGAGTCTAGGAATTTTAGAATTTCAACTAGTGAATTAAATAAATTTATTTTACCTATTGTACAGAACAGTCCACCTCCATCTAACAAAGGGAAAATAATAAAGATCAAATTTTGTACTCAATTGCCAACAAAACACCCCCAGTTTGTCCTTTTTTGTAATCTCCCTCAGTATATCAAAGAATCATATAAAAGATTCATTGAAAATAAGTTAAGGAGTAAGTACAATTTCTCTGGAGTACCTATTAATATCTATTTTAGAAAAAAATAATTATACATTATCTCTAAGAAATAGTAATTCAGATTTAACCTCCTCTAGCTTGTTACGAATTGATATTAAAACTTTGTCTTTATTCTGAGATTTTTGTAGATGTCTTTTTGCTCCATCGATTGTCATTTTTTTTTCTTTTAACAAACTATAAATGAATTGAAGAATTTCTACATCTGGCTTTGTAAATTTTCTAACACCCGATTTTTTTTTCTTTGGACTTATTTGTTTAAATTCTTTTTCCCAGAATCTTATTAATGATGTATTAACATTTAAAAATTCAGCAACTTCGCCAATGGAGTAATATTTTTTTTCATTTAATATATTTTTCATTGTAAAAATCTAATCAAGAGATAGATTTTCTTGGCTTGCTTGAATGAGAATGGCATTATATTCGTCGGAAGTTAAGTTACCAATATAAAAGTTCAATGGATTTATTTTTTTTCCATCTTTTATAATCTCATAATGTAAATGTGGTGCAACAGATCTTCCAGTACTTCCAACATAGCCAATAATGTCACCTCTTTTAACTTTTTGTCCTCTTTTGACATTGTACTTATTTAAATGAGCATATACTGTTACATATCCAAAACCATGATCAATTCTTATATGACGACCATAACCAGAAGATCTACTGTCAGCTCTCTTTACAACACCGTTCCCAGGAGCATAAATTGGTGTTCCCCTGCTAGCAGAAAAATCCATACCATAATGACGTTTCCTGGTTTTTGTGAATGGATCAATTCTCCAACCGTACCCTGAGGCCATCCTTTTTAAATCCTCGTTTCTTATTGGTTGTATAGAAGGAATAGAGGCTAATAACTCTTCCTTTTTTTCAGCAAGAAGTCTAATCTCATCTAACGATTTTGACTGAACAACAATTCTTCTTGAAAGAATATCTAATTTTTTTGTAGTCTCAATTATTTGTTCAGAATTTCCATAACCTTCTAAACTTTTATACCTATTAACTCCACCAAAACCAGCTTTTCTTTGTTCATCTGAAACTGGACTTGCTTCAAAATAATTTCTATAAAGTTCATTGTCTCTTTCTTCGATATTAGAAATCACATTTTCAATTTCGCCTAACCGTTTTGAAACTAAGTCAAATTGAAACTCATAATTTTTTAACTCCCTTTTAAGAAGTAGTTCTTCAGGTGTGTTTAAAAAATCTGTAGTTAGGAGTCCAAATAGAATAAAAAGACCGAAAAGAAAAGAAGATATTAAAAAAACTAAAAAATTAGATATCCGCAGTGTTCTAGGGTATTCGAATGGTTTGTAAGAAAGTGTTTCTGGATCGTAGTAATATTTAACCTTAGCCATGGCGGTTTTAATATTAAAATTTACTTCTTTTGTAAGTAAATAAGTTGAACAAATATAATATTTTTTAATTTATAGCCCTTTATAAATAAAGATGAAATGAAATCATCGGACATAAGAAATCTTTTTTTAAAATTTTTTGAAAGTAAAAAACATAAGATTGCTGAATCCTCATCAATGATTGTTAAAGATGACCCTACACTTATGTTTGTAAATGCTGGTATGAACCAATTTAAAGACTATTTTTTAGGTACAAGTATTCCAAAAGATCAAAGAATAGCTAATTTTCAAAAATGTCTACGTGTTTCAGGAAAACACAATGATTTAGAAGAGGTTGGAATTGACACTTATCACCATACTTTTTTTGAAATGCTCGGAAATTGGAGTTTTGGTGATTATTTTAAAGAAGATGCTATTAAATCTGCTTGGGAACTATTAACTGACATTTATCTGATTGATAAAGACAAACTATATGTAACAATTTTTGAGGGAGATAAAACTCAAAACCTCAAGGTCGATAATGAATCTTTTAAAATTTGGAATCAAATTATTGATAAGGACAGAATATTTTTATGTTCAAAATCAGACAATTTTTGGGAAATGGGAAATCAAGGACCTTGCGGGCCGTGCTCAGAGATACATATTGACTTAAGATCAGATAAGGATAGAGAGAAAGTACCTGCAGCAAATTTGATAAATAAGGACCATCCTCAGGTTATAGAACTTTGGAATCTCGTATTTATCCAATATAATCGAAAATCTGACGGTACCCTTGAGGACCTTCCCGAAAAACATGTTGACACAGGTCTAGGGTTTGAGAGACTTTCGATGGTCCTTCAAAACAAAACTTCGAATTATGATACGGATATTTTTGAACCAATTATTAGGGAAATTGAAACCCTTACAGGTAATAACTACGGTGTTGATTTTGAAACAGATAAGGCAATAAGAGTTGTTGCAGATCATTTAAGAGCAGTTTTTTTTGCTGTAGCTGATGGGCAACTGCCTTCTAATACAGGAGCAGGGTACGTAATTAGAAGAATTTTACGCAGAGCTGTCAGATATAGTTATTCGTTCTTAAATCAAAAGAGTCCTTTCATTTTTCGATTAGTGGACGTTCTTTACAATCAGATGAAAAATGTTTATCCTGGACTTGAAAGTAAAAGAAATCTAATTTACAATGTAGTTAAAGAAGAGGAAAACTCTTTTCTAAAAACTCTTGATCAAGGGCTAGTATTACTTGATTCAATGATTTCAAAAAGTGTAGACAGAAAAATTCAAGGCTCTAAAGTTTTTCAACTTTATGATACCTATGGATTTCCAAAAGATTTAACGGCTTTAATTCTGTCTGAAAAAGGATTTAGTTATGACGAAGATGAATTTGAAAAGTCAATGAAAAAGCAAAAAGAAATATCTAAAAAAGCTGCTTTTAGCTCAAAAGGTGATTGGGTCATAATTCATGAAGATGATTTAGAAGAATTTGTCGGATACGATCACTTGACCTCCAATGTAAAAATTACAAGATACAGAAAAACTAGTTCTTTAAAAGAAGGAGATATATTTCAGTTGGTATTTAATCTAACACCCTTCTATCCTGAGGGAGGTGGACAAGTTGGAGATAAGGGATATTTGGAATCAACTAACGGGGACTTACATTACATTATTGATACTAAAA
>JBELIL010000019.1:10963-17570 GCA_042090925.1 Flavobacteriales bacterium
CGTAAAACAATAAATAAAATTTCAAAATATATTAATGGTACAGGGGGAGGACAAAATTTTTATTCTACAGCAGGAGGGGATGATATCAATGGAATAGATAAAGCAATTTCATCATTCAATAAAATACTTAGTTCCTAGCTTTCCTCAACAGGCGGGTAATTTTTAAGAATTTGCGAGACAAACAAATTAATTCTTTCGTCTCTGTTTTTCATATATTCATTAATACCACCATATCCTTTACCCTGCCAAATAAGAAGTTTTGATTTTGAATCAATTATATCAATAAAAAGTTCTCCTCTAGTTTGAGTTGATATAGAATTAAAATTTGAATTAAACATCCAAGGATTCCATCCCCATCCCCATCCCCAGCCATTATTTGGGTTAATAAACACTCTGTCGGTAGCTTTTACTGAAATATTTACTAATAAATCAGGATTACTGGATAAGACTAAATTTTTTTCTTGTAAACTCTTTTCTATACTTTTTAAAATTCTTCTTTTATCTAAATCTGAAATTTCAACTTCTTCAATTCCTGGCTTGAAAAAAGCAAAAGATTTATAATTGTCAAAATTTATAGAATTATCGAAGTCTGAAAAAACTTTTATTGATGAACAGCTGAGAGTTAAAATTGTTAAACATAGTATTAAAAAATTCTTCATATTATTTTTTTAAAATAAAAGACAAATATCATGCCTATCATAAAATTAGTTAAAAAACTTTAGTTATTTTAAAAATTAAAAACAGTACTTAATGTTATAAAATGATATCTCTAAAAACTCAATACATTTTTTTAGGTAAAATACAGAATGTTAATATTACGGTAAAAAGAGAAATTTCATCAGACTTATATTTAACTGGTAACAAGTACAGAAAATTAAAACATAATTTGATTGAATTTTACAAAAAGAGATATGATGGTATAGTTACATTTGGGGGTCCTTTCTCCAACCATTTAGCTGCAACTTCAAGTTTATGTGAACATTTTGGAATAAAATGTTTTGGGTTTGTCAGAGGAGACGAGATGAATAAAAAGTCAAATCCAACTATAGAGCATTGTATTAATACAGGAATGCAATTAGAATACTTAAATAGGGAGGAATATAAGCTCAAATTATTTTCAAAAAAAGTAAAAAATTTTTTATCAAAAAGAAATCTTTATTTAATACCTGAGGGAGGAGCTAATGATTTTGGAATTGTAGGAAGTACCGAAATGATTGGGAGTTTTGATCATACTTTTGATACAATTTGCCTTGCTGTGGGTACAGGTGGAACAATTGTTGGTGTAAGTAGATCTTTAAATAAAGATCAAAAACTTTTAGGTTTCCTATCAGTAAATGATAGCTCTAGAAGTGATTATATTTCAAATTGTATAAATTCCTCAGTCAATTATGAATTGATTAATGAATTTAATTTTGGTGGATTTGGGAAATTTAACAATGAACTTATCATATTTATAAATTCTTTTAAAAAAAAATATAAAATTCCTCTTGATCCAATATACACAGGGAAAGTTCTTTTTGGTATTTTTACTCTAATCAACAATCATAATTGGAGGTGGGGAAAAAATATTTTGTTTATACATACTGGAGGACTTCAGGGTATAGACGGTTTCAATTTTTTACAGGAAAAAAAAAGTGGGCTTTTATTAAAATGATATTTTACTGTATACTTTTAATATTTCAGATTGGTTGTAAGGCAATAACATTCACCCCTTCAAAAAAAGAAAAAGAAGTCATTACTAAACGAGTTAATTCTGAAAACAAACCTTATCTATCAAATGAACAAAAAATACACAGATACTTATCTAAATTTGCACCTGTTGCAATTGAGGAAATGAAAAAATATAAAATACCAGCGAGCATTACACTTGCTCAGGGCTTACTTGAGTCTGGATACGGAGAAGGTAGGCTGGCTACTAAAGGGAATAACCATTTTGGAATCAAATGTCACAAGGAATGGAGTGGTAAAAAAATCTATCATGATGATGATAAAAAAGGAGAATGTTTTCGTAAATATAAAGATCCAAAAGAATCTTATCGTGATCACTCTTTGTTTTTAACAAATAGACCTAGATACGATTTTTTATTTGATTACAATATAAATAATTACAAGCAATGGGCATATGGATTAAAAAAAGCAGGGTATGCGACTGATAGAAAATATCCCATCAAATTAATCAGCTTAATTGAACGTTTAAATTTAAGACGTTATGATAATCTTGGTAAAAAAAATGGGAAAAAAAAATCTAATCAAAAAGAATTATTTTTTTATAAAGTATCAAAAGGAGATACTTTATTTTCGATATCAAAAAAATTTAATATAGAAATTAAAGCAATAGTTAAAATGAACCAGATTAGTAATAATGAAATTTATATTGGACAGGAACTTATCATACCAAATAATTAAATGAATTATAAAAGAAGTAGTCAATTATTTCAAGAGGCAAAAAAACTCTTACCTGGAGGAGTAAATTCTCCTGTTCGAGCTTTTAAGGCGGTTGGGGGAACACCAATTTTCATTAAAAAAGCAAAAGGAGCTTATCTTTTTGATGAGGATAACAATAAATATATAGATTATATTTCTAGTTGGGGTCCAATGATTTTAGGACATGCAAAAAAAGAAATTATTGAAAAAATAGCATCTCAAGCAAAAAAAGGGACTTCATATGGCATCCCTACTGAGTTGGAATCTGAATTAGCCTCATTAATTATTTCTAAAATTAAAAATATTGATAAAATTAGATTTGTAAACTCAGGAACTGAAGCTTGCATGAGTGCTATTCGTTTGGCTAGAGGATTTACGGGAAGGGATAAAATTTTAAAATTCAAAGGTTGTTATCATGGTCATTCAGATTCATTTTTAATTGAGGCCGGTAGTGGTGCTGTTACTTTTGGACAGCCCAACAGCCCTGGTGTTACTAAATCAAATGCCAAGGACACTTTGATCGCAAATTATAACGATTTAAAAAGTGTTCAAAATATTTTTGATAAATATAAAAATGAGATTGCCTGCGTAATTATAGAACCAGTTGCTGGAAATATGGGATGTATTCCACCTGCAAAAAACTTTTTGGAAAGCTTAAAGTCAATTTGTAGCAATTTCGGCTCTCTTTTAATTTTCGATGAAGTGATGACTGGGTTTAGACTATCCTTTGGAGGAGCACAGGAATATTTGGGAGTTAATGCGGATATTGTAACTTATGGCAAGGTTTTAGGTGGTGGGTTGCCTGTAGGGGCCTTCGCATCCAGAGACGAAATTATGGATATGTTAGCTCCTGAAGGACCGATCTACCAGGCCGGAACATTAAGCGGGAATCCTTTAGCAATGAGAGCGGGACTAGAATCTATAAAAATTTTAAAAAATGATTTAGATTTTTACAAAAGGATAAATAACAAAACTAAAATCTTGTACGAAGGGTTTTTAAAAGAAATAAATGACTCAGGAATACCATGTCAAGTAAATAATTGCGGATCAATGCTTTCAGTCCACTTTACAAAAAATTATGTTACCGATTTTGATTCTGCGGCTCAAGGCAATAACAATATTTTTAAAGACTTCTTTCACTTTATGTTGTCTAATGGAGTATATCTTCCACCGAGTGCTTTTGAAAGTTACTTTTTAAATGATGCATTAACTTTAAATGATCTTGATTATACTATTGAAAAATTCAGGGAATTTTTAAAAAAAATTAATCATAATGACATTATGTAAATCGTGTCATTTTCTTTTATAATTTCAATTATACCTTTTTTTCTAAGATTTTTAATTGCTAAATCCCATTTTTTATTACTAAGGCCAGTTTGTCCCTTAACTTCATTGATATCAATTTTTGTATCAGGTATTAAAAATGATAAAACTTCCTCTTCCTCTTTACTTAGTTGAACTTTTTTTTCGGGTCGCATTTGTGGAAAAAATATAACTTCTTGTATTGAAGTATTATTTGTTAGAAGCATTGTTAGCCTATCAATTCCAATTCCAATTCCTGAGGTGGGGGGCATTCCGTATTCAAGAGCTCTTAGAAAATCTTGATCAATAAACATTGCTTCATCGTCTCCCTTTTTACTCAATTCAAGTTGTTCCTCAAATCTAGTCCTCTGATCTATTGGGTCGTTTAATTCCGAATAGGCGTTGGCAATCTCGCTTCCGTTAACAATTAATTCAAATCTTTCAGTGAGTTTTGGATTTTTCCTATGTTCCTTTGTTAAAGGGCTCATCTCTTTTGGATAATCTATTATAAATGTGGGTTGTATGTAGTGTTGCTCACATTTTTCAGCAAAAATTTCATCAATTATTTTTCCTTTTCCCATTGAGTTGTCAATTTCAACACCAATGTTTTTAGCCGTTTTTCTTAATTCAATAATATCCATATTAGAAATATCAAAATTTGTAAATTTTTTAATAGATTCATAAATAGGGACTCTTGGATAAGGAGCTTTAAAATCAATTTCATTACTCGCAAAAATCACTTTCCTGGAATTATTTATATCATCACAAATTTTCTCTAATAATTTTTCTGTTGTTTCCATCATCCAGAAGTAATCTTTATATGCCACATACAATTCCATAACAGTGAATTCTGGATTGTGTGATCTGTCCATTCCTTCATTTCTAAAATCTTTAGAAAATTCATAAACACCGTCCATACCTCCAACAATTAGTCTTTTAAGGTATAACTCATTAGCAATTCTAAGATAAAGGGGAACATCAAGAGCGTTATGATGAGTGATAAATGGTCTCGCTTGCGCACCTCCAGGTATGGGTTGTAAGACAGGCGTTTCAACTTCTAAATAACCTTTTCTATTGAAAAAATCACGAATAGAGTTAGTGATTTTGGTTCGCTTTATGAATGTTTTTTTAACATCTGGATTTAAAATTAAGTCAACGTATCTTTGTCTGTATCTTAATTCAGGATCTTTAAATTCATCATAAATATTTCCATCTGAATCTGTTTTTGGAATCGGAATAGGTCTAATTGATTTAGATAAAATTTGGAACTCGTTAACTTGGATGGTTTTCTCTCCCACTTTAGTTTTGAATAAAATACCGGTAACACCAATTATGTCTCCAATATCCAATAATTTTTTATAAACTTCATTATAGAGAGACTTATCGTCAGATTTACATATCTCATCTCGATTAAAATACAATTGAATTTTACCTTCACTATCTTGTAGTTCAGCAAAACTCGCTTTTCCCTGAATCCTTCTTGACATAATTCTACCCGCTACCGAAACTTTTTTACCAGATTCAAAAATTTGTTTAATTACGCTTGACAAATGACTCACTGGAAATAATTCAGCAGGGTAAGGGTTTATGCCTAAGGCAATAATTTTTTTGAGTTTTTCTCTTCTAACTTGTTCCTGTTCAGAATAAGACATATTTAAAATTTAAGTAAATATAGAAAGTATGTTACAAATGAAAGTTTTTAAATTTGTTAAATAGAATAATTTTTTAATGAGCTTAACTCAAGTTTTATTGTCAATTATCTTCCCACCTATTGCAGTTGTTGGTTATGGATGTGGGTCTGTATTAATCGTTTTTATTTTAACTCTATGTGGATGGGTTCCCGGTATAATAGCTGCTTTAATAATTATAAATAACACAAATAAAATTGAATAAAAATTTGAATAAAAATATTATAGTATACGATCTTGGTATTTTAGGTTATAAAGAATCTTTAAATTTTCAAGAAAAAAAATTAGAAGAAATAATTGACATAAAAAGGACTAACCGTAAAACTGGTAGTTCTATTGAAACACCAAATTATTTTTTATTTGTTGAACATCCACCGGTTATAACACTTGGTAAAAGTGGTCAAGAAAAAAATTTATTATTAGGTAAAGAAGAACTTGAAAGAAAAAAAATTAAATTTTATAATACCAACCGTGGTGGTGACATCACCTTTCATGGATATGGACAAATTATAGGTTATCCTGTCTTTGATCTAGAAAACTTTTATACCGACATAAACAGATATTTAAGAGCATTGGAGGAAATAGTAATTTCAACATTAAAATTTTATAAAATTTCTTCAAAAAGAAGTCCAGGTGAAACAGGAGTCTGGTTACAACCTGATGATTCAAATTCAAGAAAAATTTGCGCAATAGGTGTCAAAGCAAGTAGATGGGTTACTATGCACGGTTTTGCTCTTAATGTAGATACCGATTTAAGATACTATGATTATATAATTCCTTGCGGTATTAAAGGTAAAGGCATAACCTCAATTAATAGGGAAATAAAAAAAGATGTTTCAATCAATGAGGTTAAAAATCAACTTTTAGAAAATATAAAAAAAACATTTAATGCTAACTTAATTTTCAGTGTCTGAAAAACTGTAGACAATTATGTCTTTTTTCTCTGAACCCACAACTAATTCTAGTTTTTCGCCTTTTTTTGATCTAGATAAACTTGCACTTGTAGTTCCATAAACGGGAAATCCCTCAACAGTTTTCCCACTCTCTTTATACAAGTAAACTTTTTCAGATTCAATATCTGTTGTACTGACATAAATCTTATCACTGAACTTAAATACTTCAGGATTAGTGTAATTACCATATGGTAATGTAATTGGTATACCTTTAATTGTTAATTTATTTTCTGATAGTGT
>JBELIL010000019.1:17670-19222 GCA_042090925.1 Flavobacteriales bacterium
TCTCCTCATGAATTATAATGAAGTCTTTTGAACCAAATCGTATGTGTTTTGGTGAATTTATAATAGATGATTTAGTTTTTTTAAATTTAAAACCTTTCACTTTTTTGGCCTTTTTATCATACATTATGACATTGTTTTCTTGAGATAATAAAAAGCGATAATCTCTATTTTTATCATAATCAAAAACTGACAATGGGTTTAAACTTTTTGAAATTGGAATTTTAATTGGAAACGGTTTTACATTCTTTCCATTTCTGTCTAAAATGTATAATCTTTTATTTGTTCTAAATGCAATCTGTAGTTTTCCATTTTTAAATAAATCTATTTGTTTTACTTTTCCAATTATATTTCCATCGATATTCTTTTTCCAATAAAGTTTTCCCATGTTAGAAAAAAGATAAATTTTGTTTTTATAATCTTGAACTATAATATCTTTCTCTTTTGTCCTGTGATTTTTTATCCATTGTGGATTATTAAGAGTTTCGTTTTCAAGATTTACAATAAATTTTCTTTTTAGATCATTTTCTTTCTCATTTTTATCAAATTCTTGAAGACGGATATTAATAATCACAAAATTACCATCAACTTTTGTTTGAAAACCTAAAAGAGGAAATTTTTTCGTATCGACACCTTTTAAAACGTTTGAATTTTTTGAAGTTGAAAGTAAGTTTTCAGTTTTAGATATCCATAAAGTGTTAAATCTATTCGATAAAGATTTTTCATAAAATGAATTTAGGCCTGTTTTTAGGGCGACCTGACCATCTTTATATGAAGCAATTAAATTTTTGATTCCATTTTGTGTTTCAGATAAAAAAATAAATTCATCAATATATGCTATCCATTTAACGTTGGTTTCATTTGCAATAATTGTAGTCAACAGTTTTAATTGAGATGGAGTTTTTGATAATTCAAAAAACTTTACATTTCGATAATTAAACTCTTTGGATTCATTAATTCTAATTTTATTTGATAAATCTTGATTAAAGGTGTGAAAAATTATTTGATTTTCATTATTATTTTTCACTATGGCAATTTGATTCACAAATTCTAGAAAACTCAAATCAAATTTTTGGATTGAATAATTATTATATTCAACTAATTTCTTAAAGTTAATTTCAAATATATTTAAATCATCTATGTTAAAAATCAAGAAAGATTCATAGGTGTTTGGAATTGATTTGTCAACTAAAAGCTCTATTGGTTTAATGTTTTTAAATAAACCAGACACTTCTCCCAGAGAATCCCTTATTTTAAAAGCACCATCAATTTCTATTATCTCGTTTTCAATATCCACATCTAAATTTGACCAACTTTCCAAAATTTTTGGAAAAAGAGGTAAATTTTTGAAAATCGAATAATTCCCTAATTTTGGATTTCCTTTTAAAAATAAATTTATTCCTCGGCCCGGATCTGCTGTACTAACAATTTCTTTAAAATTATCATCATTTATTCCTTTCTTTTGTTGTTGGTGGTTTCTAATACAATTCTCAATTATAATCCTTGAACTACCAACAATTGTATTATTTCGAATGAATGTTTTGTAAAATTCTGT
>JBELIL010000019.1:19322-20465 GCA_042090925.1 Flavobacteriales bacterium
ATTTCTTTTTTTTTCAGATAGTTTTTTAGAATCATTTAAATCAGGATTTGAAAAATTCTTAGGCAAAATTACTGCTGCAGCTGTTACAGGTCCGGCAAGACAACCTCTTCCTGCTTCATCTGTTCCAGCTTCTATTTTTTTTGAATACTGTGTTGGTAGTAATTTCATATAATCAATCCAATTTTAATTATAACTTCGTATTATGAAAATTTGTAATTACAATATCTATAAATTTATTATAATATTTTTGTTACAAACTGCAAGTCTTCATGCATTTCGTCAATTTGTTCAAAATACCCAAAAAAGCTCAAATACTATAGATTCTATTAAACTTATCACGACATCAAATACTATTGAAAATGAGTTTGAAGAAAAATTAAAATCAAAAAAGTTTATAGTTCAAAAGAGAAAATCAAAAGAAAAAGATTCGGTTGACATTGATATGTATAAAATAATTGATTATCAAGGCAAAAGTATTTCGGTTGATACATCATTAACCATTAAAAAAGGGTATGCAAATAATTTACTTAGAAAAGATTATTTTGAATTATTACCATTTGTTAATATGGGACATGCGTTCAACAAATTGGGGTATAATTTTTTTGAGGAAAACCTCATTCCCCAGATAGGATTAGATTCAAAGCACATTTCATATTTCAAATTAGAAGATATTAAATACTATAATGTTCCCACTCCTTTTACTGAACTTTTTTTTAGGACAACAATGGAACAGGGACAATTATCTGACGCTCTAATTACCTTAAACGTAAATCCTAATTTTAACTTTGCAATCGCTTACAGAGGAATGAGATCCCAAGGTAAATACGTAAATCAAAGATCAGATAATGAAGCCTTTAGATTTTCTTTTAATTTTAATTCTAAAAATTATAAATATAATTTTCAAGGACACTATGTTTCTCAAAATATTGGCAATAATGAAAACGGAGGAGTGACCGAGCAAAGTTTGTCACAATTTGAGTTAGGTGACCCCGAATTTAAAGAAAGATCTGTCTTAAATGTTCGATTAAAAAAGGCCTACAATGAATTGAAAGGGAAAAGATCTTTTTTTAAGCAAAATTATTTTGTAAAGGGTACTAGTAATTTAACAAATCAAAACAGTCTGTCTATTTTTCATGAGTTTTT
>JBELIL010000019.1:20565-21950 GCA_042090925.1 Flavobacteriales bacterium
TTCTTTTCGGGGAATTATTTATTTAATTGGAAGGGATTCAACTTTAATACTTCTTTCAAAAAAACAGTTTCCGGAGATTATAGAAGTGACCTCGCAGAAATATCAAGTAAAATCATTTTCAAAGAAAAAAATTTTTTAGAAATATCGATTAAAAAAATTAATAAGGCACCGGATTTAAATTTTATACTCTACAAGAGTGCTTATGAAAATTATAATTGGTTTAATGAAAATTTAAATAACGAAGACTTCACACTGTTATCATCGTCATTATTTTTGAATAAGATTGGAAAATTCTACGTGTCACTTCAAAAATTAAAAAACTACACATACTATAGTCAAAATTTTGACATCTCTGTCGAGCAAGAAGATAACAACGAAGAAGAAGTTTTGTTATACCCTCAGCAACTACTAACTTTTGTCAATCAAGCAGACGAAATAATTGATTATTTTAAAGTCAGGTATGATTCCAGTTTTAAGTATAGGAAATTTGATTTATCAAATACAATTCAATATCAAAAATCTAATAACGGAAATAGAGAAAGTCTAATTCTAAATGTCCCAGAATGGAACTTAAGATCTTCATTAAGTTATTCTTCTTTCGTGTTTAAAAAAGCTATGTTTTTACAATTTGGAATTACAGGTCAATATTTCACCAAATTTTTTATGAATAAATATAACCCATTGTTAGGTAGTTTCTTAGTTCAAGATAGATATGAATTAGGTGATTTTCCTAGACTAGATTTTTTTATTAATGGAAAGATAAAAAAAGCTCGATTATTCTTAAAATATGAACATTTCAATTCTACACTAACTGGATATAATTTCTTTAGCTCCGAGGGATATCCCTACAGAGATGCTATGATTCGATTTGGGATTGTATGGAATTTTTTCGAGTAAAAATTTAAATAAAATTGATAAATATTTATAATTATTTTATTACTTATATTGTAGGGAATAAAAAAGATTCTATATTTGCATCCGCTAACAATTTTTTAGCATTGATCTTTGAAAATATTTAGATGACAGCGTGTATCATTAAGATACATTTATAGTAAACTATTTTGAGACCTTTCAATTACTTTAGTTGTAAATAATTTATAACTACAACGAAGAGTTTGATCCTGGCTCAGGATGAACGCTAGCGGCAGGCTTAACACATGCAAGTCGAGGGGTAACAGAGAGTGCTTGCACTCTGCTGACGACCGGCGCACGGGTGAGTAACGCGTATGCAACCTACCTTTTACAGGGGAATAGCCCAGAGAAATTTGGATTAATACCCCATATTATCTTTTTTTCGCATGAATTAGGGATGAAAGTTTCGACGGTAAAAGATGGGCATGCGTCCTATTAGTTTGTTGGTAAGGTAACGGCTTACCAAGACTACG
>JBELIL010000020.1:0-21868 GCA_042090925.1 Flavobacteriales bacterium
TTATGCATCCATTAGACGCATTAGAAACGTTTCTTATGTACTTAAGCAAAGTTCCGCTTTTAAATTTATATTGAGGTTGAGACCATCTATTTTTTCGTTCAATTAATTTGTTTTTTTCGACATGAAGTTCTATCGTATTTTTTTCAGCATTTATCTCTATCAGATCATTGTCTTCGATTAGCGCAATATTTCCTCCCTCCTGAGCTTCAGGAACAATATGACCTACAACAAAGCCATGAGTACCACCAGAAAAGCGGCCATCAGTAATTAGTGCTACGTTTTTACCCAATCCAGCTCCCATAATAGCAGCTGTTGGTTTTAGCATTTCAGGCATACCAGGACCCCCTTTTGGTCCTACGTAGCGTATTACAATAACCTGTCCTTTTTTTACCAAACCATTTTTAATTCCATCATTTGCAGCTTGTTCATTATCAAAAACTTTTGCAGGTCCTTTAAATATTAAACCTTCTTTTCCTGTAATTTTTGCTACGGCTCCACCAGTAGCAATATTGCCTTTAAGAATTTGAATATGACCTGTATTTTTTATGGGTTTTTCGACAGGTTGAATTATATTTTGATTTTCTGTTAATTCAGGTAAATCTTTTAAATTATATGAGAGGCTCTTACCTGTAACTGTAATGCAATCACCATCCAATAGATTATTTTTAAGCATTAACTTTAATACGCTCGGTATTCCCCCTACTTTATGCAAATCCTCCATTAAAAACTTTCCACTAGGTTTTAAGTCTGCAAGGTACGGGGTGGATTCCATTATTTTTTGAAAATCATCTATAGTGAAGTCAACTTTTGCTGCTTTTGCAATTGCCAAAAAGTGCAATACTGAATTAGTTGAACCTCCCAAAACTGCAATCAATCTAATTGCATTTTCAACTGAACTTTTAGTTACAATATCTCTTGGCTTTATATCTAATTCCAAAATATTTTTAATCGCATTTCCAATATCACTGCATTCATTTTTTTTGTTTTCACTTATCGCTGGGTTCGACGAATTATAAGGAAGAGACATACCTAACGCTTCTATAGCTGAAGCCATTGTGTTAGCGGTATACATTCCTCCACATGCACCAGCCCCTGGGCATGCATTTTTAATTACACATTTATATTCATCTTCAGATATTTTTCCTGAAACTTTTTCTCCCCAGGCCTCGAAAGCAGACACCACATCTAATTTTTTTCCATTGTGAAAGCCAGGAGCTATCGTTCCCCCATATACAAGTATACTGGGTCTATTTAGCCTTAACATCCCCATTAAAGCACCAGGCATATTTTTATCACATCCCACAACGGTAATTAAACCATCGTAAGACATTGCCTGCACAACAGTCTCGATAGAATCGGCGATTATATCTCTTGAAGGTAATGAAAATCTCATCCCAGGTGTTCCCATAGATATTCCATCACTCACACCTATAGAATTAAAAATTAAACCCACTAAATCACTAGAAACAACCGAATCTTTTATAAATTTCGATAAATCATTTAGATGCATATTACATGGATTCCCTTCATAGCCTGTACTTGCAATTCCGACAAAAGGTTTTTTTAAATCATCTTCACTTAAACCAATTGCATGCAACATAGCTTGAGCGGCTGGTTGACTTGAATCCTGTGTAACTGTTTTGCTGTATTTATTTAACATAATTTATGAAACACGGCAAAATTAGTTTTGAATAAATCCTTATGCTTTTACAAATTAAAATTTCTTATTATGTTCAAGATACAATTATACAATATATACCACTGTAAATCATTACATTATATAAATATATTATAGATTTTCAAATATATTTTTTTTGTAATTTTTATAAATTTGAAAATTAATTTTGTGAATTTTTATTTAAAAATATCAATTGAAACTAAAATCATAAATTTGGTATGATTTATAAAACATAAAGAAATGTCGTCAGTTGTTAATATTTATGAAAAACAAAGATTATTTTATGATTCAAGCAAAACCAAAGATATTGCATTTAGGAAAAGAAGTTTAATTGAATTAAAAAAAACTTTACTAAATAAAGAAGAAGATATTTTATTTGCAATTAAAAAAGATCTTGGTAAACACTATTATGAATCATATTTGACAGAATATTTTATGATAATTTCGGAAATCAAGAAAACAATAAAAAATATTAGTGGTTGGACAAGGCCAAAAAGAGTTAAATCTTCTATTTTAAATTTTCCGTCTAAAGATTATCTATTATGTGATCCATATGGATGTACATTACAAATAAGCCCATGGAATTACCCTTTTCAACTATCTATGGCAACTTTAATAGGTTCTATTGCAGCTGGAAATACAATTATTCTTAAACCTTCGGAGTATGCTCCTAAAACTTCAGAAATAATTTCAGAAATTATATCTAGTGTTTTTGAGGATGGTCATGTTAACGTCGTAATGGGAGGCCCTAAAGTTGCAACCGAACTACTTAAACTTAGATGGGACCATATAATTTTTACCGGCAGTACTAAAATAGGAAAGTTAGTAGCATCTGCTGCTGCGAAACATCTAACACCAACAATTTTAGAGTTAGGAGGAAAAAGCCCCTGCATAGTCGATCAAACTGCAAAAATCAAGGTGTCATCAAAAAGAATTGCGTGGGCAAAATTTCTTAATTGTGGTCAAACTTGTATTGCACCTGACTACGTTTTAGTTCATAATAAAGTCAAAGAGAAATTTATAGAAAGTTTATCTTCTGAAATAAGAAATCTTTATGGCAATAAAGCTTTTGATTCTGATAGTTACGGAAAAATTGCTCATACTAGACATTTTGAACGAATGATTGAATTTATTTCTGGTGAAAAAATTTTATTTGGAGGAGATCATGATGCAGATTCTTTATACTTTGGACCAACCATAATTGAAATCAAAAATTCTAAAAGTAAATTAATGAAATCTGAGATCTTTGGACCAATCCTACCAATTATTTCATATAGGAATGAGGAGGAGCTGCGTAAAATTATATTAGAAAATGAAAAACCTTTAGGGTTTTACATTTTCTCTGAAAAAAGGAGCTTTATTAAAAAAATGAGTAGATATTTTTCATTTGGTGGTGGTGTTTCAAATGACTGTATAATTCAATTTGTTAATAATAATTTACCTTTTGGAGGAATTGGTCACAGCGGAATGGGAAAATATCATGGTAAATATTCTTTCGATGCTTTTACTCATTTCAAACCATTTATTGAAAGAGGTACATGGATAGATATTCCTTTAAGATATGCCCCATACCCAAGTTCGTTTAAATGGCTAAAAAAAGTTTTAAATTATTTTGCTTAAATAATAAAGTTAATTTTCTAATAACCTAAATTTTACCTTAGAACCTTCAGACTTTTGTACCAACTTCGAGAGAGAGTCATCATTCAATATTAAAATTTGCAAGTACCCTCCCGTGACTTGACAATCAGCAGTTGCAATAATTATTTCACCTCCAGGGGTGAATTGAACTATACCAGGAATTACTACTTTACTCATTAAATTATAAAAATTATTTTTAAGTTTAGATGTCAACCTGTACCCCATTCTATTTTGACTTTTGATCAAAAAAAGCTCACCTATAATTTGTTTTTTAATTTCAACGGGTAGCAAATTCCAATCTGGTCCAGGATAGGCAATTAGAGTCTTTTCAGAAAATGTATTTTCAGAAATTTTCAAGTTTATGATTCTAGACTGAATATCTAAAGTTTTAGATATAAAATGAAATTTTTCTCCATCACTTATAGATTTTGATTTTGTTATAGGATAATAAAAGGATTTGCTGTTTAAAATTTTAGGAATATTAAAAATTCCTTCAAATTTCAAGTACCCCCTTAAACCAGCATTCACTCGACCTAACTTTAGAGTTTGTCCAACTCGAAAAGAATAAACTTTGTTGTTTTGAATTGGCTCATTATCTAAATATGAATTAAACTTAGCTCATGTAATGACAAATCTAGAATTGCATCTGAGCTTTAATTTTGGTCCTATCAATGTGCATTCAAATACGGAATCAGTACTTAACCCGGGTAACAGTAAATTCGCTAAATAGAATGAATTTAAGTCCATAGGGCCTGATATAGGAACACCTAAATACCTATAGCCCTTTCTACCAGAATCCTGAATGGTAGTAAAATATCCTGATGAAATAACTTCTATCATTTAGTGAATTTTAAAGTCATAAACATCGAGCTCATAATCTAATTTAATTTTCTTATAATTTTCAAAATCAATCTCTTCAAAAATTACTTGGTCAAATACATTAATATTAATTTTAAGATCAGATGCAAAATCAACTAACGGAATTGGACAATTCCCAATGCAGTTCCAGCCTCCTGGACTATTTTGTGGATAGACACCTACGTATTCTCCACCAATTGCAACTGTACCTTCATTTATTTTACTACTGGGTATTTTCTTCCTTGGTAAATATAATTTTGGATCTAAACCAGAGAAATAGGCAAAACCTGGTAAAAATCCATAATACATAAGAGTAAATTTATTTTTTAAAAATGATTCTTTGAATTTTCGTGTAAGTTTTAAATCACCGTCATAAACTTTTAAAACATCATCCTCAAATGAATCATCAAAACAAATTGGAATATGGTAGGTTTTTGATTTTTTTTTATTTTTTTTATTTGAATTTATAGCTTGATTGATAACAGCGACAATGTCATTATGGGGTGTTTTTTCTTTTAAAAACAAGGTTATAGTGTGATCTGTAAATACAACCTCGATAATTTTCCTGTTTTTTTTTAAAGTTTGAAAAAGAACTGTGGGATTATATATTTTAGAACTTCTAAAACTAAATGTAATTGTTGTTGAGTTTAAATAATAAAATTCAGTAGGATTTAACATTTATAGATAATTTTTTGAATTCTTTAACCATGTATGAAATAATATTAATTACATTTTTGTTATCTCCATGAAGACAAATAGTTTGAACTTTTAATTTAAGACTTTCGTTTTTTTTTATTAAAACTAAACTTTCCTTTACTAGTTTTATAACTTGATCCAATATCTTTTTTTTGCTTTCTAGAACTGAAGATGGATTTTGTCTAGACGCCAAGGCCCCATTTGAGTTATAAAGCCTGTCTCCAAAGCCTTCACAAATTTGATTAACTTTTTGTAACGTTAAAACGGTTGATAATTTACTGAATGGCTGACAGAAAACATATAAATTACCATATTCCTTAAAAACTTCAACTACGGCCTCTGCTTTTTCTAAATCATAAAACAAGTCGTTGTAAAGGGCTCCGTGTGCTTTAATGTGAGTAGAATTGGATGAAATACTGAAGAATAGATCCAATTGATATCTAATTGAGTTCTGTAACTCTTTTAATGGTATGTCAAGTGATTTCCTACCAAAAAATTTTGTGTCCAAATAAGAAGGATGTGCACCTGTTTTAACGTTGTTTTTTTGAGCTAGCTCAATAGCCTCAGTTATAGTTTTTTTGTCACCAAAGTGCCCACCACATGCAATTGAACATGATGATATCAAGGGCATTATGAAAGAGTCGTTACCTGTACCTTCTCCTAAATCACAATTTAAATCTATACTATACATTAAATATTTTTAAAATACTGGAAATACACAAGAAAATAAAAAATAATTCAATCAATAAAAGAATAATTTTATCATAATCAATTTTTTTGGAAGACTCTGTTGTTTTTTTATTAATCAAAATAAAAAGTAATACCCCCAACACTGGAAGTAAAATCCCATTTGCTATTTGAGCAAATAAGATAATCTGAATTGGTAGTTCATAGATTGAAGAAAATATAAATCCAATTAAAATGACTGAAATGGATACTACCTTGTAATAAAATCCATTTAATTTTAAATTAAAACATTCACAAAAAATAATTGCAGCTGCAATTGGAGCTGTTATTGAAGAAGTTAATCCAGCACAAAAAAATCCTAAGTTAATAATCCAATTAGAAATTTTTCCATAGAGTGGTTCCAATAAATTACCAATTTCAGATGGATTTGTAATATTAGAGCCCTGCATTGAAGCTGAAGTTACTATGATACATATAGATATTACACCTCCTATGGTTACAGCAATAATGGTATCAAGCTTAATACTCCTCATATCTTTATATTTTTTATTTACAAGTGCTGCATGTAAAAATAAATTGTAAGGGACCACAGTAGTACCCACTATACCAATAATATTTAAAATATTATTTGAATTGAAACTAGGAATAAATAAACCTTTTAAAATTTCTATAAAATCTGGCTTAGTAAGAATAGAAGATATCAAAAAAGATAAACTCATGAACCCAACGATGAGCATCAATATATTTGATAATATTTTGTAATTATTTATGAAAATTAAAATGGATATAATAAGACATATTATAATTAGCTGAATAAAATTTGAAAGATTAATCGATAACAAATTCAGAATACCATTGGTACCAATAAGAGTACCTGACAAATTACCCGCTTCGTATGCAGAATTACCAATGAAAATTGAGGAAAAAATTAAGCACATCAATAAGATTTTTAAAATCCTATTTTTTTCATTGTCAAGAATAGTAGTCGCTAAACCTTTTTTTGAATAAAAGGATATTTTAGCAGCAATATTTTGAATGAATATTGTTATCAATGTTGAACATAAAACGGCCCATAGTAAATCAAAACCATAATTTGTACCCGTAAGTATGCACATTGTTATTGTACCAGGACCAATAAAGGCAGCAGTGACTACAAAAGCAGGATTAAAAAAAAACCTCCTAATCATAAACCATAGTTGTCCAGTCCTTTATTTAGCCAACCTCTGTACTTATTTACACTAGAAGTATATTGTAAAGGATAATTAAGTATCCTTCCGTCGGGATGAATTATAATGTAATAAGGTTGTGAAGCGGAATTGAAGTTTTGAAGCTGGAACATTGACCACTTTTCGCCAATAGTTCTAATTTTTTTAATCCTACCATCTGGAAATTTAAAACTAAAAGTTTCTTCAGGAATAAGTTTTTTTCTATCGTCCACATATAGCGAACTAATTATAAAACTACTTTTTAAAATATCGTAAACTTCTGGATTAGACCAAATATTTTCCTCTACTCTCCTGCAATTTACGCAGGCCCATCCAGTAAAATCAATTAAAATTGGTTTGTTTTGAGACTTTGCTTTTTCACGTGCAGATTCAAAGTCCTTATAGCAATCCAAATTTAAAGGACAATCATTATCATTTGAAAATAGACTATAGAAAACAGGAGGTGTAAATCCGCTAACAAACTTCAATTTATTGTCTTTGTTTATAAGACCATTTAAGAGATATATTGAAAAGATCAAGCTGATTACACCAAATATCTTTTCAAAATTAGATTTTTTTTCAACTCTATTTTTGAATAATCCAAGTAGATATGCAGATAAAAGAAGGGACAAAACCAACCATATTAAGATAAAAAGTTCTCTTTTTAACAAACCCCATCCTGAAACAAGATCTGCATTTGATAAAAATTTCAATGCTAGGGCAAGTTCAATAAACCCTAATATTATTTTGAACTTTTTCATCCAAATGCCTGACTTTGGTAGGTTTTTAATCATATTTGGGAAAAAAGCCAACATCGCAAAAGGGAGTGCTAATGAAATACCAAAACCGAGCATTCCAACTGTTAGCTGATATGCACCTCCATTAATAGATAACGATCCTACCAACAAAGAACCAAGTATTGGTCCTGTACATGAGAAGGAAACGAGTGCCAAAGTCAAGGCCATAAAAAAAATACCTACTGTACCAGATATCGATGACTTTGATTCAGTTTTATTTAAAAATAATAAGGGCAGGGTTAACTCATAAAATCCAAAAAAAGAAAATGCAAAAAATACAAATACAATAAAAAATATTAGGTTCAAAAAGACACTTGTGGACAAATCATTTAAAATTTGTGGATTTAAAGAATCAACTAGGTGAAAAGGCAAGCTTAGAGAACCATAAATTAAAATAATAAAAAAACCATATAAGATAGCATCAAAAATTCCTTTTCGATTTGATTGATTTTGTTTAATAAAAAATGAAACTGTTAGTGGAATCATAGGAAAAATACAAGGGGTTAGAAGAGCTAGTAATCCACTTAAAATTCCTAATAAAAAAATTGAAAAAAAAGACTGATTATTGGCTTCAATATCAGTCGATGATAATAACAAATTCTTATTACTTAAATCTAGAGTCATTTCATCAATTTTTAAAACATCATATTCTTTTAGGTCCTTAAGATCAGATTCTAACATTTGTCCTTCAATGGATAGACGAAAAGACTTTGTTCGAAAAATACATAACCTATCATTACAGACTTGGTAGGAAATCTCCCCTTTTATGGCCTCTCCTGAATTCTTTCTATAATATAATGTTTGGTAAAATTCTGCCTCATTTTTAAAAAAAGAGATGTTTTTAAAAAAATACGGATCAAATTCGTCCAATGGTTTTGATGATAACAGAAAACCTTTTTTTCGAACAGTTAAGGTATCTGAAAAAAAAATAATTTCGGTAGCTAAGGGACCATCGTCATAAACCTTCGGAGAATAAAGACGCCAATTTTCATCTATCTCAGCTCCAATTGTAAGCTTTAACTCTCCATTTTTAACATCAGAGGTCGTAAATTTCCACTTTACGGGCTCTTGAGAATAACAAGAAATCGCAATTAAACAAAAAAGGAATATTTGTATTTTTTTCAACTTAATTTCAAAATTAAGGGATTTTCTTCTTTTTCACATGCTTCAAATCGTCGATCAACTCTTTTTCCAACCACCCATACTATTTTTTCAGCAGAACAGAGTACCCATTGATTTTCTTTATCCACAAGAGAATACTTTTCGTCTTTGAAATACTTACTTAATTTTTTCTTTCCTTTCATCCCCGATGGATAGAAGAAATCGCCCAAAATTGATTTTCTAATCACCAATTCACTATTTAATTTAGATCTATTAAGAATAGCATAATCTTTTGTGTTTTTGGGTTTTTTAACTATTTCAATTTTTATTTCTTTGTTAAATGATTTTTTTTTATCCCATTTATAAAATTCATTTATTTTTTCATTTATTTTTTGTAAAATTAGATGATCTCTATTAGAAATCAACCTATATTTTTTTGACGCTAAAAACTTTCCTGTCTCTGAATTTGTAATCGAAAAGAGATCTTTCTTATTTAAAAAACCAAACTCACAGAATATCTCATAAACAAAAAATTCGTTTGGTTGGAGTTTTCTTAAATCTCTCTTATTAATTATAAAGCAGTCCTCCTTTTTAATGAAATTTTCTTTTTTCCAAATTTTTATCATATTGTAGAGGGCATTCTTTGACTCATTCAAATAAATCAAGCTTTTTTTAGAATTATTAATCCAATTGGGAAATATTTTCAATAGTTCAGGAGTAATTTTGTTTCGCAGTTTGTTTCTTATGTAGTTATTTTGTGAATTGGATGAATCTTCTCTCCAGATAATTTTATTTTTATGTGCATAAAACTCTATATCCTGCCTTGAAAAATTTCTTAGAGGCCTTAAAAATGTAGAATCAGATATACCTGTAAGCCCCTTTAAACCTGAACCTCTTGAGAAATTAATAAGAAATGTCTCGAGCTGGTCATTCAAATTATGCGCTGTAACAATATAATTTAAATGATGGTCTTTCAATAGATTTTTCATCCATGAGTATCTTAATTCTCTAGCAATCATTTGTATTGATTTTCCAGATCGTAAAGCCTCTTCTTTTATATTAAATGATTTAGAAAAAAAAATAATTGAATTTTCTTCACACTTTTCTTTAACAAATTTTTCATCTCCGTTGCTTTCATCTGATCTAAGCATAAAATTGCAATGAGCCACGCAAAAATAAATGTTTAATTTTTTAAAGATATCAAACAAAACCATACTATCTATACCTCCACTACAAGCTAAAAGCATAGTATCTCCTTCCTTTAAATCGTATTTTTTTGTGTATTCTTTTACTTTATTAAACATTGTTTTAAAAACTAAATTTTATTATATGAAGGTTTAAAATTAAATTTTAATTTTTTTTTTTAATAATAAGATATAAATTTGCATATAAATGAATAAATATTTTTTAAATATAAAAGCGTTTAACAATCGTTCCTTTCGTCGTCTACAACCAAGAGGATAAATTCATTTTTGGCTCATATAGAGTATTTCTAAAACAAATTTATTAATCAAAAAAACGAAAAGTTTAAAACTATTCAGTGAATATATATATATCAAATATCAAACATAAAAAATTTGCAGATCAAATAAGCAAATGCATTGACGAATCAGCTAAGATGAGGGGAACTGGTATTGCCAGAAGAACACCTGAATACATCATAAAAAAAATTGAAGCTGGTAATGCGGTTATTGCTCTTGACAAAGAGGAGTTTGCTGGTTTTTGTTATATAGAGAGATGGGGACACGGAAAATACGTTGCTCATTCTGGATTAATAGTTGCACCAAAATTTAGAAGAAAAGGTTTGGCTAAGAAAATCAAAACTGAAATTTTTAATCTGTCTAAGAAAAAGTATCCAGATTCAAAAGTTTTTGGAATAACCACTTCTAAAAGTGTAATGCGCATTAACTTTGAATTAGGTTATAGGCCCGTTCCATTTTCTGAATTGACCGACGACCCAGAATTCTGGAAGGGCTGCAGAACTTGTGTAAATTATGATATATTAACTAGAACCGATAAAAAAATGTGTTTATGTACTGGTATGCTAAACGATAAAAAAAAATAATATGAAAAACAATAAAGTTGTTCTTGCTTACAGCGGTGGACTTGACACAAGCTTTTGTCTTAAAAAACTTATTGATGATGAATATGATGTTTATCCAATTCTTGTAAATACTGGTGGTTTTTCAGAAAGTGATCTAAAATTGATAAAATATAATACAAAAGCTATAGGCTGTAATAAATTTGAATGTATTAATGCTGAAAAAGATTTTTATGAAAAAATAATTAGATTTTTAGTTTATGGAAATATTTTGAAAAACTCAACCTATCCACTATCGGTGAGCTCAGAAAGAATTATACAAGCGATTGAAATTATAAAGTATGCAAAAAAAATAAAAGCCTCATCAATTGCCCATGGAAGCACTGGAGCAGGTAATGATCAAGTTAGATTCGATTTAATTTTTCAAATTTTGTCAAGTGATATAAAAATCATCACTCCAATTAGAGATAATAAAATTTCTAGAGAAGAAGAAATAAATTTTCTTAAAAAAAATGGTATTAAATTAAACTGGGATGAAAAAAAATATTCCATTAATAAAGGTCTATGGGGAACAAGTATTGGTGGTAAAGAAACGTTAAGATCAAGACATAGTATTCCTGAAAATGCCTATCCTTCAAAAGTTGACAAAAAAAAAGAAGAGAACATTACTTTAAAATTTAAAAAAGGTCAAATTGAAGCTGTCAACAATATAAAAGCCTCTCCAGTTGAAAACATTAAAAAAATTGAAGAAATAGCAAATAAATTTGGAGTTGGAAGGGATACTCATGTTGGAGATACAATAATTGGAATTAAGGGAAGAGTTGGTTTTCAAGCAGCTGCTCCAATTTTAATAATAAAAGCCCATCACCTTTTAGAAAAACATACACTTACTAAGTGGCAATTGATATACAAGGAGCAATTGTGTATAAATTACGGTTTATTGCTTCACGAAGGACAGTATCTTGATCCGGTTATGAGAGATATAGAAGAATTTCTAATTAGTAGCCAAAAAAATGTTTCTGGAGATGTCTTTATAAAACTCAAACCATACAGGTATGAGCTTGTTGGGATTAAATCAAAATTTGATCTAATGGATTCGAAATTTGGAAATTACGGCGAGATGAATAAAAAATGGTCCGCAGATGAGGTAAAAGGATTCATTAAAATACTTTCCAATCAAAATAAGATTTATCAAAAAATAAATAAAAATGATTAAAAAAATTGGCATTGTAGGAGGTTCAGGTTACACAGGGGGTGAATTAATTCGGATACTAATCAACCATCCGAATGTTAAAATTGATTTTGTTTACAGTAGAACTAACGACGGAAAAAAAATCCAAGAAATTCACTCAGACTTGATTGGAAAAGACCTTCCCCTTTTTAGCAAAAAAGTAAATAAAAATATTGATGTTGTATTCCTTTGTTTAGGACACGGGAACAGTTCAAAGTTTTTGAAAGAAAACTCTTTTTTAAAAAAAACAGTAATTATTGACTTAAGTAATGATTTCAGATTAAAAAGTAATAATTCGTTTAAGGATTTAAATTTCGTTTACGGACTTCCCGAATTAAATAGAGAGAATATTAAAAAAGCGAAAGCTATTGGTAATCCTGGTTGTTTTGCCTCATTATTACAATTAGCTTTATTGCCATTGGCTGAAAATGGTTTACTAGAAGAAGAAATTCATGCAAATGCAACAACTGGCAGTACTGGTGCCGGAGTTGGCATGTCTGAAACTTCTCACTTTAGTTGGAGAAACAATAACCTTTCATGGTATAAAGCGTTTAATCATCAACACTTAGATGAAATAATTGAAAATATAAAATTTAGTAAAATCAGTTTAATCCCCCAGAGAGGAAATTTTACCAGAGGTATTTTTCTAACATGCTACACTAAATTCGAACATGATTTGAACTTTGCAAAAAAAATATTTGAAGATTATTACAAAAGCGAGCCCTTTACATTTATAAGTAGAAATGAAATCACATTAAAACAAGTTGTAAACACAAATAATTGTGTTTTACACCTACACAAGTATAAAGAAAAATTACTCATCACTGGTGCACTTGACAATTTACTAAAAGGAGCATCGGGTCAAGCAGTTCAAAATCTAAATATTATGATGGGTTGGAATGAAAAATTAGGTTTAGAATTCAAATCAAATATATTTTAAAATGAAATTATTCGATGTTTATTCTCTTTTTGATGTTACACCAATAAAAGCTAAAGATGTATATGTATATGACGATGCTGGAAAGGAATATTTAGATTTGTATGGTGGGCATGCGGTAATTTCTGTTGGCCATTCGCATCCACATTATATAGAAAACATCAAATCACAACTTAATAAAATATCATTTTATTCAAATTCAGTAAAAAACCCCTTACAATCGGTTCTTGCTGAAAAAATCAATGAGCATGCCGATCTTGAAGATTATCAGCTTTTTCTTTGTAGTAGCGGGGCGGAATCAATAGAAAATGCACTAAAACTTGCTTCTTTTCATACAAACAAAAAAAGAGTAATCGCATTTAAAAACAGTTTTCACGGAAGAACTTCTGCAGCGGTTGCAGTAACTGACAACCATAAAATAAGTTCACCTTTAAATAAACAACAAAATGTCACTTTTGTGAAACTAAATGATTATAAAAATATTGAAATAGAGCTTAAAAAAGGGGATGTCTGTGCTGTGATTTTTGAAACAATTCAAGGAGTCGGTGGACTGGACATGCCAAAAGGGGATTTTATTTGTTATATGGATAAATTGTGTAAGCAGTATGGGACATGTCTTATTGCTGACGAGGTCCAATCTGGTTTTTCTAGATCAGGCAAATTTTTTGCTTATCAGTTTAACGATATAGAGCCAGATATTATTACCATGGCGAAAGGAATGGGAAATGGGTTTCCTGTAGGTGGAATTTTAATAAATTCAAAAATTAAACCCAGTATTGGTCTTTTAGGAACAACATATGGAGGAAACCATCTTGCCTGTATTGCCTCAATTTCAGTTTTGGATATTTTAAAAAATCAGAACTTACAGAAAAACGCCAGCTTATTGGAATCTTACTTTAAAAATTCAATTAATTCAATGAATATTTGTAAGGTAAAGGGAAAAGGGCTTATGCTTGGTTTAGAATTCGATTTTGAAGTATCCGAACTTAGAAAAAAACTTGTTTATGAAAAAAGAATTTTTACCGGAAGCAGTAGCAATAAAAATCTTATAAGAATATTGCCACCATTGACAATTAGCAAAAAGCATCTAAATATCTTTTTTGATGCATTAAAAGATATTTTATGAAAAATTTTATTTACACATCTGATATAGTTGATTTAAATGACTTTATAAATAAATCAATAAAGCTGAAAGGAAATCCCTATAAGTTTTCTAAAATAGGAGATAATAAAACACTGGGAATGATTTTTTTTAATCCTAGCTTAAGGACTAGACTCAGTACTCAAAAAGCTGCTCAAAATCTAGGTGTAAAAACCATTACAATGAACTTTAATAGTGAGGGATGGCCAATTGAATTAGAAGATAAAATGGTTATGGATCAAAACAAGTCAGAACACATTAAAGAGGCTGCAAGGGTCATGTCAATCTATTGTGATTTTATCGCTGTTAGGGCCTTTCCATCTTTAGAGAACAAAAAAGAAGACCTTGCGGATAAAGTTATAAACGGATTTAAAAGATATGCTAGTGTCCCAGTAATAAACATGGAAAGTTCAACAGCACACCCTTTGCAAGCTTTAGCTGATGCAATCACAATAGAGGAGAATAAAAAAAACAAAACTCCCAAAATTGTTCTCTCGTGGGCACCTCACCCAAAAGCTTTACCTCATGCCGTAGCAAACTCATTTGTTGATGTAACCAAAAGAATGGATGCGAAACTTACAATTACACACCCGGAAGGTTACGAGCTTAACTCAAATATTACAAATGGCATTTACGTTACCAATGATCAAAATGAAGCTTTTAAAAATGCTGATTTCATTTATACAAAAAATTGGTCATCATTTAATAATTACGGTAAAGTCCTTAAAAAAGACCTTGACTGGATGATTACAAAATCAAAGATGAATTTAACAAACAATGCTAAGTTTATGCACTGTTTGCCAATCAGAAGAAATGTTGTTGCATCAGACGAGGTGATTGACAGCAATAACTCCTTGATTCTAAATCAAGTTGAAAATAGAATATATTCCGCCCAATCCGTTTTAAAAACAATTATTGAGAATGGATAAGTTAACAGTTTTAAAAGTTGGTGGCGCAGTCACACAAAATAAATTACTACTTGATAAATTCATAAATAATTTAACAAAAATCAAGGGTAAAAAAATTTTGGTTCATGGAGGGGGTAGAGAGCTTGATTTTTTTTTAAAAAAGAACAATCATCCTATAAAAATGCTTAACGGTAGAAGAATTACCGATAAAAAAACTCTTGATTATGCATTAATGGTTTATGCTGGTAAAATAAATAAAGAAATTGTAGCTAAACTACAATCTATAAAAATTAACTCTTTAGGTCTTTGTGGAGCAGATGCAAACTCCATACTATGCAAAATAAGAACTAAAAATGAATTAGATTATGGTTACGTTGGAGATATAGTTAGCATAAACTCAGTTTTTTTCAAATTAATTTTAGAGAATAATATAATGCCTGTTTGTAGCTCCATAACTTATGACAAAGATGGGGTGCTATTAAACACAAATGCAGACACAATTGCCTCCGAAATTTCTTCTAATATGTCACGAATCTATAAAACTGAGTTATGGTATTGCTTCGAGGAAAAAGGTGTTTACCAAGACAATACGAAAAAAAAATTAATTAACCAATTGGATATGGCTACTTTTAAAAGTTTAAAGTCAAAGGGGATTATTTCTAAAGGAATGATACCAAAAGTGAGTAATTGCTTTATTGGGCTTAAAAATGGTGTTTCAAAAGTACTTATTGGCTCTTTAGATGGCATGATAGAAAACAGAACTTACACAGAGATTATTCCGTAATGAATAATAAAAGTCATATAGAACTCCTTAAAGATTTAATTTCTATTCCGTCATTTTCAAGAAAAGAGAATAAAAGTGCAGACAGAATTGAGAATTGGTTTAAAGAAAACGGAATAAGATGCAGTAGACACAAAAACAACATATATGCATTTAACAAATATTACAAAAAAGATAAAAAAACACTTCTTTTAAATTCTCATCATGATACGGTAAAACCCAACGAAGGTTATACTAAAGACCCACACAATCCTGAAATATCTAATGGTAAAATATATGGTTTAGGTAGTAACGATGCTGGAGGAGCTCTAGTAACTTTACTCAATACATTTAAATATTTTTACGATAATAAAAAATTAAAAGTAAATTTAATAATTGCAGCCACGGCTGAAGAAGAAAATTCAGGACCTAATGGACTTAAAAGCCTACTTAAGAGGATACCATCAATCGATTTTGCTATTGTCGGAGAGCCAACTTTAATGAAAGCTGCTGTTGCAGAAAAAGGATTGGTTGTTTGTGATTGTATTATTAGAGGAAAAGCTTCTCATGCAGCTCATCCTAACTCTGAAAATCCAATTTTAAAAATATCAGATATTATAAAATCTATTGAAAAAATTAGATTTAAAAAAATATCTAAACTTCTTGGGCCTGTAAAATTGACCATCACTCAAATAAATGCTGGAACTCAACACAATGTTGTTCCTTCATCCGTTGAAATAGTCATAGATGTAAGAGTAAACGATCTATACAGCAACGAAGAAATAGTAGAGTTAATTAAAGAAAATGTAAATGCCGAAGTTTATCCAAGATCTATGGATTTAAATTCATCTTCAATTTCAAATAACCACCCAATTGTCAAAGCGGTAAATGAAATTGGTATTCCTGTTTACGGCTCTCCTACTCTTTCAGATCAGACGAAATTATCATGTCCCTCAATAAAAATAGGGCCAGGTGACTCATCTAGATCACACACAGCTGATGAATTTATTTATATTGAAGAAATAGAAAAAGGATGCGAAATAATGAAAAAACTAATTAAAAAGTTACTACTATGAATATGTGGGGGAAAAATAAAAAAGAAGATGAAAATATAAAAAACTTTACTGTGGGTGAAGATAGACACTATGATCTTTTTTTGGCTGAATTCGACTGCGAAGGGTCCATAGCTCACACAAAAATGTTATCAAAAACAGGGTTTTTATCAGCTGAAGAGGAGAAAAAAATTATAAGCGTTCTTCAACAAATCAAAAAGCTGGTAAAAGCTGGGAATTTTATAATAGAAAATGATTATGAAGACATACATTCTAAGATTGAATCTGTATTAATTGAAAAACTTGGAGAAACAGGAAAGAAAATACACACTGCAAGATCTAGAAACGACCAAATCCTTACATGTTTAAATTTATATTTCAAAAGTGAAATAAAATCAATCAAAAAACTACTGATTCAATTCTTTAATAAACTTTTAGTTTTGGCAGAAAAATATCAAAATGACTTTATGCCAGGATATACGCATCTACAAGTTGCCATGCCATCTTCATTTGGACTTTGGTTTTCGGCTTATGCAGAAACACTTATAGATGATTTACTCTTATTAGATGCTGCCTTCAAAACTGCTGATCAGAGCCCATTAGGTAGTGCTGCTGGATTTGGAAGCTCATTTCCTATTGATAGAAATTTCACAAAAGATGAAATGAAATTTAAACACTTAAAAGTAAACTCATTAGCTTCGCAAATATCAAGAGGTAAAATTGAAAAGTCAATTTCTTTTTTTATTAACAGTTTAGGATCAACTATTTCAAAATTTTGTATGGATATCTGTCTATACATGGGTCAAGACTTTTCATTTATTAGTTTTCCAGATAACCTCACTACCGGTTCAAGTATAATGCCACACAAAAAAAACCCAGATTTATTTGAAATAATTAGAGCAAAAGGAATGAAATTACAGAGTGTGAATATTGAGATTTCTCTAGTCAGTTCTAGTCTTCCAAGTGGATATCATAGGGATTTTCAAATACTTAAAAAAACCATAATTGACAGCATTGGAGAAACAAAGGAGATTTTAAATGTTATGTGTAATGTAATCCCTAAGATTAAAATCACAAAAAATTTAGAATTAAATGATAAGTATAAATATACATTTAGTGTAAACAATTTAGACAAAAAGGTCCAAGATGGCACTTCTTTTAGAGACGCATATATAGATTTGAAGAAGGATATTAACGAAGGAAATTATGAGCCACTAAAAGATGTTGAATACTCGCATATCGGAAGCATAGGAAACTTAAGCATTGACAAAATAAGAGAAAAAATGAAAAGCTTAATTGATTAAATAAATTAGGGTTTTAAATTTCTATATAGTAATATACTTATATAAGTATGTTAGCTTTCAATTTTGAAGAAAATTATTATTTATTTTTTTTTATTCCTAATAGGTTTTTTTGGTTACAAAGGATTGTCTTTTATTTATAATAATCACTCTGAAAAACAAAAAGAAAATATTGAAAAAAACATCATAGTAAATCTGAAAAAAGACACTAATAAAGTTTTATCTGCACTTGTTTATTCCGCTGTTGGAGCTTTTGATCATAAAGATGCGATTAAGGCGTTTAAAACAGAAATTAGAAAAATGGGGATTATAAACAATTGGCACCTTGAATTTAGCAATGATCCAAGTCTGTTTAACAATGAGTCTTTAAAAAATTACAATGTTGTAATATGGAATAATTCTACCGGAAATACTTTAGATGAAAAACAGATGAATTCATTTGAAAATTATATTGAAAACGGAGGTGGTTATGTAGGTATACATGGTGCTGGTGATAGTTCAAAAAAATGGAAATGGTACTATGAGGTCCTTTTGAAAGCAAAATTTAGTCATCATCCCAATAGAGAATATCAGTTCC
The DNA here is from genome assembly GCA_042090925.1 of Flavobacteriales bacterium. Classification (GTDB taxonomy): domain Bacteria; phylum Bacteroidota; class Bacteroidia; order Flavobacteriales; family Flavobacteriaceae; genus TMED96. The sequence goes on from JBELIL010000020.1 coordinate 18,609, forward strand.
AAAATGGAACTTTAGAAAAAAAATGCAACTCTAATTTTTCAAATTGTGAAAAATTACCAAATAAGTGGGACAGAGAGGAAGAGTGGTATGTGTTTAATGAAAGTCCAAAAAAAAAGGGATCAAATGTGATTTATAATCTAGTTGTAAGAGATTTAGTGATGACAAATATTAAAGATGGTGTAATTCGTGAGTCAAGTATGGGTGATGATCATCCAATTGTGTGGACAAATTGTGTCGGTAAAGGGAAAGCTTTTTATTCAGCGATGGGTCATAAAGGCAAATATTTTTTAGAGCCATTGCATTTGGAGGTTATAAAATCAGGTATTATATGGGCTGCTAACAAATCTGCTAAATGCAATTGATATCAATCAAATATGAAGGGGTCTGTTATCACTAGCTGCTAAAGCCGCTTCCTTAACTGCTTCAGCGTATGTTGGGTGAGAATGACTCATTCTAGCAATATCCTCAGCAGAGGCTCTAAATTCCATTGCTGTTACGGCCTCAGATATTAAGTCAGCTACCCTAGGACCAACCATATGTACACCGAGTACTTCGTCAGTAGACTTATCGGCAAGTATTTTTACAAAACCATCCGTATGCATACTGGCTCTTGCTCTCCCAAGTGCACGCATAGGAAATTGACCTATTTTATAATTAACTCCCAAACTTTTTAGCTCCTCCTCTGTTTTTCCCACAGATGCTGCCTCAGGCCATGTATATATAACATTAGGGATAAGATTATAATCAATGTGAGGCTTTTGGCCAGCTAAAATTTCTGCAACCATTACACCTTCCTCTTCAGCTTTGTGAGCTAACATAGTTCCGCGGACTACATCTCCTATGGCATAAATATTTGATTCTGAAGTTTGCAAATGATCATTAACCTCAATTTGTCCATTTTGATTTAAAATAATATTTACATTTTCAAGTCCAAGATTTTCAGTATATGGCTTTCTTCCAACGGATACTAAACAATAATCCGCTGTTAATAACATCTCTTGATCTTTAACATCTAATGCTTTAACATGTATGTTTTTTCCTACCCTTTCAACTTTATTGACCCTATGATTTAAATAAAATTTGAAACCATGCTTCTTAAATACCTTTGTTAATTCACGTGATATTGAACTATCCATGAGCGGAGTAATTCGATCAGCATATTCTATGACTGAAATTTCAGAACCAAGTCTATTGTATACCTGACCAAGTTCCAAACCTATGACCCCACCGCCAATAATTATAAGGTTTTTTGGTATTTCTTTAAGTTTTAATGCCTCAGTTGAAGTTATAATTCTTTCCTTATCAATATCAATAAATGGTAAATTAGAAGGTTTAGAACCGGTAGCTATTATAAAATTTTTTGAATAAATTTTCTCCATGCTACCATTTAAAAGAATGCTTTCTTTGTCGTTAAATGTAGCATGTCCATAAAAAACTTTTATTTTATTTTTATCCATTAGATAGTTTATTCCTTTGGTTGTGTCTTCAACTACCTTAGATTTTCTAGAAATCATTTTTTCAAAATTGATTTTTATTCCTTTTGGAACCTCAATTCCATGGGCATCAAAATTATTTATGAGCTCCTCATAGTGATGAGAAGAATCCAGTAATGATTTTGATGGAATACATCCAACATTTAAACATGTACCTCCAAGAGTTTTGTATTTTTCAACTAAAGCTGTTTTCATACCTAGTTGAGAACATCTAATCGCAGCTACATATCCTCCAGGGCCAGAACCTATTACAGCAACATCAAACTTATCCATAGATTTTATTTATCCATAAAATTAATTGATTCTAATTGTTTTTGAATCTTATTATTGAAATTTATTTCATAAATAATTTAAATACATTAAGTTTAAATATTAATGAAAGAAAAAAAAATAGAAATTGGTATTATAGCTTCAATCTTGCCAATATTAATCCTAATAATTTTGCTTGCAATAAATGTTGGAATTTATGGTGACGATTCCTTAAACGGGTCTAATCAATTTATTTTACTTTTTGGAGCTTTTATAGCAGCTATAATTGGATATTTTCATAAGGTAAGCTATAAGAAAATTATTAATTCTATCAGTAAAAGTGTAAAAGCTACTACGTCTGCTATATTAATTTTACTTTTTGTTGGCGCATTGGCCGGAACTTGGCTGATAAGTGGAATTATTCCCGCTATGATATACTATGGACTTCAAATTTTTCATCCCTTGTTTTTTTTACCTGCGTGTGTAATTATTTGTGCAATTATATCAATTTCAACTGGTAGCAGCTGGACTACATCGGCAACGATAGGAATTGCTCTGATTGGAATAGGAAAAGCAATGGAGATTAATACTGGAATCGTAGCTGGAGCGATAATATCTGGAGCATATTTTGGAGACAAATTATCACCATTGAGCGATACTACCAATTTAGCAGCGGCAATGGCAAACTCAAATCTTTTTAATCATATTAAATATATGACATTTACAACTGTGCCAAGTATTATCATTTCTCTATTATTTTTCGTATTAGTTGGCTTTTTTCAACTTACTACAGAGGATATTGATAATAGATTTTTATTAAGTTCGATTGAAGAGAAATTTTTTATAAATCCTGTTTTGTTTGTTGTCCCTGTAGTAGTAATCGTTATGATTTTAAAAAAAACACCTCCTTTAATAGCTCTGATGACAGGAACTATTTTAGCTTCACTATTAGCACTTATTTTTCAACAAAACATTGTTCTTGAATTAACTGATTCAAATAAACTAACACTAAATTCTGCTTACAGAGGAATAATTGATGCCATAACAATTGAAACAACTATAAAATCATCTAATGAAATTCTAGCAGAATTATTTAAGTCCGGCGGGATGAAAGGTATGTTAGGTACAATATGGTTAATTATTTGTGCTATGGTATTTGGTGGTGTAATGGATGCTATTGGGGCGCTTAAAAAAATTAGCGAAAAACTGCTTGAAAAAGCAGAAAACACATTCCAGTTGATTTTTAGCACATCTGCATCCTGTATTACTGTTAATTTAACTGCCTCTGATCAATACCTGTCAATCGTTGTTCCAGGTAAAATGTTTCAAAAAGCTTACCAAAAAAGAAAATTAGCATCCGAGAATCTTAGTAGGACACTTGAAGATTCTGGCACTGTAACTTCTGTTCTAATTCCCTGGAATACTTGTGGAGCTTATCAGTCTAGTGTTCTAGGTGTTTCTGTTATTGATTATTTTGCATATGCTATATTTAACTGGATATCTCCGTTTATGACTCTG
>JBELIL010000021.1:0-21541 GCA_042090925.1 Flavobacteriales bacterium
TAAAGATGCAGCTTCTGCTTCCATATATGGTTCTAGGGCTGCAAACGGTGTTATTGTTGTTAAAACAAAAAGAGGTGGAAAAAATCAACCCACTAAATTTACCTATGATGCTTCATTTGCTACAAGTAAATTATTGTTTGATTTTGATCAAATTAGTTTTGATCCTATCGAAAACGTAACTTGGAAAAACCAAGTCGATGTTGGAAACGGCGCTGCTGGAAGATGGAGTGCAGATCAAATAGCATTTATCAATGCAAACAAGTCAAATTGGCTTGGAAGTAACGGTCAAACACCTGAAGATGTTTACATGCAAGACGCAACTTTACAACAGCATACTTTTGCAGCTACCGGTGGTTCTGAAAAAACCAATTATAGAATTTCTGCCGGTTTACTTGACCAAACAGGTAACACTCAAGATGGATCAAAATTTAAGAGAGCTAATTTTAGAATTAACTTAGATTCTCAGATTAATGACAAACTTTCTATTGGTACAACAATATCTATGGTTAGAGGAGAAAGAAATTCTAGAGGTGAGGTCCAAAAAGATGGTCTTAACAATCCTCTACATACCGTTACAAGAATACACAATATATTTAGCCCAACTAGAAACGCAAATGGAGATTTACAAATTGCATCATCTGCCTTAGCCAACTATGGTGTTGGTCCAGGTACGGGTCTTTATGCAATAGAAACATGGAAAGATTATAAAAACGGGCAGAGCATAGATAATAATGTACTTGCTAATGCTTTTGTAGCCTTTTCCCCAATAGAAGGCCTTACTTTTAGGGGTACTGCAGCAGTTAATTATACAGGTACAAGTTTATATGATTTTCAAAAAAATCCAAAAAACTATTTCGCAGATGGTACTTTTTATAATGCATTCCCTCAGACTGTTTCTACTAGAGCAAACACCGAGTTTTACACCGAAACTTATTTCGCCACTGCTAATTATGAAAAATCTTTTGGTGATTTAAATTTCAAAGCACTTGCAGGTTATCAGCAAGAAGAGAACAGAGTTACAAATTTCCGTGCATCTAGAACTGGATATTTAAGTGAAACAGTTACAGTATTAGATTCTGGAGGTCTTGGAAACCAACAAAATGCTGGTACAGAGACTGGTTTTTCAGTTCAATCTGTCTTTGCAAGATTTGATTTTGAATACAAAAATAAATTCTTATTACAAGTCAATGTAAGATCTGATGGTAGTTCAAGATTTAAAAATAATAAATGGGGTAGTTTCCCTTCCTTCTCTGCTGGATGGATTTTATCAGAAGAAGATTTTATTCCTGACACTTTTGAATTCTTAAAACTAAGAGCATCTTACGGTGAATTAGGAAATGCTAATATTGGTAACTTTGAATTTGCTCAAAGATTAAGTTTGTCTGAAGCTTACAACTTTAGTAATGCTGCAGGAGTTGGTTCTATCGCACCTGGAGTTGGTCAAACTACAATTGGTAATTCTAATTTAAGCTGGGAAAAAGCAAAAATTACAAATATTGGTTTTAACTCAATCTTATCTAATGGCTTAGGTATAGATTTTGAATATTTCATCAGAGAAACTAATGATATATTATTTAACATACCAATTAACGTATTAACCGGTTTTACATCTCAAACTTCTAATGCCGCATCAATGGAAAACAAAGGTTGGGAGCTTGGCTTAAGATATAACAGGTCTTTTGGAGATTTGAAGGTTCAGTTAAGCGGTCAACTTTCAAAAGTTGAAAACACTGTCACAGATCTTAATCCTAAAGTAGATGGTGGAGACGTAGATAGAATCCTGTCTGGTACTAGAATAATTGGTGAAGGTCTCCCTTTCAATGGTTTTTATGTAGTCAAAACTGATGGTCTAATAACGGGTACTCCTAATGCTGCTAATGCATCACTGGGTGCTCAAGCAGGAGATATAAATATGATTGACCTAGACGGTGATAATGAAATAGGTTTAGATGATAGACAATATGTAGGTAAAGATATACCAACTTATACTTACGGATTCCAACTAGGTCTTCAGTATAAGAGTTTTGATGTGGCTGCAATTTTCCAAGGAGAAGCTGATGTTCAATATTACGGAAATAATGAGCTTTGGTATCCAGATTTTGGTGGAGTTGTTACTTGGAAGAGATGGATTACTGAGTCTGTAACCAACAATCCAAATGGAACTTTCCCTAGAGCAGGTAGCACGACATCTTCTTACAGATTCCAAAATGATTTCTTTTTGTATGATAGAGATTACTTAAGACTTAAGAATTTACAGATTGGATATAATATTCCAACTGATAGTCTACCTATCGATGGTTTAAGGCTATTCTTTAACGCAACAAATTTGTTGACGTTTACGAGCATTCCTTTAGTAGACCCAGAACAAAGATCTGGTGCTGCTACAACGGCTGACTCTGCATTGGGTGATCAAGGATGGGCAGACAGACCGAATGCATCTTATCCTAACAGTAGGACAATTTCATTTGGATTATCTGCTAAATTTTAATAAACTATAACTATGAATAAATTAATTAATATGAGAACAAATAAAATAAATAATTTCATTTACGTGTTATTAGCGGTGTTTACACTGACAATAACATCGTGTGATAAAGATTTTTTGGAAAAGACCGACCCCGGTAGTGGGAGTGTTGACGGTTTTTTTCAAGGTGAAGATGAATTTGTTTTAGGTGTCAATGGTGTATATAACTCATTATATGCAGCAGGATACTTTACAAATTTTTGGGGAGGAAATTATTTTCATATGCATATGGAATTTGATACTCTTTCTGATAACGGTGTTGGACAAGACTGCGGTTGGAGAGGTTATGCAAATTTTGCTTGTGGTATACTGACTCCTGCATCTGGTGGTATTACTTGGTATAAGTGGAACTATGGTCTAGGAGCAATTTCTAAGATTAATCAACTTTTATCAATAATTCCAAACGTAACTTTTTCTGCTGGTATGGATACAAAATGGGAAGCTGAGCTAAAGTATTTACGTGGGTTCCTTTATGCCGATATGGCTGATTTATATGGTGGAATGCCAATAATTACTGAGCCCATTGATGCTTCTGAGGCTGACGCGATAACAAGATCAACCCAAGCTGAAACATTTACTCAAGCTATTTCTGATCTTGACTTTGCTATTGCAAATCTTGACACTAAACCTAATAAAGGCGAATATGGTAGGCCTACTAAACAAGCAGCTCTTATGGCTAAAGGTTTAGCAGAGCTTAATCAGAAGAAGTTTTCTGAGTCTGCTACAACATTAGGTCAACTTGTTGCACTCGAAGGTGCTGATGTTGGTTTGGTAGATAACGATGTATGGGAGGGTCTAAATAGAGGAACTGAAGAAACTTCTAAAGAAATTATTTGGTCTATGAAAGGTGGTCCTGGTAACGAAGGTATAGGTGACTATATTCCCTATAGTGTTGCTGGTGATGGAGAGTACAATGGATGGTCTGGAATTAAATTTACTCAAGAAGGAGTAGATGCATTTGAGATGCACGCTACTGGTCTTCCAATTACAGATCCTGCTTCAGGCTATGATGCGGACAATCCATTAGATGGTAGAGATCCAAGACTTAGAAAAACTTTCTACTTTGAAGGTGATGAGTATTGGGGAGGAACAATTGGTGATGTCGCTTTTGGAGCTGTTTGCTGTAATGGTAACTTAAAAGCTCAATCAAGCGTTGGTATTGCTCCTGTTTTTCCTAGAAAAACAACTACATATACACAAGAGCAAAAAGCTCAAATGGCTACTATTGAGTATGGTTCGCCAATTGATCTAAATCTCTTTAGATATGCAGATGCTTTACTTCTTTATGCTGAGGCTTTGAATGAAGGTGGACAAACCGCACAAGCTCTAGCTCCTTTAAATCAGGTGAGAACAAGAGCAACAATGCCTGCCATTGCTGCTGGTCTTTCTCAAGCTGAAATGAGAACTAAAATTTTACATGAAAGAAGAGTCGAACTCTATCTGGAAGGTAAAAGATATTTTGACCTTAGAAGACAAGGTATGTTAATGGAGACTATCAATAACAACCAAGGTTGGGATCTTCATGGTGGATCAAACTATAAATCTCACTTTGATTTATGGCCAATTCCATCTGAGACTACTGATAATAATCCTAATATAGCACAGAATCCAGGATATTAATCCTGACAAAATTAGATTGTTATTTAACAGTTTTAGTTTATTAAATTTAAAAGAGATAGAGAATTTAGGTTCTCTATCTTTTTTTCTTTTATACTATAGTATATGAAACCACTATTTTTTGCCAGTTTATTACTTATTTTAAACCTGGTTAAGGCTCAAACAAAATTTACAGATGTAACTAAGGAAGCTGGAATCGACCACATATTTGACGTATATCAAGGGTTGTTTGGTGGTGGAGTTGCTGTTTTTGATTATAACAACGATGGTTATGAGGATCTATTCCTTACAAGTGGTCAAGGAAAGGATATTCTTTATAAAAATAATGGTGATGGCAAGTTTTCTGATGTCACAAAGGAAGCTGGTCTAATACAAGACCTTTTAACCGTAACAACAGGGGTATCGACAGCAGATATAAACAAAGACGGTTTTATTGACATCTTTATTACAACAATTGCTGGACAAAAAGAAAAATCCTCAAAAATTAAAACCCTATCAAATAATTTACTTTATTTAAACACCGGTGAGGGTACTTTTATTGAAAAAAATGAAGAATATGGGCTAAAAGATAAAAACTTCTCTACCTCTTGTTCTTTTGGAGATATAAATGGCGATGGTTATCCTGATTTATTTGTAGCCAATTATTTTAAAGAATTTTATTTTGAACAAGCGCTTTTTGGAACTCATAACCTTGCTATTTTAAATCATTATAGCATCAATGAAGAATATGAGCCTGGAAATGACGAACTCTATTTAAACATGGGGGGAAAGTCATTTAAAAATATATCAAATTTACTTAAATGTAACCCTGGTTACGGTTTTGGTGCAGTTTTTACTGATGTTGACAATGATAACGACTTAGACATTTATCTAGTAAATGATTTTGGTGAAAATAATGAACCCAATCAAATATTAATTAATCAATATCCAGAACTGGATTTTGTAAATAAAAGCAACGAATTGAAACTTAATGTTGGTTTAAAATCAATGGGTATTGGTGTAGGTGATTATAATAACGACTCATACTTAGATTATCATGTCACAAATATTTTTGCCGGTCCTTTTATGGTTAACAGAGGCAAAGACAAGTCATTTGTAAATTTAGCTCCTAATATAGGCACAGGAATTAATAAAATTGAGGGTTACAAGGAAGCCAAGCAAGTAATTATAGGCTGGGGAAGTTTCTTTGTTGATTATGACAATGACACAGATTTAGATTTATTTAATTCAAACGGTCCCATAAACCCAATGACAAATAGGATTCCAAATATATTATTTGAAAATAAGGGTCGCTTTTTTGATGTATGTAGAGACTCTGGTCTAATGGATTTTGGTATTGGTAGGGGTTCTGTTCATTTTGATTACGATAACGATGGAGATCAAGATATCTTTGTGGTGAATCAAAAACCTGTTTATGACATGACCTACAGGGGGGGTACTATTAAATCAAAACTATATAGGAATGATAATAATAACAATCTAAACTGGTTAAAAGTAAAATTAAATGGTAAAAATTCTACTACAAGGGGACTTGGCTCAAGGGTGAAAATATTTTTAAAGGATAATTTACAAATGGTAAGGGAAGTAGATGGAGGTTCAAGTCATGCTTCTCAGAACACTAGTATTGTTCATTTTGGGTTAGGTGAAAATAAAACAATTGACTCTATTTCTATTACCTGGCCGGGAGGTAAGACACAGTCTTTAGTTGATATCGCTGCAAACCAATTAGTGGAAGTAGATGAATTAGAGGAAATAAACTATTCTATTTGGGATCGTTTTTTAAAATATTTTAATATAGGTTAAATGGTAAGATTTTACTTTTTTTTACTATTAATTCTACAACATTTGACACTTTATAGTCAAAACATTTTTACCGATATTACTAAAAAATCAGGTATTAATCACATTTATAATATTTTTGAAAGTGGAGGTTTTGGAGGAGGAGTAGCCGTTTTTGATTTTGATGACGATGGATTCGAGGATTTATATTTGGCTGGTGGAAAAAAATCTGGAGTTTTATATAAAAACAATGGAGATTCAACCTTTTCAGACGTTACACTCAGCGCAGGACTTTTTACAGATGGTATTATTACTGCAGGTGCTACAACTGCAGATGTTAATAAAGACGGGCATATTGATTTGTTTGTTACTACAATAGCTGAGAAAATAAGTGGATCAAAATTTAAAAAACTAGCTAAAAACTTGCTTTTCTTGAACAACGGAGATGGAACTTTTAGTAAAGCAACCGATCAATTCAAATTAAACATTAAAAACTTCTCAACCGGTGCTACCTTTGGTGATATCAATTCTGATGGCTATCCAGATCTATTTATTGGTAATTACTTTAAAGATTTTGTTGGTAATCTAGGAGTTTTAAATGGATTTACAATCAGTGATGATTACAAACCTGGAAGTGATGAACTTTATTTAAACATTGGAGGTAAATATTTCAAAAATATATCGTATCTGCTGGATGGATGCGAGCCAGGATATGGTTTTGGCGGAGTTTTTTCGGATGTAGACAATGATGGAGATTTAGATTTATATTTGATTAATGACTTTGGTGAACAAAAAGTTTCGAACCAGCTCTTAATTAATGAATATCCAAAGTTAAAATTTACCAATAAAAGCAAAGAAATGAATGCCGATTCTGCAGTTCATGCTATGGGCACAGCAGTTGGAGACTATAATAATGACGGATGGATGGATTATCAAGTAACGAATATCTTTTCAGGGCCCTTACTCGTAAATAGAGGCAATACCGAAGGTTTTCTAGATCTTTCAAATGAATTAGGTGTAGGTATTGATATTATTGCATCAAAAGCAGGACCATCTACTGCTGTAATTAGTTGGAGTCCTGTATTTTTAGATTATGATAATGACTTAGACCTTGATTTATTTAATTCCATTGGTGGAATAAACCCGCCGACTATGTATTTAAAAGATTTTTTATACGAAAACATGGGAAGGGTATTTAAGGTAAGTGAAAATTCTGGAATTGTTGATTATGGAATAAGTAGAGGTACTGTTAAATTTGATTTTGATAACGACGGTGACTTAGATTTGTTTGTAGTTAAACAAACACCATTGTGGAAGGATTATAGCTCGACAGAGAGAATCAAATCCAAATTATTTAGAAATGATTCAAAAAACGATAATAATTGGCTAAAAGTGAGTTTAAATGGAAATGAGTCGACTAGTAGAGGTCTTGGGGCTAGAGTAAAGGTTATAAGCGACAATAACAAACTAATGAGAGAGGTTGATGGGGGTTCAAGTCATATTTCGCAAAATACCTCAATTTTACACTTTGGTTTAGGAGATTTGAATAAAATCGATTCCTTAGTTGTTACTTGGCCTGGTGGTAAAAAACAGATGCTCGTTGAAATTCCAATTAATAAGCATATTAAAATTGATGAAATTGAAAGTAAAGACGAGTCATTTATAGATTGGATAATTAATTTTTTTAATTTAGCATCATGATACAACTAACAAGAATTCTCCTCTTATCCCTACTCGTAATTTCATGTTCAAAAAAAGTAAAATATATTGACAAAGAAGTTAACGTTAATATTGTGCCTTTACCAAAGAAAGTAAACATAATAGATTCAAATAAATATATTCTACTTCCCAAAAAAATCAATGTCTTTATTGATTCCAATGAAAAGAAAAATTTATTTGATTTAATTTCAAAGGACTTTGAAAAACTTAGTTTTTCCAATTCATTTAAACTTGTTTCAAATAAAAATAGATCTAATTTATCTCTAGAAATTGACAAAGAACTTGACGAGGAAGAATATGAAATTGATATCAATGGTAAAGTTGTAATTAAAGGAGGTTCGTTAAATGCTATTAAAATGGCTAGATCTACGCTTTTACAATTATCAGAAAATAATAAAGGAAGAGTAATTTTTCCATTATTAACATTAAATGATAGTCCCGACGCTTCCTACAGAGGATTACTTATAGATTTAGCTAGGAAGTGGCACAAAGTTGAAACAATCTATAAATTAATTGATCTTGCATCTTTCTATAAATTAAATTATTTGCAATTTCATCTAACGGATGATCAGTTGTTTACTTTTCCTTCTGAAAACTTTCCAAAACTTCAAACAAAAGACAGACATTACACTAAGGAAGAACTGTTATCCTTTGTTGATTACGCTTACCAAAGAGGTATTGTAATTGTTCCTGAAGTCGATGTTCCTGGTCACTCAATGCAGTTTGTAAAAAAATATCCTGAAATTTTTTCAATTTCAGACGCAGAAAGTGGAGGTGAAGACTTGTTTGGTGGTAGAGTAGATTTTGTTAATGTTTTAAATATGGGTAAAGAAGAAGTATACACTTCCCTTGAAAAATTATTTATTGAGGTTATGGATATTTTTCACACCTCTCCATATTTTCATCTTGGTGCTGATGAGGCAAATCTAAAACTTATTGTTGACGATCCGGATATAAAAAAATTCATGATAAAAAATAATTTAGGAAATGACATACATGAGCTGTACAGGTACTTTATTGTTAGAATGAATGATTTTTTTAAAAGTAAAGGAAAGCAAATGTTTGTTTGGGAAGGCTTTTCTAGAAATGGTAAAATTGAAATTCCTAAAGACATAACAGTATTTGAGTTTGAATCATTATACAACCTACCCAATCATCTTATAGAAGATGGTTATAAATTAGTTAATACATCTTGGAAGCCATTATACGTTGTTCGAAGTGGAAACCCTGACCCCAACGTCTTACCCTTGAAATGGGGACCAGAGCGAATTTATGAATGGAATATGTGGAAATGGGAAACTTGGTTTTACAAATCACCTGCATACAAAAATCCAATTCAACTGGAAAGAAATAAAAATGTAATTGGTGCTCAGATGTGTTCATGGGAGCAAACAGATGAAAGCGAGGTTCCAAGTCTCAGAAAAAGGTTGCCCTCCTTTGTAGAGAGAATTTGGAATGTTGATAAAAAAGTTGAATTTGACGTTTTCTACGAAAAAGTTAACAAAACAGATATTGTTTTATCTGAAATTATTAATGACAAGTCACAGGATTCTCTACTAATTGGATTTAATATAATGGGTGACGATAAAGGCATTCCATTTAGGGAAGTTTTAGATTAGTTAAAAAATTTCCTTTTGTAGATTGATTTATGAAGTTGAATAAAATACGTTTTTTATCTTTTACTTTTTTGTTTTTAATTGTACAACAAAAAATCCTTTTTTCTCAAGACCGTTCTATAGCTAGAACTTGGAATGAGGTCATTTTAGAGTCCATTAGAAATGATTTTGCGAGACCTACAGTACATGCTAGAAATCTTTTTCATATGTCAGCAATGATGTATGATATATGGACGATATTTAACAAAAAATCAAAACCTTATTTTTTAAATAAAAATAACAATGGCGTTAATATACTATATGAAGAGACATCCTTTGACAAAGAAAATAAAAAAGCACTTCATGAAGCTATCAGTTATGCTTCCTACAGATATCTTTATCATAGATATGAAGTTTCGCCTAAATTCAAAAAAACTAAAGATTTAATTGATTCTGTTTTTTGTAGTCTAGGATATGATCCAAATTTCAAATCAATTAATTATAAAGATGGCAATTCTGCTGCATTAGGTAATTATATTGCTAAACAAGTGATAGATTATGGATGGATGGATGGTTCAAATGAGAAATACTTTTATACAAATCTGTTTTATGAACCTGTAAATGAACCGTTAATACTGAAAAACCCGGGATCACAAAAAATAAATGACCCAAATCGGTGGCAACCACTTGCTTTTGAAAAATTTATTGACCAATCAGGAAATGAAATCCCAGGTGCTGTTCCACCTTTTCTTGGACCAGAGTGGGGTTTAACATGGCCATTTAGTTTAAATAAAAATGATTTAAAAGCAATGAATAGAGATGATTTTAATTTTCCTGTTTATTATGATCCAGGTCCTCCACCTGAATTTTTAGATTCAGATTGTAAAATAAATAATGAATTTTGGTGGAATCATAGTTATGTTTCAATTTGGAGTTCTCATTTAGACCCTAATGATGACATTTTATGGGATATTTCTCCTGGAGGAATAGGTAATTTAGATTTTTCTAATATTAAATACAATGTAGAAAGTTTAAAAGCTGTTTATAATAGATACGATGGTGGTGACTTTAGTAATGGTTATAAAATCAATCCAATTACAAATAAACCCTACGAGAAACAACTTGTTCCAAGAGGTGATTATACTAGAGTTATTGCTGAATTTTGGGCTGATGGACCAGACTCTGAAACACCTCCTGGACACTGGTTTACAATTCTAAATTATATCTCTGACCACAAGGAATTCGATTTAAGATTTGAAGGAAAGGAGAAATTGACAAATTTAGAGTGGGACATAAAAGCTTATTTTATTTTAGGAGGCGCGATGCACGACGCAGCTATAGCAGCATGGGGGATTAAAGGTTTCTATGATTATATAAGACCTATAAGCGCGATAAGGATGATGTCTGGCTATGGACAGTCATCGGATCCAAACCTAATAAATTACAGTCCCTACGGAATTAAACTTGAGAAGGGTTATATTGAGCTAGTTAATGAAAACGATGTGTTAGCTGGGCAGGGTAAAGAAAATCTTGGTAAGATTAAACTCCGTGCTTGGAAAGGACATGACTATATATCAAACACTGAAACCGACAATGCTGGAGTAGGGTGGATACTGGCCGAAAACTGGTGGCCCTACCAAAGACCCACTTTTGTTACACCAAATTTTGCAGGATACATATCTGGTCATTCAACTTATTCAAGGGCAGCAGCAGAGGTGCTAACTCTTTTAACCGGCAGTGAATACTTTCCCGGAGGGATGGGAGAATATACGGCAAAGAAAAATAAATTTTTAGTTTTTGAAGAAGGTCCAACCAGGGATATAAAAATTCAATGGGCAACTTATCGTGATGCAAGTAATCAGTGTAGTTTATCTAGAATTTGGGGAGGTATACATCCACCAGTTGATGATTTACCAGGAAGAATAATAGGAGAAAAAATTGGAATTAAAGCATTTAATTACGGAAAACATTTTTTCAAAAATTAATTAGTCAAAATGTTAATAAATAGTTGTTTATAAGCTTCTGTTATATCTTTACTTTTATATTATTTTTACCACAACTATTAAGTTTTTTAATATCATTAACAAAAATAGTTAGACCTTTTCCTAATCCGTATTTTTGACCATCTTTATCCCAAACAAAATCTATTTTTTTTCCTTGATAATTTATGTTTTTAACAGCAAACCACCTCCAATTATCTGGTATTAAAGGATTAATTTCTATCGTACTATTTAATTTGGGTTTGATTCCCAAGAGATCATTTAGAACTAAGTCACAAAAACTTGAATGATTATAATCTTTTCCCCTTTCAACACCTCCTTTATCTTCAGACCAACTTCCATTTTCCCATGTTTTGAGTCTAGTTCTAGAAATCCAGTCTCCAGTGAATGGATTTATATTTTCATCTATCCAATTTTGTTCCTTTCCCTTATCGTTTTTTATTTTATGACTTTTAGCATATTGCAATAGCATAGTGTAATAATCATCTTTAGAAATACTGCTATTTTTAGAATAATTGTTTAAATAGTTTGCAAGTGCCTTTAATGTCTGGGTAGTAGCAAATGGCCAAGAAGGTCCATTCCATTGGCATTCATGCCCATTATAGCTTATTTTAAAAAAAGGATGTGAACGCTCGGTAACGGTAAGTCCGTAGGGTGCCGAAAATCCAAGAGTATCTTTTAATTTTTTCCAAGCCAAAGAGTATTCGGGTTTATCCTCTGGTAAGTTAAAATACCAAGGCACATAACCAATCAATTCTCTAACATTTAATGGTTTAGTTGTTTCGTTATAATTTCTAGGTAATACAGTGAAAAAACTTAAATCTTTGTTCCATAAACGACCCTGGAATTTTTCTTTTAACTTATTTGCTTTTCTTTCAAATTTTTTTCCAATTTCTAACTCATTTTTTAAGTATGCTATTTTTGAAATTGCACTCGCATCACCATACATATAACTATTAATTGTAGGTCTTATGGCCTTTACACCTGATTTTTCAACTCCTCCATTTAAAATCTTTCCACTAACAGTAAACTCCATTCCGTCTTTTTCATCCCATTGCCAAAAAAGTAATTTGTTATTATCTTTTCTGATTTTCTCCCATTCATTATAATTGCTTATTAGAGGGTGTAGCTGAGTGAATAACAGAGAATCATTTCTGTGAATTTTGTTAAATGCAAGCGTTGCATCCGCTATCCAAAAACTATATTGTCTTTTTCCGTCTTCAGAATTTTTCAACCAAAAATCAATATACTCCGAAATATATTTAGGATCTCTTAACCATCTTCCTTCATAAATATGGTGCGCAGCGGGACAGTTTATTGTATTGTGTTTTTTCGCCCAATATACTTTTGGAAGGAATTCAGTAATTACAAAACCATCAGATGTAGATTTTATATGTTTTCTGTATGTCCACCATCTGAAATAATATTTTTCTTCGATTACCTTGTCTGGTAATTCAATAATTGGAATATTTTTTAGTAAAAAAGAATAGGCATTTTTATTGTCAATGTGCTGTTTGTATAGTTCGTTATCACTATTGTTAAACTTTGACACGTAGTCTTTTAACAGATGTTTGTTTATGATATCATTTTTGGAATGCTTATTATTAAATTTTTTATCCGAACATGATTTTAAAAAAATTAAAAGAAATAAAATCTTACTAGAGAGAAAAAATACTCTTTTACTCATTTTCAGGTTCTAAATTCTTATTTTCCCAATCAACTAATGGAGAAGGGTAGTAGTTTATATTTCTTTCTTCCCATAAAAACCTATGACTAGCAATTCTACTAATAAAATCTTTCCATTCCCTCTTATCTGAATTAGTCCAACCAATTTCAGAGTATGCAGGTAATCTGGGGAAGGTGAGATAGTCTATATCGTCGGAAGTGGATATTGTTTCTGACCATAGTGGTGCTTCAATACCTATAATTTTATTTTTTGGTATTTGTGGGAATTCTCCCTCTATTTTCCAATCATAGGCTGTTTTTAAGTTAATATATCCAGGCCAATTAAGACCTAATTTGGTTAGACTGTCGTATTTAATATCTAAATACATTTTAGATGCTGGAGATATCAAAACACCACCACCATTCTTTAATCCATTTATAACATTTTTAATGCCTTTATCTTGGTACTTTAATTCATCAATATTTGTAACCACTTTATCTTTTTGAGTTATATTCCATAATTGTAAAACTGTATTAGGGGTAATTTTAGCAATCCCAATATCGTCCCAACCAATTACTTTTTTTCCATATTTGTTTACAATCTTAGAAGTTTTTGAAACAAACTTTAAGTAATCTTTGGTTTTTGTAACTCTTGATTCATCTCCACCAATATGAAAATATTCTCCAGGTGTAATTGAGGAAACCTCTTTTATAACGTCATCAATAAATTTAAAAGTGTAGCTATTGTTACAAAGAGTGCTAAAACCAACATTAGTTCCCGTATATGCTTTTTTTAGTTTCCCATCACAATTCAGTTTTGCGTAAGATGACAAAGCAGCATTTGTGTGCCCGGGGATATTGATTTCAGGAATAATGGTTATAAACTTAGTTCTAGCATACTCTACTACACCCTTGTAATCCTCTTGTGTGTAGTAACCACCTTTACCGCCGCCAACTTGAGTTTTTCCTCCAATAAGGGTGAGTTTAGGTCTAGATTTAATCTCAATTCTCCAGCCTTGGTCGTTAGTTAATCCAAGATGTAAATAGTTAATCTTATAATCAGATACTAAATCAATAAATCTTTTCACCTGATCAACACTAAAAAAATGGCGAGAAACATCAAGCATAGTTGATCTGAAGTTAAATTCAGGAGAATCTAAAATTTTTCCAGTTGGAATAAAGTTTGGGTGTTTTTTATTTTTTCTAAGTTCAATTAATTGTTTGAGCGTTTGCCAACCTCTGTAAATACCCTCACTATTACTTGATTTAATTAAAATGGATTTTTTATTTATATCTAATAAATAAGCCTCATGATTCTCCAATTTAAACTTTCTATCAATTTCTATTCTTAAATCCCCGTTATTTGTATCATTGTCAATTATACTAATTTTATTTTTTACAAGCTCTTCCCACTCCTTTTTAATAATATTTGTGACTTCCAATGCACTCTTACTGGTGATTGATAAAATAGAGTTGATTTCAAGAGCACTTTCAAACGACTCAATGTTATTTGGGTAGGGTACAAACTCTATTTTTTCAATCGAATCTATTATTGGTGCTTTTTTGGCACACGATATAATTAAGCAAATTAAAACAATGTGTATTCTATTTTTCATATTAAAATTTTTAAAAAACAATTCCAAGAGGTTCCGTATCTTTCCATCTTCCTCTTGTGAAATCAGGAAAATTTTGAGGACTTCCTCCATTATCTATCGACTTCGCACTTAATGGTGTTACAGCACTCCAAAATGCACCCTCGTAAACATTTTGATCAAGTGGTTCACCTTTTTGTAAACATTCTATAACTCTGTACATCATTATACCGTCCATACCACCGTGACCGCTGTCTGCTGTTTTTTCGTTCAGTTTCTTGTAAAGAGGATGATCATATTTTTCATAAATCTCTGATAAATCTTTTCCTTTAATCCAAGGAAGATAGTCTATCGACAATGCATTTTCTTTAGAATCAAAAAATACCCTTGTTGGGAAACCTGCAAGTGTACCCATAGTTCCCTGGATAAGATTATGTCTAGTATACGGTCTGGGACTTGTCTCATCAAACTGAATCATAATAGTTTTCCCGAAAGTTGACTGAATTATAGATGTATTCATATCCCCATTTTTAAATTCTAAATTATTCCATTCATGATCCTTTTCGAAGTATCTTTTGGCCATTAAACCCCTCCCTTTTGAGGGTGACGATAAAGAAACTATCTTGTTGAAGTTGTCTTCCTTTCTTGCCAAGCTCATATATTGAGCAACAGGTCCTAGCCCATGGGTTGGATATAGATTTCCAACACTTTTTGCATATTGCCTTGTTCTCCACGAGCCCGTTCCTGGGTGACTATCGAAAGATGTTGCATCTTTTTGGAGCATTTGTGATCTTAAGTCATGAATGTAAGCTGCTTCTCCATGAATTAACTCTCCAATTAACCCTTTTCTGCAAATATTTAAAAACATTAGTTCTTCTCTACCATAATTTACGTTTTCAAGCATCATGCAGTGTTTACGTGTTTTCTCAGAGGTATTAACAATTCTCCAAAGATCCTCAATTGAATTGGCTAGTGGAACCTCTACAAAAGCATGGGAGCCTAGCTCCATAGACTTTATGGCCATTGGAGCATGATTATCCCAGTTAGTAGATATAAAAACAATATCAGGTTTAGTATCCTCGATCATTTTTATCCATAAATTATCTTTACCCCAGTATCCCTTTATAGGATTTTCTGTTTTTATAGAATTTATTGTTTCATTAACACGAGTTTCATATAAGTCACAAATTCCAACAACTTCGGTTCCATTAAAGCTTTTAAAATTTCTTGCATGGATTCTGCCTCTATCTCCAACACCAATAAATGCAGCTTTTATCTGGGGTATAGGGCTAGCTTTAAACCCTCCCATATATGTTTGATTGATTTTTTTTGTTTCGGTTTCACATGAGTTTAAAAGATGTAATCCACTTAGGGACAAACCAGCGATTGTAGTTTGATTAATAAATTTTCTTCTTTTCATAGTTAATTAAATTACTTGAATTCTATATTTTTCAATAATTAGAGGTGAAGGGTCAAACGGATAACGTCTAAAATATTTCATTATTTAATCAGCCCCATTTACAGATTCAGTTAAATTTTTAATCAATTCAACTTCCGGGTACGAAAATGGCTCTCCATTTGGATAAAAAATATCATGGTGCCATTTTTTAGGAGGTCCGGTGTAAGTTGAATCCCAACTCTTCCAAGGATAAATTGTATTTGTTTTCCCAGAAACAAAACCCCAGTTGTATGCTCCTATCCGGTTTTGTTTGAAAAGAGGTAGCATATTTTCAAAAATATTACCATTTTCTCTTGCAACGTATTCAGTACAAACAATGGGTCTTCCATAAACTTTAAGCTGGTTTATTCTTCTAATTTCAACTTCAAGATTATCATATCCGTGATATGAAATAAAGTCAGAGTTTTTTAATATAAGCTGCTCAAGTGGAAGAAGATCTTCGAATTTATCCCAAGCTATGTTGTGATCAAATATTCCAACAGTGATTGGTTGAGAAGGATTAATTTCTCTAACCCATCCAAATACTTTCTCTAGGAGTGGTAGAGTGTATTTCCTTTTTTCCTTGCCAGTTGGTTCCATTTTATCCCTGTAGTAAAGAGGTAAATCTTCTTCGGTTAGGGTAATGCCAATGTTTTTATATATTTCAAAAACTCTTTCTTTTGAAACTCGAGGTGCTCCGTTATGCTGAGCTGGTTCATTATATAAATCCCAACACAAAACTCTTTTATCGTCTTTAAATCTTGAAACAATTCCCTTAACATAGCCCTCAAGTTCATCGTGCCTTTGAGTATTGGTTAAAATCTCGACTCCAGGAGATTGAACCCAACCTGAATTGTGAATATACGGGATTGGTTCGGGTTGTTTACCAAGTTTTGGATATGGATGCCATACATCATCAAAAAAAACAAGCATTATTTTGATACCATTTTTGTGGGCGATGTCTAAAAATTGATCAATCCGCTTCATAAAACCAATTGAATCCTTTTTCCATAGTAAATCATGCAAAAATACTCGATGGGTATTCATTCCAATACTAGCTGATAGTTTTAATTCTTTTTCAATTAAATTAACATCAAAAGTTTCTTCTTGCCAGAATTCAAGTTGATTTATAGATGTGCTTGTAATGAAATTAGTCCCTACTAACCAAGGTTGGTTGTCATACCAATTCTGAATTTTTTCTTTGGACCATCTTAAATTCTTGTTTACAACCCTATTATTCTCACATGCGAAGGAAAATAGAAGTACAATTGATAGGATTATTCTGATGTGAAGTTTCATAATCATTTGTTTTTATATTTAATTGTTTCAGCTTTTTATTAAATGTATAATATACAATTACTTTTAAGTGTCAACAAATTCAGTTTTAATATTAAGGAAAAATTCGCCTTTTTCCTAGATAACTATTTCATTTATAATGAGCTTTTTGATTAAAAACAAAAAATAATCTTTATATTATTTATGTAAAAATTCTTTTTGAAAGATTCTAAGTATAGTAGTAATCAAAAAATCACTGTAGCAATTGATTGTGTTATTTTTGGGTTTGACTCTGAAAAATTAAATTTATTGTTATTTAAAAGAAGGGTAAATCCTTTTAAAGGATCATGGTCCCTTGTTGGGGAGGTTCTTGAAAATGATCTATCGTTGGACCAAAGTGCCAATGAAATTCTTTACAAATTAACCGGCTTAAAGAATATTTATTTAAAACAACTAAAAACATATGGTGAGTTAAATAGAGATCCTGCGGAAAGAGTTATATCAATAGTTTATTTTAGTTTAATTAGGGTTGATGAAGTTTTTAAAGAAATTAAAAGTAAAGAAAACGCTAAATGGTTTGCACTTAACGAGTTGCCTGAATTGATTTTAGATCACAGTGAGATGGTCAACGATTCCATAAGTCAGCTAAGAAGTATAGCTAAAGACCAGCCCCTGGGTTTTGAATTACTTCCTAAATTGTTCACACTTCCTCAATTACAAATTCTTTATGAGTGTATTTACAACACCAAATTTGATTCAAGAAATTTTAGAAAGAAAATTATTTCTTTAAATGTCCTTGAAAAAACGAATCTAAAAGACAAATCTTCCTCTCGAAAAGGTGCCTATCTTTATGGGTTTAAAGAAAACATTTTAAATGAAAATCAAAAAAATAAGGGTCCGTATAACACCAAAGATGTTTTCCGGTTTTGATTAATCAACTTCTTTATTAGGATCGCACCACAAACAACTATCTTTTTTAAAATTATGTCCAATTAGAATAGAATCTTGTCTATTGTCATTTATTAATAACGATAAAATTTTGTCTGTTCTTTCAACCGTTGAAAATATTTCTTCAAAAGACCTACTTGGTTTATCATTCCACACTCTTTCCGAAAACAATGGAAGTCTTTTTCTAAGTATAGGTATTTCGGCATCTCCAGATTGTTCCCAAGAGCACATTTGACCTCCGATCACTAGCGGGTTTTCTTTTAACTGTATTGGGTTATAAGCAGGGACGGTTTTAGAGAAATGTTCCCATCTCCATTTGTTCCATTGGTATATCCTCTCAGGAGACCACACAGCCCTTTGAGCCATTTTGTTCTTAACTCCTCCATAAACTGCATAAAGAGGAGTCCAGGAGGCATTTACGACACTATACCCATCTTCAATTAGATTTTGTGGGTGGTTATATAGTGTTTCAAATTCAAAAACAATTATGTCCTTTGGTATTTTAATTTCCCCTTCTTCTCTAAATCCTTCCCAGACTAACATCTGTTTATCATATTTTTTTACAATTTCATTTATTCTAACAATAAAATATCTATACAATTCATGAACATCATTACCCAATTTATTTTTATTCATAAACAGTTTAACCTCTTTTACATTTTTGTAAAGATTCAGCTTTGCTTCATCTGCTCCCATATGAATAAAAGGAGAGCTATGAAAAACTTCAGCAACCTCACCGATAATTTGATCAAGTGCGCTGTAAACTTTCTCATTGGCAATATTTATAACATTTGATTTTTTAACTCCATTATTCACGTCAAAAATTTCAGGATATGTTTCAATAAACTGTCTAGAGTGTCCAGGAACATCTATTTCGGGTACAATAGTAACTCCTCTAATTTTTGCATACTCAACTAATTCAATAAAATCTTTTTTCGTGTATGGTCTGTCAGGTGTCGGTAGGTTAGGAAAAGAGTCAGAAGGAAAAACAAAAGCTTGGTCATCAGATAAATGAAGTTGTAGGTATTTAATTTTGTACAAACTAGCCAAATCAATGACATTACGAATTGATTCAAGGTCGTGCCACATTCTAGATAGGTCAATCATCAATCCTCTATAAGAAGAATCAGGCTTATCAAAAATTTTTGATTTTGGTAAAATAAGAGTTTCATTGTTCTTTAATTTAAACATCTGAATTAGTGAGGATTTTGCCATTGAGATTGCGTTATAAGAACCTCCAGTGACAAATACGTTTTTATCAATTATAATTTTATACTCCTCATTACTTAAACTTTTATCGATATTGAAACTTATATCAGAGTCTATTTTGTCTGACCTTTTAAAGTTTAAATTTTGAGAGAAAATTATTTTTAAATCATTGGTCAATAAATCAAAAAATTTTTTGGAGTCTTGACCTATGATAAAAACAGATATCGTGTTTTTTAGTTCCAAAGCCTGATTATCAGCGTTTTTTATTAATTCTTTTGGAGTTGGAATAATTTGAATTTCTGGAGGGTATTTTACAGAACTCTCATCATTACAATTAAAGATGAATAGAAGAAGCATCAAAAAGAATAATTTAAAAATTGATTGGCTATTATTTTTTTTCATTAATTTCAAATCTATAAAATTTCAATGCATTCGTGTATTAAAAATCATTTTATTATGGGAAAAACTTTTAAAGCCTATATGATTTTATTTTCGCTTCTATTTGTATTTTGTAGTGATAAAATCCATAATCATCAAGTGTTAGACAAAACTAATTTTCAAACTTCAATAGGTGGAAATAAAACCGATCTATTTGTTTTAGAGAATAAAAATTTAAAAGTATTTATAACAAATTATGGAGCCAGAATTGTTTCTCTCATTGTTCCTGACAGATTAGGAAACCCTTTGGATGTAGTTTTAGGTTTTAAATCTATTGATGACTATTTAAAAGCCAATGAGCCCTATCATGGGGCAACTATTGGTCGTTATGCAAATAGGATTTCTAAAGGTGTTTTTTCATTAGACGCTACAGAATACAATCTCCCAGTTAATAATGGAGTAAATCACCTCCATGGAGGACCCAACGGCTTTCATAATAAAATTTGGAATCTGGTTTCAATAGCTAAAGAAAAAATAGTTATGAGCTTAAATTCCGAAGATGGAGAGATGGGGTATCCTGGAAATTTAGATGTGGAATTAACGTATCAAATTGTAAATAATCAGCTTGAGATATCATATAAAGCAAAAACCGATAAAAAAACCCCAATTAATCTTACTAATCATTCTTTTTTCAACTTAGCAGGTGAGGGTAATGGGACAATAAATAATCATATTTTAAAATTAAATTCAGATTTTTATATACCTGTTGATTCTACCCTAATACCCTTAGGAGAGAAAAGACCTGTTGACGACTCTCCATTTGATTTTAGAATACCTAAATCTATTGGCTCAGAAATTGATTCTAGTGGAAATCAAATAGTTTATGGTGGTGGATACGATCATAACTTTATTTTAAACAAACTAGTTCAAGATTCTTTATCGTATGCAGCTACTGTTTTCGAACCCACTAAAGGAGTTAAAATGGAAATTTTTACTACAGAACCGGGAATTCAGTTTTATAGCGGAAATTTTATGGATGGTTCTGATGTTGGAAAATATGGAAAGAGTTTTTTATATCGTGAATCATTTGCTCTTGAAACTCAACATTATCCAGATTCCCCTAACAATCAAAGTTTTCCAAATGTTTATTTATTCCCCTTCGAAACCTATAATTCACTCAGCGTTTATAAGTTTTCAGTGAATGGGAAATAAATAATTTCGTAATTTTAAATGGTAATGATTATATATAAATGAAAAATATTTTTATTCTTACCTTGTTTTTAATTGGCTTTTTTTCTTTTTCACAAAGACCGCTTACTGGACAAAAAATTTTTAAGAAGAAATATCCTGTAGACCAGATAAATAAATTAGCAAATGCATCGCTTATTGTTTCAAATACATTAAATGAAGACGTAATTCTAACATTAAGAGATGGTGGAAGACATTACATAACACACGTTTATGTGAGGGCTTTTCAGGAATTTGAAATCGAAGATTTACCGGTTGGCCATTTCGTATATCAATATCATAATCTTAAGAGATATTATGAATCGCCTGAGAGAATTCCTATTGGATTAAACGAGCAAGGTTATTTAGATTTCTTCTTTTCAGGAGGAGCAAGTAAAATTATTGGATTTGAAATAACTAAGGAAGAATTTTTTAAGGAATAATTATTTTGAAGATTCTAGAATTTTAATAAATCTTCCATTTTTGTCTCTTAACTGGCTTTTGGCTCTTAGTTCTTTTGATCGTGCTTCAAGAAACTTTTTTCTAGAATAGTATCTACCATTTATAAACATTGA
>JBELIL010000119.1:0-3813 GCA_042090925.1 Flavobacteriales bacterium
TTTTTCATTTAGAATAAACATAAAAATATGATTAAAAGTGTATTCTATCCTTGGAGAACTTTTATAACAGTAAATTAAAATCATATTTTATTTTAAAAATTTTTTTTTAAAAAAGTTTTACTTAATTCAAATTCAGGATTTAAATCAAGGGATAATTTTATTAACCTAATAGATTCGTCGCGATTACCATTCAAAAAAGTTAGTTTAGACTTTAGATAATAAATCCATTCTAACGAATAAAGGTTTTTTTTAAAGTTAGGGCTTTCCATATAAAAGTTTAAAGCGCACAAACCTGAATCAACTTCTTTTCCAAAAAAAGAAGTTACCTGAGAAATTTTAAGTGGAAAATTATTTGATTTTTTTGAAAAAGAAATTTTTAAATTATTTTTTTCACAAATAGATAGGCTTGATAATTCTTCAAAAAAATTATTTAGATGAAGGTTGGACATTTCATTGTTTTCATTTTTAAAATAAATCATTGCCATGGATAAATGCCAGTCTATTTTACTTATTTGATTTAATCTTTCTGCAAGTTTTATGGCTCTCTTTTTATCACCACCAAGAATTTTAGGTACACTATAAAGTGCATCTATATAGGCTTCTAGAGTTGGGATATGATTTGGATCTAGCTCCAAAGCTCTTGAAAAACTTCTGAGCATTTCGTTTAAATAAATAATTGAAAAAAAATTTTTTTTTTGGGAAGCAAGGATCCCATTTGTTCCTCCCAGTTGATACAGTAAATCTGGACTTTCACCCTCAATTTCAATTTGTCGATTTAGTAATTCTATAATTTTTTTTAAGTCTCTAAATTTTGTAGCTACAAAAATTTCTTTTTTAATAATATCTATTTCAGAAGCTTCATTAGTTCTCAATTCATCTAACTCTTGTTTATAGATTTCATTATTGTTATCAGATATAATTTTTATGAAATTTAGATTTTCAAAAGGGGACTCTTTTTGACTGTATAAGTTTAAAAAAATTAAAAAAAAGAAAAAATAATTATTCAATTTGTACAGAATTTAAAACTTTCCATAATTCATCTTTAAGATTATTTAATCCTACGTTGATTACTGAAGACAAAGCTAGAACAGAAATTGACTTAAAATCTTTATTTACTTTATCTAAAAAAAGACTTCTTTTTGAAGCTTCAATAAGATCAATTTTTGATATTACGACAATAAATTTTTTATCTAATAATTCTGGGTTAAACTTTAACATTTCCTCTCTAAGAATTAAAAACCTATTATGAATCTCATGCTCAGCAGAGATCAAAAAAAGTAAAATTGAGTTTCTTTCTACATGCCTCAAAAAATAGTGTCCTAAACCTTTTCCAGAGGATGCTCCTTCAATTATTCCTGGAATATCTGCAACAACAAATGTTTTAAAATCTTTATATTCAACAATTCCCAAGTTTGGTTTTAAAGTTGTAAACTCATAATCACCAATCTTTGGTTTTGCAGATGTAATTGAAGCTAGTAGGGTTGATTTCCCGGCATTTGGGAAACCCACCAACCCCACATCGGCTAAAATCTTTAACTCTAAAGTTATTATCATTTCCTTACCTGATATTCCTTTCTGAGAGTATCTTGGAGTTCTATTAGTCGATGACTTAAAATAACAGTTACCTCTTCCTCCCAGTCCTCCCCGAAGCAAAACAATTTCTTTGCTATTCTCTGTGATTTCAACTAAAAGCTTATTCGATTTTTTTTCAATAATTGTGGTTCCTAATGGTACTTTTATTATAATGTCTTCCCCTTTTTTACCTGTTCTCTTATTTCTGCCTCCATCTCCTCCGTGTCCAGCTTTGAAATGCTTTTTAAATTTGAATGTGTATAGTGTCCAAATGTTTGCGTCACCTCTAAATATTATATCTCCACCATTTCCTCCATCACCTCCGTCAGGGCCTCCTTTCGCAACAAATTTTTCTCTTCTTAAATGTGAAGAACCTCTTCCACCTTTTCCTGAAATAACATTTAAACTCACATAATCAACAAAATTATCTTCTGTCATTTTAACTATTTTCAATTATTGAAATAAGTCTTTCAGAAATAACTTTAATACCTCCAACTCCGTTAATCGAAAAAAATTTATTTTGTTTTGAATAGAATTCCTTTAAAGGTAATGTCTTATCGTTGTACTCTTTAAATCTATTCAAGATTTTCTCTTTATTTATGTCATCACTCCTTCCGCTAGCTTCTCCTCTTTTTAAAAGTCTATTAAGCAAAATTTCGTCTTCTGCCTCAAGTGCAATGGTGAAACTTATTTGCATCGCTAATGACTCTAAAAAATCATCTAATTTTTTTGCTTGATTGATTGTCCTAGGAAAACCATCAAAAATAAAACCACTTGCTTTTTTGTTTTTTTTTACCTCGTTTTCTAAAATCTCTATTGTTAATTTATCTGGAACTAAATCCCCATTTTCTAAAATTGAATTCACTTTTAATCCCAAAGGGGTTTTATTTATTATGTGATGCCTAAATAAATCCCCAGTAGAAATGTGAATTAAATTATATTTGGATTTTAAAAATTCCGCTTGAGTTCCTTTACCTGCACCAGGTTTACCAAAAATAACAATGTTTACCATTTATTGATTCTTTAAAAATATAAATATACCCAAAATTGAACTTAGTTTTTTGTTAAATGATAAGTGTATATCCCTATTTTTGTAAATGAATATGAAAAATACTTCTCTAAAAAAAAAGCTTGGTATACTAGGTGGGGGTCAACTGGGGAAAATGTTGATAAATGTTACTAGAAAATGGAGTATAGAAACTTATATTTTAGATCCCAACCCTGATTGCCCAGCTTCAAAGTGTTGTGATTTATTTTTCAAAGGAGATTTCAACAATTATCAGGATGTTTATAATTTTGGAAAGAAAGTGGACATTATCACAATTGAAATTGAACATGTTAACGTTAAAGCACTTTATAAACTAGAAAAAGAAGGTATTTACGTTTATCCAAGTCCATCAAATATAGAATTAATTCAAAATAAAGGTGTCCAAAAAGATTTTTTTAAAAAAAATAAAATTCCAACATCTAATTATAAAAGAATAGATAATAAGAAAATCTTGTCTACGTATATTTCTAAAACTGAATCTAGATATCCTTTTATATGGAAATCTGAGACGATGGGTTACGATGGTAAAGGTGTTAAATTAGTTCAATCTTTATCTGATTTAGATGATATTAACGAAAATAGCTGTGTGATCGAAGATGTTGTTGATATAAAGCATGAGTTGGCTGTTTTAGTTGCTCGAAATAATTCTGGTAAAAGTAAATCTTTTCCTGTTTTGGAAATGGAGTTTAATCAAAAATCTAATCAGGTAGAATACGTCATTCTTCCATCAAGAATTCCCAAAAAAATAAAACTTAAGTCTTTGGAGATTGCAGATTTAGTATCTAAATCTCTAAATCACGTTGGATTAATTGCAGTTGAATTATTTTGTACCCATAATAATGATGTTTTGGTTAATGAAATTGCACCAAGAGTTCACAATAGTGGTCATTTAACAATTGAATCTTGTATTACAAGCCAATTCGAGCAACATATACGAGCAATTTATGATATGCCCTTAGGAAATGTCAACCAAATTTTACCTTGTGTAATGGTTAATCTCGTTGGAGAAAATAACCATAACGGTGAAGCCACTTATCATAACATTGATAAAGCTTTTGACTTAGATGGTGTTTATCCTCATCTTTATGGAAAAAAAATAACAAAACCTAACAGGAAAATGGGACATATAACTATAATAGATGAAAAATTAGAAAAGGCTATTTCAAAAGCAAGAATTTTAAAAAATACAATAA
>JBELIL010000120.1:0-3683 GCA_042090925.1 Flavobacteriales bacterium
TCTGTTGATTCTGAAATTGAGGTCAAAATTATATCACTCCTTTTTGAAATAACAACTTCTCCATTTTCATCTTTTTTGTAACTTTCAACAATACCATTGGATTTAATAGGGATAGGTCCTCCTTTTTCTGTACCAACTCCAATTGAAAAAATTTTAATCCCTTTTGCATTTGCCTGTTGTGCTACATTGATGGTGTTTTCTCCGGCATGGTCTTCCCCGTCAGATAGGATAAAAAGTATCCTATTGGTTTGCATTTCCTGATCAAAAAAATCAATACCTAACTTTATTGCATCGTCTATAGCCGTACCTTGAGATGATATCATATCTGTATTTATTGACTGTAAAAACATTTTTGTGGCACCATAATCAGTAGTTATGGGAAGTTGCGGAACTGCACTAGCTGCATATACTATGATTCCGACCCTATCACTAACCAATTGGTTTAATAACGCAGAAACCAATCTTTTTGCCTTTTCAATTCTGTTTGGAGCTATATCTTCGGTAAGCATACTTTTTGAAACGTCTATTGCAAATACTATATCAACCCCTTCTCTTTTTACCGTCTCTAATTTAGTTCCTATTTTAGGGTTGACAAGTCCAAATGATATTGAGATAATACCCAATGACACTATAATTAATTTTAAAAAATCTTTAAAATTGGACTTTTCAGGACTAAGTTTTTCTAACATGTTGCTAGAAGTAAATCGTTTTTGAGTTTTCTTTTTCCATAAAGACAAAAAGAAGAAAATCGTCCAAATAGAAGGAATTGAAAAAAGTATATAAAAGTAATCTGGTTCGTCTAATTGATACATTTTAAATAAAGCTTTTATATAATGTGTTTTTCAATAACCATTCAACAAATATTACAATTAAAGCTATTAAAACAAAAATTCTGTACTTTTCATTATAATTGTAATATTTAAATTCATTTATTTCAGTTTTCTCAAGTTTGTTAATTTCATTATATATCGATTCCAAACTTGAATTATCCGTTGCCCTAAAATAAAGCCCTCCAGTTTTATTGGCAATCAACTTTAATAATTTTTCATCTATCTCAACTTTGGTAATTCCATATTGAAATTTTCCGTTTGGTAAAATTCCAACCGGAGCTCTAGCATTTCCATTACTACCAATTCCAATGGTATAGGTTTTAATATTAAATTCAGATGCCAATTCAGCAGCAATTTTTGGATCAATAAAACCAGAGTTGTTTACACCATCTGTCAATAATATAATTACTTTACTTTTTGCCCTACTATCCTTTAATCTGTTAACCGCAGTAGCAAGACCCATACCGATTGCTGTACCATCGTCAATAACACCATCAAAATTAATTTTGTTCATAGTGTTTTTTACCATTTGTTTATCGCTTGTTATTGGAATCTTTGTATAACTTTCACCTGCGTAAACAATAAGTCCTATTCTATCATTTGTGCGTTGATTAATAAAGTCACTTGCAACATTCTTTAAGGCAGTTAATCTGTTTGGTTTTAAATCTTGAGCCAACATACTTGACGATACATCAATAGCCATAACAATATCAATTCCGCGATTTGTTTTAGTTTTTGATGAAACGTCCACAGTTTGCGGTCTTGATATTGCAAGAATTAGCAGTGAAAGAGTAATTAACCTAAATATAAATAAAATGGGATATAACTTTTCTATGAGTGAAGGAACACTTTCGAAAGCTTTAAGAGTAGGAATCCTAAGTTTAGCTTTGACTTTTCCTTTGTTGTAGAAGTGCCACAAACATAAGAGAGGAATAATTATTAAAAGCCACAAATATTCGGGGTTAGCAAAATAAATATCTTCCATTTTATATCTTTCTAATTATTTCCAAAGAATCAAAAATCCTTTTTTCAATCTTATCACCATAAATGTCGTTTTTTAAAAAAATAATTTGCAATGATATTTTAACTTCGTCTAGTGGAAACACGACTGAGACAAAACGATATCTATCAAACGAGTTACCATTTTTTAAGTCCATAGAACCAAATAAACGAAGGGTTTCGGTACCATCCAAAGTCTTATATGTATCATTTTGCACTAATAAATTAACAGCTCCCTTTTCTTCGAATGATTTTATTTCAAAATCCATTATTTTTCTTAATAAAGCCTCCTTCTCCTCTTTTGATTTTTTTTCACTGGTTTGTTTACCAACCTCTAAAAAAGTTAAATTTATTCTGAAATCGTCAGAGTTTTTACCATAAAAATAGATGGTAGATTCTTTATTTGTAGATTCTTCCCTTAGAAGAACTTTTGGGGTTTCTATAGAAATTGGTGGTGTGCCATATTGACTTTTTATCCAGTTACCATCTAATAATAATTTAGTTGGTTTTCTAAGTATTGTATCTTTAATTGGAGTATATCCAAAGTATAAAATGCTACCAATTGAAATTGATACCATCACAATCAAAGATCCTAGACCTAGTAATTGAAATCTTTTTTTTCTTCTTTTTTTTAATTGCTCTCTTTTAAAAGTAGCTGTTGCTTCTATTTCTTCTTGAGTTGGTTCAGGAATAGCTTCTTTGGTTTCATAAACAACCTTTTCTATTAAATTTCTATCGTTAATTGCAATTTCACTTTCGGGTTGAGATAGAGCAAATTTTGCTAAATCAGCATTTTCAAGAACATGTTTTAAGGTCTCCAGTGTCTCAGGTTTCAATCCTAATCTTCCTTCTTTTTTTTGCTGTCGTAAACTTTTTAGCAATTCATCTGTTGTGCTTTCCAAAGCAGATAATTTTGCATCTTCTTCTAAATATTTTCTAAGCACTTCTGTTATTTTGGAATAATAAATCTTAAATTCTTTTTGCTTTACAAAATCTTCTTTTTCTATATCTTTTAAAGCTTTAATTGCTTTTTCAAAAGGAGGTTGTTCATCTATAATTTCTTCCATTTTCTTTTGGAATTTTAGATATAAAAAATAGAGTAGAACAATTAACGTAATAAGGCATATAATTAAAAATATATTTTCTATTAAACCTTTATAAGATTTTTTTACTTCTACAATTGGCTTAATATCAAATAATGGTTGCTTAATTGTATCTACTTTGACATTAGCTATTTGTACTTTAAGGGAATCTGAAAAAAATGATTTACCATCAACGAAAACTTTTTGAGGAGGAATCCAATATCTCCCAGAATCAAAATTTATAAGTGAATACTCCTTAGTTAATAGGAATTTGTTTTTAATTTTTAAAGTATCAACTGGCTTATCTTCAATAATTTCAAAAGGTGTGAAAAAGGGTTTAGTAGGGAATTCAACAAAGGATAGTGAATCAGATTTTATTTTTATTTCATATTTAATTTCTTCTCCAATTTTAAACTTTGTGGAATCAATGGTTGTTAAAATTTCCTTTCTCTGCTGAGCAAATAAAATATTTGATATAAAAAGTAAAGCGATTTTAATTTTCATTTTATGCTCTAGCTTTAAAGTATGCTAAAAGCTTTTTTACATAGCTTTCATCCATACAGCAATTAATTGTTCCGGCTCCATTCATTTTAAAAGTATTTAAAAATTCAGACTGCTTTTCATAGAAATAATTTGAAAATGTACTACGTGTTTTTTTAGAATTGGTATTTATAAATCTATTTTTGCCTGTCTCTATATCATACATGGAAACAAATCCCAAGTTGATAATATTTTCTTCAGATTTGTCAAAAACTCTAATACCTGTTAAATC
>JBELIL010000121.1:0-3661 GCA_042090925.1 Flavobacteriales bacterium
TTTCATCCTGATTCCCAATTAAACCACTATCTCCAGCGTGAGGATTAAGACCTAGTATTGCGATTTTAGGTTTAGGAATTAAAAAATCATTCTGCATTGACTTAATCATTTTTAAAATCTTTCCTCTTAATGTTTTTTTTGTTATGAAAGATGAAACTTCATCTATTGGTATATGATCTGTTAACAATCCTATTTTAAGGTTATCTCCAATCATAAACATCAAAGACTCTGAGGAAAAAAAATCAGTAAGAAATTCTGTGTGACCTACAAAATTGAATTTTTCTGATAATATATTTTTTTTATTTATTGGACCCGTAACTAAAGCCTCGACTTCTCCGGACTTGAGAGCCTTAGTAGATGCTAGAAGTGAATTTAAAGCAACTCTCCCCCCTTGAATAGTGGCTTCTCCAAAAGTGTGCTTAAAATCGTCCATATTAAGATTAAAAACATTAACTCTATCATTACAAATTTTTTCAATTGTTTGTATTGGATTTAATTCAATATTTATCTTAAAATGCCTCATTTGATATTCAATTATTTCTACGTTTGCAAAAATCACTGGATTAAATAACGCCAGCATTTCAGGATTTTGAAAGCTTTTTAAAATTACTTCTATTCCTATACCATTTGGATCTCCTACTGAAATACCTACTTTAAGCTTTTGTTTATTCAATTCTATTAATTTAGTTACTTTTAAGAGCAAATTTAATCAATACAATAATCATGTTCACAGGTATTATAGAAGATTTGGGAATTTTAAAAAAAATCGAAAAAGACGGAGGGAATATTAATCTTTATTTTAAAAGTAAATTAACTCAAGAACTAAAAATTGATCAAAGTCTTTCGCATAACGGAGTCTGCTTAACTGTTGTTTCTGTTGTAAATGATATTTACAAAGTAACAGCTGTAAAAGAAACGCTTAAAAAAAGTAGTCTTGGAGAGCTTAAAGTAAGCTCTATTGTTAACCTTGAAAGAGCCATGAAAAGTAATGCTAGATTAGACGGACACTATGTTCAAGGGCATGTTGATCAAATAGGAAAATGTTTAAATGTTAAAGAAACAGATGGTAGTTGGTATTATGAATTTGAATATGATAAAACATCAAGTAATATTACAATAGAAAAAGGTTCTATTGCAGTAAATGGAGTTAGTTTAACTGTAGTCGACTCAAAATTAGATAGTTTTTCAGTTGCAATAATACCATATACTTACAACAACACAAATTTTAAAAAAATTCAAAAGGGGGATATTGTAAATATTGAATTTGATATGATTGGAAAATATATCAGTAAACTTTTAAGCAATAGGTAAACAAATTTTTATTTATGTATATTTAATGAAATATATGTTTTGGGAGTTTTAGAATTATCAACCATTTTACTTTGTTTAGCGTCGATCTTTTCTTTGATAAATATTAGATTGTTGAAATTACCGCAGACAATCGGACTAATGATCCTTGCTCTTTCTCTATCTGTCATAATTACTGTTGTAGGTATTATTTCTCCCAGTATTTTTAATGCCGTACTTAAAATTACGGAAGATTTTGATTTCAGTGAATTACTGGTCAATGTAATGCTACCGTTTCTTCTGTTTGCTGGAGCTATGAGTGTAAATGTCCATGAACTCCTTAAAGATAAATGGACCATACTTTTGCTCGCAAGTTTTGGGGTAGTATTTTCAACATTTGCTGTAGGTACTGGTCTTCATTGGCTTGTATCTCAAGAGTTCTTGGGTCTTAATTCTTTGGGACTAAGCTACGTTGATTGTCTTCTTTTTGGAGCATTAATTGCTCCTACAGATCCTATTGCTGTGCTAGCAATGGTCAAAAAAATGAATCTTCCATCAATAACTGAAACTAGAATCGCGGGGGAGTCCCTGTTTAACGATGGTATTGGGGTTGTAGTTTTTTTAACACTTTTTAATATAAAAGTTGATGGTGTAGAAAATGTAACCATTTCTAGTATAGGAGGTCTATTTTTGACTGAAGTCGTTGGAGGAGTCGCTCTGGGTGCTTTAATGGGATTTCTTGGACTTAAACTTTTAAAATATATAGAAAATGAACATATCGAATTAGAAGTTTTAGTAACATTATCACTTGTACTTCTATTGCCAATTATTTCCCATTATTTCCATTTTTCAGCTGTTTTAGGAGTTGTAGTTATGGGACTATTTTTAAATCAAAACATTGATACAGACAAAAATGAAGATGGTCTTCAAAGAGCAATGGGTGACTATGTTTATAAATTTTGGCACTTACTTGACGAAACATTGAATGCTATTCTTTTTATATTAATTGGTCTTGAGATACTAGCGGTTTTCAAAGACTTTCAATCTAGTTTTATTTTGATTTCAATAATCATGGTTGCCGTCGTTGTATTGTCCAGGATGTTTGGGGTCTCCGTAGCCATTAAATTGTTATCTATTAAATATAAGTTTGAAAAAAATACAGCACTTATAATTAGTTGGGGGGGGCTAAGGGGTGGACTTAGTATTGCTCTTGCACTGAATCTTCCAGATTCAATTGGAGAAGGAAAGTCACTGATTCTTTTTCTTACCTATGCGGTTGTTTTGTTTACAATACTAGTTCAAGGACTTACACTTAAAAAAATTGTTAAATAAAATTTTTTAACAATTTTTTATTTAATAAAAATATGTTTTTTATTAAATTTATAATTGAGTAGTTAGAGCTGGACAACAGCTATTATAAATTTAATCATAAAGGAGGTGTCATATGTCTAATACAAAATATTTAAGTTGGGATGGACTAAATGACGCTTTTTTAGTTATTTAGCATTCCTTCTTACAATGATTACAAAGCAGGTCGATGGACCTGCTTTTTTATTTAAATATTTTAATTTTGTAAATAATGATTACAACTGAAAATATTTTTAATAGTATTAACCTAATTGTACTGTTAGGTTGGATTCCTTTATTTATATTTCCATATTCAAGATTTACCAGAAAATTAGTCAATGGTCTTTACCTCCCATTTTTTTTGTGCGTCTTTTATCTTTACTTTTTATCGCAAACAGAAGGGCTCTTTTCTGCTGACTTTTCATCCATTGCTGGCATACTTGATTTGTTCAAAAGTTCTACTGAGGAGTCAGCCGCAGCAGGATGGATTCATTATTTAGCATTTGACTATTTTGTTGGGTGTTGGATAGTTAATCATTCAATTAAAAAAGGAATCCCCTACATTATTTTTATTATACCCTTAATTTTTACCCTTTTTGCTGGTCCATTTGGGCTATTACTTTTTTTAATTTTAAGATTATTTTACAAACGGCTTACTTTAAAAGATGCTAAAAACAATTAACAAAAAATATAAAATTACAGGGATGACTTGTAATAGTTGCAAAGCGTCCGTTGAAAACAGTATGAATCATTTAGATCAAGTCACTAGCTCTGATGCTGATGTTAGACTTGGTGAATTAAATTTGACTTTAAATAAGGATGTTAGTATAAAATTATTGCAAAATACAATTCCTAAAAAATATTTTATCAATAAAGAAATCTCTTCCCCAGAGAGAGTTATTGAAATTATGTCTGATTCAATAAATAAAGAATCCAAACTCAAGCAGCTAAGACCTCTTTTTTTAATCCTTTTTTACATCACTGGATCCTCAATTTTATTAAATTTTAGGGATTGGAATTGGAATGA
>JBELIL010000122.1:0-3659 GCA_042090925.1 Flavobacteriales bacterium
CCAAACGACCTGTAATCTTCCCACTGATCGGCTCTAAAATCCAAGTCCATGACAACAGTAACGGAATTTTTCTTAGCTATTTCCACAGCGTGAATGGTTGCGCTTCTGCTCGGTTCTTTATTTAATGCT
Organism: Flavobacteriales bacterium; assembly: GCA_042090925.1. Classification (GTDB taxonomy): domain Bacteria; phylum Bacteroidota; class Bacteroidia; order Flavobacteriales; family Flavobacteriaceae; genus TMED96. The sequence goes on from JBELIL010000122.1 coordinate 130, forward strand.
GTCCCATTAACCAGTAAAACTTTGTGGCTAGCAATGTTTGCATTATTCACATCATCAACGTTTATCAAAGTATCTGCGGCATTGTCTCTATAAAATACTAAAGGAAACTTATCGGGTGGCTCAATACCCAAAAGAACAGCACTACTTCTTGCATTTAATTTTGTTGGAATAAATTCTGTATTTACCTTTTCTTTATTTAAGAAGTTTAAAATAAATTCTGCGACTTTATCTTTTCCAACAGCTGTCAACAAAGTTGATTTTAATCCTAACCTTGAACATCCAACGGATATATTCAGCGGTGATCCACCAACAAATGCATTAAAACCTGATATTTCTTTAAATGGAGCTCCAATATCTTGAGAATACAAATCAATAGAAGACCTTCCTATTGCTATCAAATCTCTTTTATTCATTTTCGTCATTCATTTTAGCGGTTACAAGTGGTAATCTTTTGTCTTTATCTGACCAAGAATTATATACCCATTCATGATCAGGATCTGTGGTATTTTCTAAACATTGATCACTACCTGCCAAAAAATTAAGATAATAACAATGGTATCCGTGTTCAGCTACAACAGGATGAAACCCTTTGGGAATTAGGACACAGTCTTCATTTTTAGGCCTTAGGATTTCATCTATTTCTTCGTCTTTTGTGTAAACCTGTTGAATTGCATAAGCTTCAGGTTTTTGAAATTTATAAAAATAAGTTTCTTCTTGTTTTGGCTCAATTACTTTACCGTTACCATCTAAAATTCTTTCATCGTGTTTGTGAGCTGGGAAAGAACTCCAATTTCCTGAAGGAGTATATACCTCTCTAGATATTATCCTTGAACACCCAAAGCCAGGTGGAACCAAATCATTAAACTGCCTTGTAGCATTATCCCCACCAAAGATAACCACTGGGGTTTTATCAGGAGTAATGAATTTTGGTTCAAAATCTTCATCTGCTTTGCACCACCCGTAAGCAATATCTAAAAGTTCAGATTTACAAGTAAGAGTAAAATTTGTTTGTCTTGGAAGGTACAAAGTATGTGCTACACCTGAAAAAACACTTTTTCGACCATTAAAAGTTTCCCAATTTCCTTTATTACTGTTTACTTTAAAATTTCCTGAAAGTAGAACAATAGCAATTTCATTTTCATTAGTTTCGAATTCCCAGGACTGATTTGATTTCATTTTTCTTGCCTCAAAGGATAAAAATTCCCAATTAGCTGACAGGGGATTAATACTTTGGTAAACTCCGTTATTTTGTGGAGTCGGATGGATTAGTAAGTCTGATTTTTGAGACATTGAATTAATTAATTGCTTTGTATATAGTTTTAATTAGGTTCTCCTGTATGCCCTTATAACTTTGGGATCTTGTCATAAAAATTACAAACATAGAATTTTTTGGGTCAATCCAAAACTCCGTGTATTGTAATCCGCTCCATCCATATATTCCTTTGGGTGCTTTTTGATTCATTATGCTAGGGTCTTCTAATACATAGACCGACAATCCCATATAATAACCCAACTGATTTTGATAAGATCTATCCTCCTTTGGATATCCTTCTGAATATTTTTTTGTCATTGTTTTTATGCTTTCTGGCGATATAATTTTTTTTCCATTATAAATACCGTTATTCACAAGCATTTTACAAAAATTCATAAAATCTGAAGTTGTTGTTAATAAGCCCTCAGCGCCTAAGTTTGTTTTGTCGTTTTGATCGTAGGTTAGTATATTTCCACGACTTGTAATTCCATCTTGAAGAAAGCCTTTGATGGATGGGGTGTTTAAAAAAAGTGGTTGGAAATTTTTTTTATCCTCTTTTTTTAAATAAAACTTTGTGCTGTTCATATCTAAAGGGGTAAATAAAAACTTATCTAAAAATTCGCCAAACTGCATATTACTTGCCACTTCTATGACCCTGCCAAGGATTGATTGATTAACCCCGTACAAATATTTTGTACCTGGTTCATACTGTAGCGGTTGTTTTGATATGATTTCCATCAATTGTTCTAAATTCTCTGCTTTAACCGCATCTACATAAAAATTTTCAGGTGTACAGAATCCAGATCTGTGAGACATTAAATCGATAACCTTCATTTGATTTTTACATGGATAAATTCTATCTGCACTTAAACAGTAGTCATTTCCATCTTCAAAATTTGTATTTATCTGTTTTTCAATACTCATGCAATTTAAGTTTGAAAATGATGGAATGTATTTAGAGACTGGATCATCAAAATCAACAAGATTGTTTTCCTTTAAAACAAACATTCCGATTGTAGTAACCACTTTGCTCATCGACCATAAAGCGAAAAGCGTTTCGTTGGTTATGTTTTTATCATATTTATTGTTCGTGTTTTCTTTATGTCTGTAAAACAAGGAGTCATCCTTGTAAACAACAATCTCATTGCTTCCTGTTATTTTTTTTTCAATTAATTCTTTTTGAAATTTTTTTATTAAATCTTCACTAGATGAAAACTCAATACGCTCTTTGCAAGAAATTAAGTACAGAAATAAGAAAGTGATACATATTATATTAGTTTTCATGACAAAAATTTAAATTTCAAATTTAATTGAAAAACAACAACAATTTAACTTCAAATAAGTAAATATTATAGGTAATAAGTAATTGTAATTATAATTAAATAATTACTTGTGTTTTACTCCTTAATATTGTATGGTTTTTAATATAGTTGTATATCAATAATTTAAATAGCTTTTTTTTGTCAAATTACTATAATTATGCATCATATATTAAATATTTATTATCTTTGTGTTTACAATTTATGTGTATAAATTACACTTAATATAGAACCAATTGTTAACGAATTGATAATCAAATTATTAAAGATGAAAAATTATTTAGATATTAAATTTACTTTGCATAAAACTTTTGCTTTTTTAGGCATGATGCTTTTTTCAGCTGGTGTTTTTGCACAGTCCATAAGTGGTAATGTCTCAAGTGAGGATGGACCACTTCCAGGTGCAACTATAGTTGTAAAGGGAACTGAGAACGGAACAAGTACAGATTTTGATGGTAATTATACAATAAATGCATCCGATGGTGATGTTCTTATTGTATCCTTTATTGGTTTCGAAACCCAAGAAGTTGCGGTTTCGGGTGACCAAGTAGATGTTGTTCTTGCCGAAGGAAATGAACTTGATGAAGTTGTTGTTACTGGATATGGTACAGAACTTAGAAGAAATATTACAGGTTCTGTTGCCGTAATTGACTCTGAGGTAATCGAAAATCGTAACCTAACTAGTGTCGGACAAGCTTTAGCTGGTACTGCTCCTGGTGTACAAGTTACCCAAGGTTCAGGTGAGCCTGGTAGTGATAGACTCTTTATTAGTATTAGGGGAGTAGGAACTCTTAACAATGGAGCACCTCTTGTAATAGTTGATGGTATTGAGGGTAATCTTAACAATCTTAATCCCCAAGATATAGAATCTATATCGGTACTTAAAGATGCAGCTTCTGCTTCCATATATGGTTCTAGGGCTGCAAACGGTGTTATCGTTGTTAAAACAAAAAGAGGTG
>JBELIL010000123.1:0-3596 GCA_042090925.1 Flavobacteriales bacterium
TTCATATTTATTATCAATTATAATTTTAGGAATTTCCATAAAATGTGGTAAAAGAAGTCTTCCTTTTTCTCCAATAAACATAGCCCCTTGCTGTGGTAATTTGTCCCCATTTGGAAGTTTTAAATCATTATGATAAGAGGGCGCACCTTTTCCATCTTCCCATATCCACTTTAATTTTTCAGTTGTGAATTTTGTTCCAGGGAACTGGTATGAGACTTTGTTTTTTTCCGGGAAACCAATTTCGTTTGGTTTTCTACATTTATTTATAACACTTTCCGGGACGTCAAGTTCTAAAGCATTATAAGGAGTATCAAAAATATGAACACCCATATCACCTAAAGTACCACAACCAAATCCTACCATTTTCCTCCAGTTATATTGATGATATTTACTTTCTAAATAATTTTTGTAAGGGGAAGTCCCTAACCATAAATTCCAATCTAAATTTTCTGGTATATCATCTTCTTTTTTGGACAGTTTTCCATCAAATCCCCAATTTTTTGGGCACCAAGCTCTAACAGTATGAATTTTTCCAACTAAATTTTCTTGTATTAAAAGTTTAGCAAGTTTGTAGTCATAAAAAGAGTGAACTTGAATTCCCATTTGGGTCACTAATTTTTTATGAGAAGAAATTTTACTCATTTCTCTTGCTTGAATTACATTATTTGTTAATGGTTTTTGGCAATAAATAGCTTTTCCTTTTTCCATAGCCATTATCGAGACTGGTCCGTGTGTGTGATCGGGGGTTGAAACAACAACAGCATCTATGTCATTCTCTAAATTATTTAAAAGAACTCTATAGTCCTTAAATATTTTCGCTTTTGGAAATAGTTTATGTGCTTGGGTTAAAAGGTTTGAGTCTACATCGCAAAGGGCAGTAACTTCAACATTTTTGTGAGATGAAATTGCCTTTAAATCGTTTAAGCCCATTCCACCAACTCCAATGTGAGCGGTCCTAATTTTCCTATTCATCTCGAAAATATTTTTATTAAATGGTAAAAAACTTGAAACTCCAAGCGCCGAAGATTTTCTTATAAAATCTCTTCTAGATTGATTCATAATTATCTATAATTTTCTGATTTTCATATTTCTAAATGAAATTGAACTATTGTGGTCCTGTAAACCTATGTAGCCTTTTTTAAATTTTCCATAAAACTTTGAATTTTTCCATTTACCAATTTTTTTTCTCTCATGCCAATCTTCTGACCAAGGAACAAAAGATAAAATTTTTTGTTCATTTAACCAATATTCGACTTTTTTTTCAGTGAAAATTATTTTTGTAGAGTTCCATTCTCCACTAGGGTAAAGATTTTTAATTTTAGTATCCGGAGAATACATTGCATAATCTGCTCCAGCCTTTTGCCAAGGACTTAATTTAGCATTGTTCAATTCTTCCCAGCCTTCATCATCTAAAAGTTGATATTCCGGAGCAACTTCAGATATTTCTTCAAAGCCTTCTTTAAGGTGGTAGAAAATCCCGCTGTTTCCTCCTTTAGGAAGTTTCCATTCTATATATAACTCAAAGTTTTCAAATTCTTTTTTATAAAAAATAATATCTGATCCTTTAGAATATTCATTTTCAAGTTTAAAATCAGTATCAAATGTTAATATATTATCCGTTATTTTCCATTTTTTAGGTAAGGTTTCACCATTATAAGCTTTCCAGTATGAAGAGTAATTATCGCTGAAAGGATAAATCCATTCTTTATCCTCAGATATTCTTTCACAGTTAAAAAGTATTGTTAAAAAAAAGATCAATAATATTTTTTTCATAAATTAAGTAATTCAAATCTTTCAAATCTAAACTATTTTATTATTAAGATGACAAAAAACATATATTTAAATTTAATTATGGCATTGATTTTTTTCATTCCTGTTAATGGCCAAAAATCTACTTTAGAACCTTTGGATGTATTTAAACTACAATATATTTCAAATCCACAAATTTCACCTGACGGAAATAGTATTCTGTACGAAAGAAATTTTAAGGATATAATGACTGATTCAAATTATTCAAATATTTGGATTGTAAATTATAACGGTAGTGACAGTAGTCCAATAACCACTGGAAATAAAAAATACAGTCAACCAACATGGTCTAATGATGGAAGAAAGATTCTTTTTAAGTCTAGAAATGATGAGTCAACAGAGCTGTATTTGTATGAACTGGAAAAAAAATCACTTCAAATGTTGGCAACTGTGCAATCTGATATTTCAAATTTAAGATGGTCTATTGATGATAAGAAAATTATTTTTCTATCTTTTGTTGAGAAGAGGAAAAAAAAATTAATTGAACTACCGGAAAAACCAGAAGGTGCAAAATGGAATGATTCACCAATAGAAATAACAGATTTAGAGTTTAGATCTGATGGCGGAGGATATTTGAAAAAAGGTAATAAGCAAATTTTTTTAATTTCAGTTGATGGAGGCTCACCTATAAAGATTAGTGATTTCAATGGTAAAATTTATTCATGTGAGTGGTTTGACGAAAAAGAGTTAATAATTTCTGCAAATTTTAAAAAAAATATAGATTTCAAGCCAAGAGACTCGGATATTCATATATATAATTTTAGTTCTAAAACTTTAAGAAAGTTAACATCTAGATTTGGACCAGATTTTTCTCCCAAGGTTTCGTATGATAGAAAAAAAATAGCTTTTTTAGGCTTTAATGACAAATTTCTAGGGTATCAACAAAACGACCTATATTTAATGGACAAAGATGGCCAGAACGTCAAAAATATTTCTGTTGATTTTGACAGAAATATAACCAGTATTTTTTGGTCTGGTAATTCGAATAAGATTTTTTTCAAATACGATGATTTTGGGATGACAAAGTTGGGTTATTTTAATTTATCAGGAGAATTTAAATTTTTAGTTAGTGAGGTAGGAGGATTATCTCAAGGTAGACCATATAGTGGAGGAAGTTATTCGATATCAAGAAATGATAGATATGCTTTCACCTTTGGTAACGTTTATAACCCCTCGGATCTAGCAGTTGGTAGTGGTGGTTCTAAATTAAGATTGACAAATCTAAATGAAAATTTATTTGAATTAAAAAATTTATGTGAGGTTAAAGAAATAAAATATAAATCCTCTTTTGATAATCTTGAAATCCAAGGATGGATAGTAACTCCCCCAAATTTTGACACTAAGAAAAAATATCCATTAATATTAGAAATACATGGTGGACCATTTTCCAACTATGGTTTTCGTTTTTCAGCAGAGGTTCAGCTTTATGCTAGTAAAGGTTACGTGGTTCTATACATAAATCCAAGGGGTAGTACTAGTTATGGTAAGAAATTTGCTAACGAAATTCATCACAATTATCCAAATCATGACTATGACGATCTTATTTCAGGAGTCAATTATATTTTAGACAAAGGTTTTATTGACAAGAAAAATCTTTTTGTCACTGGAGGAAGTGGAGGAGGAGTGCTATCTTCCTGGATTATCGGAAAAACAGACATTTTTAGTGCTGCAGTAGTCGCAAAACCCGTAATTAATTGGTATAGTTTTGTCTTGTATGCAGACAATACCTCGATATATTACAAGTACTGGTTTAAAGATTTTCCTTGGAAAGATCAAGATAATTATAT
>JBELIL010000022.1:0-19914 GCA_042090925.1 Flavobacteriales bacterium
AATCTAATGATCTTGAAATATTTAAAGGGATATTGAAATGTCTCGCAATCCCGTTACCAGAACCAATTGGAACTATCGCAATTTTAAGACCTCTCTCTTTTATCTCATTTAGAATTTCGTTTATAGTACCATCTCCACCACATGCAACAATTAAGTCTGTTTTATCAAGAATGGCCTCTTTCGCCAAGGTTTTCGTTTCTCCTTTAAAACTAGATTCACATATTTTTACTTGGTACTTGTTTCTATCAAATTTGATTCTAATTTCCTCTTTAATTCTTTCAACAATTTTTGAGTTTGAAAGTTTAATAATAAAATGAATTTTTATTCTCATCTAGTTTGGACTATAATACATGTTATTTGTAATGATTCGATTAAAATAATCTTGTAGAAATAACCCTGTTTTTTTTTCCAATCTCTGCATAGCCTGATTTTTATTTTGAATTAGATTTTCCTCAAGGTTCAAATCAAATAAATTGTAAAAACCAATTGCTTTATTCCCATCATAAACACAAATGAAGTTTTCATCCATGGATAAATACGCACCACCTCCAAAATAATTAATTATAAATGCAGATTCTTGTTTGCGAGACAACAAACTTCTTCCCCAACTCCTAAAAGGCTTTTTATATCCGATCAATTCGGCTACAGTTGGGTAGATATCAAAGTGGCTGACCAATCTGTTGTCTACTCCTTTAAAATCACTGTTTTTTTTATAAATAAGTAAGGGCGTAGCAAATCTATTTACGGTACTTTGATAGTACTTAAAATATGATTGGTTTGTGTGATCGGAGGTAAAAATAAAAATAGTATTATCAAACCAACTAGATTTTTCAATACTTTTAAAAAACTGTCTTATTGAATAATCAGTATATCCAACACATTTATGAATAGGGAGATATCCCTCATCAAATCTTCCCTTAAATTTATTTGGAATTATATAGGGTTCGTGTGAAGTTAGCGTAAAAATAGTTGCCAAGAATGGTTTATTTTTTTTGTCTAAAATAGATTTTGAAAATTGAAGGAAAGGTTCGTCCCAAATTCCCCAAAAACCGTCGTAATGTTCATCATTGTTGAATTCATCTCGTCCGTAATAATTATCATACCCTAAGGTATTTGCAAACCCTTGAAATCCCATCGAACCATTTTTTGCTCCGTGCAAAAATGAAGTATCGTAACCTAAATCATTGGAAATACTTACCATAGATTCTAATTTCTGTCTAGAATAATATGAAGAAGTGTATGCTATTTCAAATGATGGTACACCTGCAAGAACTGAAGGCATGCCGTGAATTGACTTTCTACTTGTTGCGAAAGCATTTGGAAATATCAAACTATGCTTGGATAACGAATCTAAAAATGGAGTAAAACTTTTAAAATTTTTAATATTTCTATTTTTATTTAATTCTCCCCAATACTCTCTTCCCATACTTTCAATAATAAAAATAATTATGTTAGGCTTTTTTACAACTTTTCTTTCATTATAAATTTTAATAGGCTTTACATAATTTGTTATTTCAACCTCATTAAACCGAGAACTTTTTTTAAACGAGTTTTTACCCCAGGTTCGAATAATTGTAAATGAGGTATTTAGTACTACATCAGAATGAATGGGTTTGGATAAATTATCCATTGAGTCTATAAGTGTAATTGGTCTTGTACTTTTTCTAAAATCTCCTCCTCTTGCCATCATTACGATTAAGGCAGATGAAATGAGAAGTCCAAAAACTGAACTGAGGTAATACATTTTATTATTTTCAATTTTTTCTTCCTTTATTTTAACTAATCTATATAAACCAATCCAAATAAGTAAAAAAATAAAAAAAAGTAAAACAAGATTTAAGTATTCAAACAAAAAATGAAAAATTAAGATTTTCTTATTGGTTTCATTTATAATTGATTCTAAAAAATTTCCCATCATCCTGTTTAAATTGAATCTATAATAAGCGAAATCAATAAAATTCAGGATTAAAAAAATTGTGTTGAATGTAAAGTATAGCAAAGCAGAAAAAAATTGATGTTTCTTCGCCTTTAAAAATGATAATGGAAGGACAGAAAACAAAATGAAAAATAAATTTGAGTATGCTATTGCAGAACTATCAAATCTAAGACCTAAAATACTTAGATAGAAAAATTTTTCTAAATCGTAAACTTGAACAATATCATTGTTAAAAATAACAAATAAGACCCTTAACAAAAGATAAGCTATGTGGACAAGTAGTATCCTATATATTAATACGGAAAATTCTTGTAACCTCAAATCGTTGTAAATCATTAAATAAATTTAATAAGAGATGGATTAATTATAACCCTAATTAAATATTATTTAAGAAAGAACCAAGGGAATCTTTAAATTCAATACCCTCTAATGATCGATTTTTTGTTAATTTTTTATTGGCTGATAAACCCCATAAAATAATTTCTTTATAGAAAGGATAATCATCCAAATTAATATTTGAGCAGTACTTTTCAATTAATTTATTTAAAGGATCTATTGATTTTAGCGTGTCTTTATACTCTTTATCTGTAAAGTCATCTCCTATAAAAATATCGTTTTTACTAAACCATAATAAGATTTCATCGTATGGAGTTGATTCTTCCTCTTTTTTTAACTTTTTAATTTCTGGAAAAATATCATTAAAAGTCTTTAAAATAGAATTATTGATTAAAGTGAAAGATATTTGATCTGCACCCTCTAATTCTCCCTCATAAACTAATTCTATCTTGCCATTTATTGACGAAATTGTTCCTAAGAAATCTGTAAGTCTTACTGATGTTGATTTTTCTCCATTAATAATTAATCTTCTTCTAGAAGTACTAATTAAATTTTCATAGGCTGAAATACTTAGTCTGGCACTAACACCACTTTTTAAGTCTACAAATTCACTTTTCTTTGCTTCAAAACCAATTTGTTCTATTAAATCCTTAGCTATTTCAGGGACATATATTTTTTCTAGAATCTCTTCTTTTATGTTGGATTCCTGTTCTGTTATCCTCTTTGCTATTTGCATGTTGAGGGGATAATGGGTAAGAATCTGTGATCCAATTCTATCTTTTAAGGGAGTTACTATACTTCCCCTGTTTGTATAATCCTCTGGATTAGCCGTAAAAATAAACTGAATATCAATGGGTAATCTAATTTTGAATCCTCTAATCTGTATTTCTTTTTCTTCTAAAATGGAAAAAAGTGAAACTTGAATTCTGGCTTGAAGATCCGGTAACTCATTGAGCACAAAAATTGATCTGTGAGCCCTTGGAATCATACCAAAATGAATAGACCTTTCATCAGAATAAGATAGCTTTAAATTTGCTGCCTTTATAGGGTCAATATCTCCAATTAAGTCAGATACAGTGACATCAGGCGTTGCAAGTTTTTCGAAAAATCTTTCACTTCGATGAATCCAATCAATAGGGGTGTTATCTCCTTTTTCGCTTATTATTTTTTTACCTTCATAAGAAATAGGATTTAAAGGGTCTTCATTAATTTCACTTCCTTTTATTACAGGTATCCATTCATCTAGTAAAAAAATTAACTGACGAGCTAATTTGGTTTTTGCCTGCCCTCTGAGCCCTAGAAGATTAATATTGTGTCCAGATAGTATTGCTCTTTCCAAGTCTGGGATTACAGTGTTTTCATATCCGTGTATAAACTCAAAAGTTGGAGTCCCAGACTTTAATTTATTTTCTAAATTCCTAGAAAGTTCTTTCTTAACAGATTCGGGTTTATAATCTGTTTTATTTAATTCCGATAACTTTTTTATTGAAGGTTTATTCATTTAAATTCTTTTTTTTCTGTTGGTTTCATAATCTTCAAAAATCATTCCGCCAAGATTATCAAGGCCAGCATAAAGTGCTTTACCTCCGTTAATTTTAGTGAATTCTTTTACAAAGTGTTGTAGATATGGGTCTTGAGCAATCATAAATGTAGTTATTGGAACTTTTAGCCTGTGGGCAATTTTCGCCATTATATAACACTTATTCACAATTTTTGGATCAAGTCCGACACTATTTTTATAATACGAACCATCTTTAAGGGAGAGACAGCTCGGCTTCCCATCGGTTATCATTAAAATTTGTTTGTTGTTGTTTTTCTTTCTTCTTAGAATTTCTAGTGCAAGTTCCAACCCAGCTACCGTATTTGTATGGTAGGGACCAACTTTTAGATATGGTAGTTCTTTAATGGGGATGGGTCTAGCATCATTACCAAAAACTATTATATCCAAAGTGTCTTTTGGATACCTAGTTGTAATTAACTCTGAAAGAGCCATGGCAACGTTTTTGGCAGGAGTAATTCTGTCCTCACCATATAATATCATGCTATGACTGATGTCAATCATCAAAACTGTACTCATTTGTGAATTGAGTTGTCCATCATAAACTACCAAATCATCTTCTACCAAATTTAATTCTGAGCTTCCTGTTCTTGAATACATATTTTTCAAACTTTCAGTAACTGCAATGTCTCCAATTGAATCTCCAAAATTATAATCTCTAAGTTCCGTCATATCATGATTTTTTGACCCACTTTGATTTGTTTTATGATTTCCAGATTTTGATTTTTTAATCTTACCGAAAATTTTATCCATAGCATATTTCCGTAATACTTTTTCCATTTTGGAGGAAATTTTTAGGAGTTCATTCGATCCGCTAGGATTTATTTCTTGAGTCACATATCCCTTTGCAAGAAGGTCATTTACAAAATCATCAATGGTATAATTTTCGTCTGTAAGTTTATATTCTTTGTCAAGCTCTCTAAGCCATTCAATAGCCTCATCAAAATCACCAGATGTGTAAACTATTAACTCTTTAAAAATATTAAATAATTTTTCAAAAGGACTTACTTTTTCCTCTATAAACTTCGAAAAATTCCAACCTGATAATTGAAAATCCATACTAAAATTTCGCTAAACTTAATAAAAAACCACAACCAGTATACAAAATTTTGATAAGAAAAATTTATTGTCCAAAGACGGATTTAGGATGGATTGATAATGATGTATTTAACATTCAATTATTAAAAATTAATTCCTTAAATATTGAAATAAGGTGTTGATGTTCTAACTTTGCGGTTAATTAAATAGCAAATGCTAATCATATGAGCTTATATACTGACTATTTAAATGAAATCGAAAATAGAAAAAATCAAGGTTTAAGTGCTAAGCCAATTGATAACGCCCCCCTGCTTAGTGAGATAATCACTAATATAAAAAACAAAGGAAACAAAGATAGGGTTGCTTCAATAGACTTTTTTATTTATAATGTTTTACCCGGAACAACTAGTGCTGCCGCCGTAAAAGCAGATTTTCTTAAACAAATCATTCTAAAACAAGAAAATGTAGAGGAGATTTCTCCAGAATTTGCATTTGAACTATTGGGCCATATGAAAGGAGGTCCCTCTGTTAAAGTTTTGCTTGATGTTGCACTTGAATCAATTGGCACTCACTCACAAATGGCATGTGAAGTTTTGAAAACTCAGGTTTTTCTCTACGAAGCTGACATGGAGCGGTTGGTAAATGCCCATAAAAAAGGAAATAAAATTGCATTAGAATTACTTGAAAGTTACGCTAAAGCAGAATTTTTCACTAAAATGCCAGAACTTCCAGAAAAAATTGAAATCGTAACTTTTGTTGCCGGAATTGGAGATATCTCTACAGATTTACTTTCTCCCGGCAGTGATGCGCATTCAAGATCTGACAGAGAATTGCATGGACAGTGTATGTTTGATCATAACAAAAAACAACAAAAGGCACTTTTAGAATTAAAAGAAAAATATCCAAATCATAGGGTAATGCTTATTGCAGAAAAAGGGACAATGGGTGTTGGCTCTTCAAGAATGTCAGGAGTAAACAATGTAGCGTTGTGGATAGGTAAAGAAGCTAGTCCTTACATACCATTTATTAATATCGCACCAGTAATTGCAGGAACCAACGGGGTTTCTCCAATTTTTTTAACAACGGTGGGAGTCACTGGTGGAATAGGTTTAGACTTAAAAAATTGGGAAAAAACTTATGACAAAAATGAGCAACTTGTTTTAGATGATAATAATGAACCTGTGTTAAAACAAACATATTCTGTTGACACTGGAACTTTACTTACCATAAACACAAAAACTAAAAAATTATACAAAGAAGGAAAAGCAGTAATGGATATTTCTTCTGCATTTACTCCCCAAAAAATGGAGTTTATGAAAGCGGGTGGTTCCTACGCTGTCGTTTTTGGTAAAAAACTTCAAACTTTTGCTGCTAATGTTCTTGGTAAAAATATCAAAAATATTTTTGCACCATCAAAAGAATTATTTAATGAAGGAGTAGGACTTACTGCTGTAGAAAAAATATTTAATAAAAATTCTGTTGGAACATCAGGGAAAATACTACATGCTGGATCATATGTTCGTGTAAATGTAAATATTGTCGGATCTCAAGATACCACTGGCTTGATGACATCTCAGGAACTTGAAATGATGGCTGCAACACTAATTTCTCCTGTCCTTGATGCTGGTTATCAATCCGGATGCCACACTGCATCTGTTTGGGATATAAAATCTCAAGAAAATATCCCCAGGTTAATGAAATTTATGAGTGATTTTGGTCTTATCACTGGAAGAGATCCACAAAATAAATATCATCCTTTAACTGATGTAATTCACAAAGTGTTAAATGATATCACAATTGATGATTGGGCAATTATTATTGGTGGAGATTCACATACCAGAATGTCCAAAGGGGTTGCTTTTGGCGCTGATTCTGGAACTGTAGCCCTTGCTCTCGCCACGGGTGAGGCATCAATGCTAATTCCTGAGTCAGTTAAAGTGACATTTAAAGGTAAAATGCATGAACATATGGATTTTCGTGATGTAGTCCACGCTACACAAACCCAAATGCTTAAAAAATTTGGTGGAGAAAATGTATTTCAAGGGAGAATAATAGAAGTTCACATTGGTACCTTACCATCAGACCAAGCTTTCACATTTACTGACTGGACCGCTGAAATGAAAGCTAAAGCATCCATTTGTATATCCGAGGACGATACTTTAATTGAATCTTTGAAAATTGCTAAGGCTAGAATACAAACAATGATTGATAAAGGGATGGATAACGACAAAAAAGTTCTTCAAGGCCTAGTTGACAAAGCAAATAAGAGAATACAGGAAATTAAGTCTGGTGATAAACCTGCTCTAACTCCTGATGAAAATGCTAATTATTATGCAGAATTTGTTGTGGATTTAAACATCATTGAAGAACCTATGATAGCAGATCCAGATGTCCACAACGAAGATGTTTCTAAACGTTATACCCATGACACTATACGTGAACTTTCTTTTTATCAAGGAAAAAAAGATGTTGATTTAGGATTTGTTGGTTCATGCATGGTACATAAAGGAGATATTAAAATTGTTTCTAAAATGTTGAAAAATCTCGAAGAATTTCAAGGGGAAGTAAAATTTAAGGCTCCTTTAGTAGTCACAGCGCCTACATACAACATAATTGATGAATTAAAAGAGGAAGGTGATTGGGAAATTCTTCAAAAGTATTCTGGCTTTGAATTTAACGACGATGCTCCCAAAAATACTGCCAGAACAGAATACGAAAATATATTATACCTTGAGCGTCCAGGCTGCAATCTTTGTATGGGTAATCAAGAAAAAGCTGAAAAAGGTGATACAGTTATGGCTACTTCAACGAGATTGTTTCAAGGTAGAGTGGTTAAAGATTCAGACCGTAAAAAAGGAGAATCTTTGCTTAGTTCTACTCCTGTAGTTGTTCTTTCAGCTATACTTGGTAGGACGCCAACCTTTGAAGAATACAAAGCTGCTGTTAAAGGAATAAAACTAACTCAATTTGCACCTCCTGTAAATAAATTGACCTCGAAACCTGGACATTTATTGTCTTACTAGCATTTGATTTAAAAAGGTTTGCTTCGGATATTCGCCGCACTCTTCAATATTTTTAATCTCTTTTGGAATTAAATAAGTTTTAATTATTTGTCTAAAGTTATTATTTAGAAGGATTATTTAATTGATGATGTTTTAGTAATGTTAAATTTAAAATAATTAAACTATTTAATGATAAATGACTAACAAATGGAAGATTTTTAAAAAATATATTTAATCATATAAAATCTTAGAATTAAAAATTATTTTTTAATGGTATTTAATTATTCAAAAAGTTCTTAAAAAAATAAAAAATCAAATTGAAAAAACATTTATACAATCCAATACGAGATTTAATAAAAATGATTAAAGAACATATATTTGGACTAAATACTTTTTTTAAATTTAAAAAACTTAAAGAAACAAGGCTAAAAGTTTATCAAAGTAATAAAAGTCTTTTACTTGTTGGTAGTGGTAAATCAGCTTTAGAATACAAAAATCACGATTTAAGAAATACTCATATCCTTACTGTGAATAATTCTATAAAGGCATTTGGTGACATGATTGTCGATTATTATGTGTGTGCTACTGATTTTCCACAAAAGGAAATCCCAAGCAAATCAAAATTTAAAAAAAGGATTTCGAAGTACGAATATCGTTATCAAACATTGGCTTTTGCTAAGTATAAAAAATTCCCTTTTAGACCATTGATTGGTAAAACTATTTTTTTAGATTGTTTGAACTGGGCTTTTACTAAAGGCTATAAAAAAATTTATCTGTTAGGTTTTGACCATGATTATAATCCAAATAGAGTTAAAAAATGGGATGGGAAATACATTACAAATAAAGAGAAATTAGAAAAGGTTTTCAATGGGAAAAATGACGAACCTGATACTTTCTACGGTCATGGAACACCAGACCCCTTAAGATTAGGAGAAGGAAATCTTCAAAATTATTTTTATTTGATCGAATCACATGCAAAATTCTATGGATCTGAAATTCTAAATTTATCTATGGAAAAAAGAGGCCTTTCAACATTCAAAAAAGTTAAAAAAATAAATTAGTTACTAACTTATTTAAATAATTCATTATCAATTACTTATATTTCATTTGCGAATAAGAGATCATGTGTCCAACTTTTGTAGAATTTTTTAAAAAAAGAAGAGATATTTGGTGGGAGCAACAAAAAAATCTGCTTCAAATAGCTTTAGATAGTAAATCTTGATTGAGTTTCATCTTAATAAAATCAATAGCAATTTGATCAATTAATTTTCCAGAATCATTTTCAAAATTAATCTTGATACTTTTTGGATTATTTAACCAAAAATTAATTTCATCTAATTGTTTTAAAGAAAATATTTTAAGAACCTTAACCCCCATCCTATCTAAGGAAACTGCATTATAAATCTGTTCAATGTGGCCCTTCATTGGAATTACTAGTAGGGGTTTGTTCAAGAATAATGACTCAGAAGTCGTAGTAAATCCAGCATTTGTAATAACTCCGTCTGCACCTGATAATAATTCTAAAAAAACGTTTTCATGAATTGGATATAAATGAGAAGAACCAATTGTCTTTTTTTGTGATATGTTTCGTGAAAAAATATGCCATTGCTGGTGTGGAAATTTATTTGTAATCTCAAGAATGGACTTCTCATCATAGGCTGGTAAATAAACGACAATACCCATTCCTTTGGATGTAATTAATTTTTTGACTTTCGACCTAATGATAGGATGATAAATTTTTTTACTAAATTTTTGATAATGTAACCCATACCCTATATTAATCGGTGCAAACAATTTAAGAAAACGAATTGTAGATTTGAATTTTTTTTTGGGCTTTGGGATACCTTTTTTCAAAAGAGAAAGTTGGTTACTTATTCCGAAACAGGGAACTCTTTTTAATTTACAAGACCACGCTGAGATAGGTTCAAAATCATTGATTACTAAGTCGTAATCTTTAACTCTTAAATTGATAATATCCCTAAAAAATAAAAGTAAATTGTTCTTAAAAAGCGTTTTTATCCAATCTATTCCTCCTTTTTTATTATAGAATAATGTTAATCCTTTAAGGTTTTTTTTGATTGGGTAACCCAAATCTAATTTAGGTTTTGGTCCACTGATAATCACGTCAAACTGAAAACGACGACTCATAAATGGAATAAGTTCCTTAGCTCTAGAAATATGTCCATTACCAGTAGATTGTATGGCGTAAAGTACCTTCATTATTTCTTTATCTTATTAAATTCATTAATCATTTCATTATATAATTCTTTATTTGACTTTTCTTGATCTGTTGATACGAATTTTTTAAATTTTGATGAATCATGATAATAAATTGACCATTTAGAATTGTTATACTCTAATGCTGTTAAGTTCTCTATCCAATCTCCTGAATTCAAATACGTAACTTTACTATTTCCTATTTTGTATTTTTTAATTTTGGGATGGTGGATGTGTCCACATACCACATATTTAAAATTATTTGATGAAGCAATTTCAACAGCAATACTTTCAAATCGATTAATATATTTTATAGCACCTTTTACACTGTTTTTGATTTTTTTTGAAAAAGACATTTTATTGCGTCCTATTTTTTCAAAAATAAAATTGATAAAACTATTTATTAAGATGAGAAGGTCATAACCAACCCCGCCAAGTTTAGCAATCCATTTAGAATATTGCATAGTTACATCAAAAACATCTCCATGGAAAAACCAAGTTTTCCTCCCGTCGAGGGTTAAAATTACCTTATTTACAATGACAAATTTTCCTATTTTGAAACCTTTAAATTTCCGGAGCATTTCGTCGTGATTTCCAGTAACATAATAGATTTCCTTTCCTCCAGTAATCCACTTGAGTACATGTTTGATTATTTTCATGTGAGATTTCGGCCAATATCTTTTACTGAACTGCCATATGTCAATAATATCTCCATTTAAAACAACGATTTTAGGATCTATAGATTTCAAATAGAGAAGTAATTCTTTTGCATTACATCCGTAGGTTCCTAAATGAACATCTGAAACGACTACAAGCTCGACTTGTCTCAAATTTATAATTATAAATTACAAGTAATTAAAAGATGATCTAAAATAGATTTACCATAAGTTAAAATTGGATTAAGTTTATGTAAAGTGAGTAAAATTAATACTAGATATCAAAGATTGACAACTGACCAGAAGTTGAAATTTCTACAATTATCAATACATTATATTATACCAAATTAGTAAGTAGCATTTTAATAAACGAAAAACAAGATATGCTATTGTAGGGGAAAGATTCACAGATTAAATTGTCAGCAGAGACAAGGAAACTGATGATTGGGAAAGAGAAATTGTACGAATTCTAAAAAAGGAATGATAGTTGAACTGCCCAGCATGGACATTTGATAATATTAAAAGCCTGTTCTAAAAAATAACCAAGCTTGCCTTGAATTAGGCTTCATAATAACAAGTGTTTCAGAGTCAATAGAAAGTGCATACTTTAATTTACAGCTTAACAATGAGTCTGTTCTTTTTACAACTAAAAAGCCATTTTCAACGAAAAAATTTCCTTTGGAAACTATTTCATTATCAAATGACCTCCTAAACCATGCCTCATTAATTTTGCTGGTATTTTCTACAATGAGTATTTGATCTTCTTCAAAATTATAAATACTTTCAAAAGATTTCCATTTTCCGATAAGTGGAGATACAACTGAAGTTTCTTTAACTGAAGTAAGACTAGTTGTCAAAAAAGAAGTTATTAATAAAATTATTTTATTCATTTATTTAATTATTAGTTTCAGCAAATCTACATTACCTATTTTAATTAAATATGAATTTATTTTTATCAGATTTTTAATGTTTTGCTAACTAAAAAGGAGAATATTTGAGCACCCAAAAGGCCTTAGAATAGGAGAGGTAAAACTCTTAGAAGTATTGTGGGTCATACTGGATTCGAACCAGTGACTTCTACCCTGTCAAGGTAACACTCTGAACCAACTGAGTTAATGACCCTATAGGCATCGAATATACAAATCTTTAATCTAATGATTCGATAAAAATTTGTTATGATAATGAGATACGGTTAATAATTATAAATTATAATATTTATTTAATTAGTTTTGTCAAAAGTTGTTATGATTATAGGCTCACCTAAAGAAATTAAAAACCATGAATCTCGTGTTGGTTTAAATACCGCAAGTGTAGGCTCTTTGGTTGATAGTGGTCACAAAGTTTATATAGAAAAAAATGCTGGGATAAAGAGTGGTTTTTCCGATGAGGACTATAAAAAAGCGGGAGCTGAAATTCTTGCTACAGCAAAAGAAATTTATGCTAAATCCGAGCTTATTATAAAAGTTAAGGAGCCACAAAAAGAAGAATTTAGTTTGATTAAAAAAGATCAAACTTTATTTACTTATTTCCATTTTTCCTCTTCAAAAGATCTTACTGAAGCAATGATGAAATCAAAGGCGACTTGCATTGCCTACGAAACGGTAGAAACGCTTGATAAGAAATTGCCTCTTTTAACACCAATGTCTGAAGTAGCAGGTAGAATGGCTGTTCAACAAGGAGCAAAATACTTAGAGAAACCCCAGCTGGGAAAAGGTAAATTAATTGGTGGTATTCCAGGTGTAGCCCCAGCGAAAGTAATAATTATCGGAGCTGGAATTGTTGGGACCGAAGCGGCAAAAATGGCAGCAGGTCTAGGGGCACAAGTGATTTTATTTGATATAAACTTGGAAAGATTAAGATATTTAAGTGAAGTACTCCCAAAAAATGTAATTCCTTTATATTCTTCAAGAGAAGCAATAATAAATCATTTGTCTACTTGTGATGTAATTATTGGTTCAGTTCTCGTACCCGGTGCAAAAGCTCCAAAAATAATCACTAAGAAAATGCTCAATAAAATGGAATCGGGTACAGTGCTTGTTGATGTTGCTGTTGATCAAGGTGGATGTTTCGAAACTTGTAGGGAAACAACACATCAAGAACCTGTTTATTTAATCGAAGATAAAGTTCATTATTGTGTAACTAATATTCCAGGTGCAGTCCCTATGACTTCAACAAATGCTCTAAATAATGCTACTTTAAGCTACATTCAATTGATAGCTGACCTAGGATGGGAAAAAGCTTGCAAAAAAAATCAAGCACTAAATAAAGGACTTAATATGCATAATGGAAAAATTGTATACAAAGCTGTAGCTGAAACCTTTGGCTACAAATACTTTGAAAATAATTTTTAAACAACATTTGTGGTTGAAATACTAAAAAAAATAGTAGGAGAAGATTCTGTTTTATCTAATGGTAAAGAAAAATCGAGATTTGATCATATTTGGAAAACAGACATACCTACAAATGCCAAAGCAGTAGTATTCCCAAAAGATACCGGTGAACTTTCCTCTATTATGAAGGTATGTTTTGAAAATAATCAAAAGGTTTTAGTCCAGGGAGGCTTAACAAATCTAGTAGGATCGACTAAAACCTTTAAAGATGAAATAATTATATCGTTAGATCGAATGAATAAAATTGAAGAAATAGATGAGAAAAGTAGAACAATAACGCTTCAGTCGGGAGTTATAGTTGAGGATGCAATTAATGCTGCTAATGGGAAAGATCTTCTTTTACCCTTAAACTTCGGTGCAAAAGGGTCTGCTCAAATCGGAGGAGTTGTATCAACCAATGCTGGTGGGCTGAGAGTGCTGAAATATGGTATGACAAGAGGATTGGTTTTAGGTTTGGAAGCTGTTTTATCTAATGGAGAGGTAATTTCATCAATGAAAAAAGTAATTAAAGATAATTCTGGATATGACCTAAAGCAACTTTTCATAGGTTCCGAAGGGACCCTTGGTATCGTTACCAAGGTAATTTTTAAATTAGAAGAAAAACCTGAATCAAGATGTTCCGCGCTTGTGGCATTAAATAATTATGATAATGTTGTAAATCTTTTAAAATTTATGGAGAAAGGTTTATCTGGTACATTGACAGGCTTTGAATTGATGTGGAATGAGACTTATAAAACGATGCTAGATTCCTCTGAAAACTACTCACCTCTTCTACCAGGCACATACCCATTCTATGTATTTGTTGAATCCTTAGGTTCGAACTTAAATAGGGATTTTGATAAATTATCTGAACTTATTTCAGAGGCTGCTGAAAAAAACTTAATTGAAGATGCAATACTTGTACAAAATGAAAGGGAACAAAAAATTATTTGGGACATGCGCGAAGATGTTTCTGTCTTAGCAAAAAAATCTAGGTTTGATCAACATTTTGATATTAGCTTACCAATCCCAGTAATTGACAAGGAAGTTCAAATCGCTACAAAAAAACTCAAAAAATTATCATTTGTTGAGCACGTTTTTACTTTTGGTCATGTTGCAGATGGAAATATTCACTTTATTATTGGAAAAAATAATAACTCCATAGAAAACACAGAAAAAATTAATGAGGTAATCTATTCCAATCTTAAAGAGAATGGAGGTTCTGTTTCCGCAGAACATGGTATTGGACTCGATAAGAAAAAATACTTGTATACATCAAGATCTGCTGAAGAAATCAAATTGATGAAAACTTTAAAAGAAATCTTTGATCCGAAAAACATACTCAATCCCGGAAGAGTAATTCCAGACTAATTATTAGAATTTAATTTTATAGTCATATTTCTTATACTCAAGATATATGGATATGTAGAATGTCTTACATAGTAATTTGGAATACTTAACTTATCAAGAGGGTCAGAACCTGCAGTAGTTTCAGTAACATCTAAATATTTGTCTCCATCATCATCGTTATCAGCATTATTCCCTATGCCGTCTCCATCCGTGTCAATTTGCTCAGCTGGATCTAAAGGAAATGCATCTATCAGATTAGCAACTCCATCTCCGTCTGTATCTTCAGTAGGAGAGGAAGTTATAGTTGATACAGGCATTTGTGTATTTAAGGCTGACGGATCTGTTGAATATGGAATTTCTTTAATTTCTTTCTCAAGTTCTTTTCTTTCAATATTTAAACTAAATGAAGACAATGAGGGTAAATCAATGCTGGCTCTTTTAAATACATTATCTGTCATGCTAGAAGCAACCCACATTGTAATTCCATTATATTTTATCAAAAACCTTCTAGTACCAGGATAAATACTTGAAATATTTATTTTTGTATCCGAAGAGGTAGCTGATAGAGGATCAACATACACTGCGTCAGAAGGTGAGCTAATTGAAGTCCCTGTAATTGAAGACTCAGTTATGTACATAACAGGTACTTTTTCAATTTTATATTCAAATTCCAGTGTTAAACCATTAGATGGAAAGTTTTCAAAATTTTTATCGGCAGAAACTATATGTTCAGAAGTGTAAGGAATAGTAATCCAAGACTCATATGTTTTTCCAGCCGAATCAACAGGATACTGAAAATCTGATGTGACTGCACTTGTCCCGGTAACATTCCAACTAGTGGCTTCAACGCCTCTGAAGTCTAGGTTATCTTTATAAAAAATATCTATAAAGTCTTTGTAGTATCTTTTGTCTGTGTCCTCAGCATTAAAAACTTCTAGCCCCACGTCAAATTTTCCAAATTTTTCATAAGTGACAGTTTCATTAATTTCACTCACAGAATCGTTGGTTTTTCCTCCTGGAAAACTCCATACTAAACTATCTATATTACTTGCAGATGCAATAAAAGAAACATTGAATGAAGGAGAACCAGTATTTGTATTTACACCCAATGTCCTAGATGAAGAAATAAATGAAGCACTAATTTTTCCAGTGTTCTCCCAATGACTGTTTGTTGAAATTTCATTCTGCTCTGGCTGATACGGTGGTGGTACGCACCCATAAAAGAGGATAATAAGTATTATAATAAAAAATCTTGTATCTATGTTGATCATATTAGCTTTTAAAAATTAACTTTCTATAGAATGAATAAATATTTAGAAAATATTTTATTTATATTAAGGATTAAAATTAATTTTTTTATAAAAATACAAAATTAGAAATGGTATGATAAAAAATTTAATATATATGATTTTATTGTTTAATATTAAATATTTAAATAAATTTCTAATCTTATAATTATTAATTGAATCAATTTATAAAAAAATATAGAGGTTTAATTCTTCTGGTCTTCCTGGGATTATTAATAAGTTTTATAGATAATATAGTTCTAAAAGGATTTTTTAAGGGGGAAGATTTATTAAAACACCTTCTTTATATATGTGTTCTTTTAGGTGCTTTATTTTTTGTGCTTTATATTTTAGTCAAAGATTAAAATTTATTTATTTAATTTAAAACTCTCATTAATGAACTCCATAGGTGAAGAATTACTTAAATATTGCATAACCCACAGCAGTAAAGAATCAGAAATATTAAAAGAATTAAATAGACAAACTCATATTAGAACACTAAACCCACGTATGATTTGTGGAAAATACCAGGGTAGATTTCTAAGTATAATCTCCAAGATAATTAGGCCAAAAAAAATCTTAGAAATCGGTACTTTTACTGGATATTCAACTCTTTGTTTGGCAGAAGGATTAGATAAAGGGGGAAGAATTGACACAATTGACAATAATTTTGAATTGAAAAAAATTCAAAATCACTTTTTTAATCTTTCGAAACTACAAAAACAAATTAATCAATTCACTTGTGACGCCATCAAAATTATTCCTAAATTAAAAGATAAGTATGACCTTATTTTTTTGGATGCTGACAAAAAAAATTACTTAAATTATTTAGATCTACTTATTCCACTGCTTAGAAAAAAAGGACTGCTAGTTTCTGACAACGTTTTGTGGAATGGTAAGGTTATTAACACGAATGATAATAAAGATTTAGAAACTGAAGTTTTAAAAAAATTTAACCAACAATTATCCAATCACAAAAATTTGGAGACAGTTTTATTACCAATTAGAGATGGGATAAGTTTAAGTGTGAAAATTTAATTTTTTCTCTTTACTGAACCAGTTAAATCGTCAAAATCGTTTTTAGCTTCGTCTATTTCTGACTTAATCTGTTCTTTAATCTCGCTAACCGGATTATCTTTTGTTGTTTTTTGAATTTCACTTTTAATTTCATTTGTTGCTTGTTTTACTTGTACTATTCCTTTAGCAAGTGTTCGAGCAAAAGAAGGAATTTTATCTGCTCCAAAAACAAGAAGAATTACAAAGAATATAAAAAATATTTCGGCTCCGCTTATAAATAATAACATTAGTGAAAATTAGTTTAAAATTAGCCTTTTATTTTTTCTTTAAATTTATCAAAATCTGAAGTGCTATTTTTCTCTGGCCAAGAGTTGTTATTTAAATTAATGTCTGCAGTTTCAGCATCCGGATCTAACTCAACACCTATCAATTTTTTATCGCTAGTAATGAGTCTTTTAACTATGGAATCATTTTTTCTCCATATCTGAACAGGATACTTAAATCTTTCTTTTGTGCCATCTTCATAATTGTAATCAACAATAACTGGCATAACAAGTCCTCCAGGTTTTTCAAATTGAATTTCATAAAAGTATTTAGGTAATTTTTTATCATCTCCCAAGGCAGCATCCAAAGCTTCAAAACTAGATGTTGAATCTGATTGCATTTCAGGACTTTTTTCAGATTCATTTGATTTTTTTTCCATAAAAACAGTTGGATTTAAATCACTAGCTGTCATGCCATACTTCGATAAAATACTATCGATTTCTTTTGATGGTTTTTCAGAAATAACATAATTATCTACTGATTTAATACCAATATCAACTACATCTGTGGAATAAAACCATCCTCTCCAGAACCAATCTAAATCTATAGCAGACGCATCCTCCATGGTTCTAAAAAAATCCTCTGGTGTAGGATGTTTAAATTTCCATCTTTTAGCATAGGTTTTAAATGAAAAATCAAATAATTCTGGGCCCATAATTGTTTCCCTTAAAATATTTAATGCCGTTGCTGGTTTTGAATAAGCATTAGGGCCTAGTTGAAAAACATTCTCTGGATTTGACATAATTGGAGATAAAAAGTCTTGATCTCCGGACATATATCTAATAATTTTTGAGGGCTCACCTCTTCTTGAAGGATAGTCTTCCTCAAATTCTTGTTCAGTTAAAAATTGAACAAATGTATCTATTCCCTCATCCATCCATCCCCATTGTCTTTCATCTGAATTAACAATCATAGGAAAAAAGTTATGTCCAACCTCGTGAATAATAACACTAATCATTCCATATTTAGTTCTATCTGAATAAGATCCGTCTTCATTTGGTCTTCCATAATTCCAACAAATCATAGGATATTCCATACCCTGATTTTTGGAATGTACAGAAACAGCTTTCGGATACGGATAATCAAAAGTAAATTTTGAATAAACTCCTAGAGTGTGAGCTACAACCCTTGTAGAGTATTCCTCCCACAAAGGATTACCTTCTTTTGGATACAAAGAGGAAGCAATTATGTTTTTACCTCCAATTTTTACAGCCATCATGTCCCAAATAAATTTTCGAGAGGAGGCAAAAGCAAAATCCCTTACATTTTTTGCAACGAAATGCCATGTGCTTTTTCCATTTGACTTTTTCTTCTCTTTCTCTCTAACCTCTTCCTCCGATACAATTACTACTGGATTGTCGAATGAATTAATGGCCTTTTTATATCTCTGTAGCTCTGACTTTGAGAGAACATCTTTAGGGTTTTGCAGTTCCCCTGTTGCCTCCATTATATGATCGTCTGGAACAGTGATTTTTACATCATAATCCCCGAAGTTGAGGGCGAACTCCCCATTACCCCAAAACTGATAGTTTTGCCAGCCTTCAACATCATTATATACTGCTAATCTTGGAAAAAATTGTGCAATAACATATGCTTTATTACCATCCTTACTAAAATACTCGTAACCAGATCTATCCCTTGCAGGAACATGGTTGTTGATTTTGTACCACCATTTAATTGAGAAATTAAATACCTGACCATTCTTAACGGGATTCGGTAAATCAATTCTCATCATAGTTTTATTAATTGTGAATCTCAATGGTCTTCCACTCTCACCAATCACCTTTTCGATATTAAAACCACCAACAAATTTTTCTGATGTGAATTCTTCAACAAAAGAGTCTATAGAAGACATTTCTGGAATTCCAGAAGAGGTTTTCATGTCCTCCATATTGTAGTCTCCTCTAATATTCTGGTCTAATTGAACCCATAAATAAGACAGTTCATCTGGTGAATTATTTTTATAACTAATACTTTCATTACCGTAGAGTCTTGAACTTTCATCGTCTAAAACAATATCCATTTTATAATCAACTTTCTGTTGATAATAATCTTTCCCTGGAGAACCGGACGCTGTTCTATACCTGTTTGGTGTTGAAAATTCTTCATAAAGTTGCTTAAACTTGTTATTGTTTTTGTGTCCAGTTTCGACTTTCACTTCCTGTGATGTCAGAAGAGAAGAAATAAAAACGAAAAAAAAACTGAAAAATTTAATTTGTTTTATCATGAAATATAATTTGAAAGTAAATATATCAATTTCATTTTTCAAATGAATATTGAAAGGTTTTATTTAAGGAATTTAAAAGGAAACTTTTCTTTAAGTTTTTAAATTTTAGGTGGACTATATTTTTTTGGCTTTCAATAAAATTGACTAAAAAACTATTGAATACTTCAACATTAAGTACCTCAGAATTCGATAATTTTGTTTCATAGTAAACAACTAATAAATCATCTTTCAATTCATAACCCAAGTATATTAATTCCTGTTTTTTTTTGTTAATTAATATTTTAAAATTTTTGTCAATAAAATCTCCCAAAAATAAATTGATGTCTTCACTATTTTTTTTTTCTAAAATCAAGGTGGTTTTTGAGGTTTGAAATTTTAATAGATTTTCCACATCATCTACAAAAAATTGTGATGTGATTTGGATCTCATTTTTATTCAAAATAAAATCAACACTTGTTGTGCTTAAATAAAAATCGTGGGTTGCAAAGTCACTTATCCCTAGTTGGATAATAATTAGAATTATAAAATTAGTTAGACTCATTTTTATATATATTGATATAATTATCTAGTTCTTGAATCACTTTTTGATGTAAATTTT
>JBELIL010000023.1:0-19912 GCA_042090925.1 Flavobacteriales bacterium
AACCTCTTTTTTTAAATTTACTTTAAAGTCCTTTTCAACATCTAAGATGACAATTCGATTGTTATTTTCAATTAGTTTTTTTTCTTTATTCATCAAAAGTCTAATAGATCTCTCGTATGCAGAAATAATTAAAATATTCTCACCAGTAAAGTCATATTTATCACCATAATATTTTTTGAAATAATGCAGTAAAGTGGATTTTACTTTTTTCAAAATTTTATCATAATCTGAAATTTTCATTTGCTTTTTCAAATATGGAGTATAGAGTTCTTCTAAAGTTTTATGAATCAGTATTCCTCTTTCTAAATTATTTAAAACATTTGTTTGAGGAATGTAATCAGGAATTTCCAAAATATACTTGTAATAGAAATCAATTGGATTATTTAAATATTTTAAAAGCGAAGTGGCCGAAAATCCATTTTTTGAAATATATTTTAATTTTTCAATTATTTTATTTGTTTTATCAATTCTTAGCTCCTTGATAAATGGATTTTTAATTTTTTGATTTAAAATTACTTCTTGAAAATTATGAGATGGAATTTTTGAAAATGAAATTTGTCTTATATATCTACTTTTTTCACTTAAAAATCCAACTCCTGTAGATCCATTATAAAGAAGATAAATATTTTTTGCGCGTTGAAGAATTCTAAAAAAATGATATGAGTTTATAGAATCTTTCTCTAGAAAGGTTGGAATTACAAATGCTTTTCTTATACTAAAAGGTAAAAAGCTTTCATCTCGTTTGCTTTGGGGAAAAGTTCCTTCATTCACATGAGTGATTATTACATTTTCAAAGTCTAGTGCTCTAGTTTGTAAAATCCCCATAATTTGAATACCATTCATTTTATCACCTTTAAAGTCAAGTCTTTTAGTCTTGAGTAATTCACTCATTATATAATACAATGCATCTTTTGGTATTTTGAAATGGTTGTCCTTAGTTTCAATTATCATTTTTTCAAATGAGTCTGACAAAAGCTCTGATAATAAAATATTGAATTTATCTAAATTATTATTTTTTCTTATAAAGTTTATAATTAAAATTGATTCTTCAAGACATATAAATGCATCTTCTTTAGGAGAAAAAATTTTGAGTAATATTTCTGTTTCAAACAAACTCTTAATTTTTTCATAACTAATTTCATCATGAGAGGAAAGTATAATTCTATTTAAACTATCTATTTTATCAATTTGATTTTTAAAAATAAAATTTTTAGAAAATGGATTATTTATTATTTGAGACAAAGAGCTGGTTTTAAAATTATTGTTTGAGAAACTAGAGTGAAAATTAAAATATGCGAGAAAAAACCTTACAATTGGTTGAGGTGTTAGTTTGTATCCCATTGTAACATTCCACTTTTTATCCTTAGTATTCAAGTTGGATAAAAGCGGAGATAAAATTCCTTCATTGCCTAAAACAATTACGGTATTATTATTTATATTCTTCGTTATTTCAGAAACTTTTAATGCCTGTTCATAGTCTGTATTAGTCGATATTATTTTAATTTTTTTATACCGAATGTAATTGTTAGAATCAAAAACAAATGGTTTTTTCTTGTAATAATTCCATTCTCTTTGATATTCTTTTATATACTTGGCGGTTGAATGTGAATCTTTATCAAAGAAATATTTATCAAGATCCCACAAAATAGAACCTTGGTCAGTATCTAGTATGGTTTGAAAAATCAGTTTTTCTGAATTATTGAGAGCATTAAAACCAATCATATAATAAAAGTGATTTTTGCTTTTAATGTGGTTTTTAAATTTTTTTATTGCCTCACGATGCAAAATTCCAGTAGTACCTATTCTCTTAGCAAGCAAAATTTTAGAAAAATCTTGATAAAGCTTATCAATTAATTTCCAAAAATTTAAATCATTTTCATCTGAATTATTTTCAAATAGATTCTCCATTTTTTGATACTCATAGAGATCTTTAAAAATCAATTTAGAATCAATGATGTTGGTGTCAATTTTGTTAAAATCGGAAATTAACTTGGGTGCCCATTTAATGAAATTTTCAAATTCCTCAGTTGGATTATTTTTAAACACCTCCTTATAAACTTTGTATAGGTATAAGTATTCTTGAGTTTTGGAAGCCTTAGTTAAATCAGATAGCTTTGCTATAAAGTCCTTTATAGAATAAACGTTTGGGGAAAATTGCGGAGAATTTATTTCTTTACCTAGTAAGCTAATAAAAATAGAACATAGTCTTCGTGTAGGAAGTATTACAGTAATTTCACTTAAGTCTTTATTCTCTTTTAAAATTCTTACAATGGATTCATTTAAAAATGTTTTCAAAATATTTTAAATTAAATTTTAATTATTTAGAAAAGTTAATTTGTTCAACTGATAACTTCTCCTCATTTATATAAACTATAAAACCCAAAGTTTCCCTTTTTAAAATTTCCTTCATGTATTTCATATATTCACTTACCTGGAGATTATCTTTTTCTTTTCTTAAGCCTGTTTTATAATCGATTATAGCGCATGTTTTATCGTTATAAGAAATGCGGTCTGGCCTTAGAATATTTTTATCTGGCAGAAGTATACTTTTCTCATTCATTGACACATAACTTTTTGAAAAATATTTGTTAATCATAGGATGGAGATGAATTTTTTTAAAAATTTTTATAAAATATTCTTTTTCTTTTTTGTCAAATTTGTCTTTTAAAAAAAACTTATCCACAATCCTTTGAATATCTTCCGTATAATTAATGTGTGCTAACAATTCATGAACCAAGGCACCTCTTTCTCTAAGGTCTTTTTTAATATTTACGTTAGAGCTAGTAGGGTAAAAAAGTTTCTCTTTAAAATTACCCTTCTTTATATCATATTTTAATTCCTCAGTTTCAACTTTAACTTTACTAATTTTTAATCTTTTTTTATTTTTTAATTTTCCCCATTCAAATATTCCTTCTTGACTTGGCCTTTTAAGCTGCAATATATTTTTCAAGACCCTGGAATACGAATATAAATTTTCATTTCTATTACTCGATATAATAAATAATTGATTAACTGCTCTAGTTGTTGCTACATAAAAAAAATTCCATGAATCCGTTTCCTCATCAGCTTTGATTTGTTCATGGATACCTTTCCAATAATTTCCAAATTCTGATATTTTTTTGGTGAAGTTTATCCTTGCATACCCGATATCAGTTCCCAAAAATTCAGAGGAATTAAACCAAACTTTTTTCGCTTGTTTATTATATATTAGTCTATCTGAGAAAGGGACGATAACTACGGGAAACTCCAAACCCTTTGCTTTGTGAACAGTTGTAATTTTTACACCATTTACTTCATCATTCAAAGGAACAGACCATTTGGATGAATTTATTTGCCAAATTTTTAAAAAATCAAGTGGGCATGAAATTTGTTCCGAGTTTTCTAATTCTAGAATTTTATCTAAAAAACTATTTACAAAAGTATTTTTTAAATCTATCCATGGAAAGTCAAAACATGCTTTTTCAATACAAGTAAATAAAGAATATTTATTAAAGTCATCTAAATTAAACATAAGATTATTTTCATTTAAAATTTGATCTATAGGTTTGTTCAAGTTGTTTATGAAAAAGTCATGAATCCCTTCAACTTTATTTAGAAAATGACACAAAAGTTTTAGATGTAGAACTTTTAACAATAAAACATCTGGATTTAAAAATAATTCAATTAGGTTAATTAAAAATTGGACTTGGTTAGAATCTCTTAACAATAAGGCATCCGAAACAAAATGTGGGATGGATTCTTCTTGGAATTTAACACTGATTTTTCTTGCCTCATCGTTCTTTCTTACCAAAATAGCTATATCCTTATAATCAAATCCTGATTTCAAACTGATTTTGATTTTTTCAATAATTTTATTTAGGAAGTCTGAAATTATATCTTCATTTTTATTTAAGAATTCTATTTGTACATAACCTCCCCCTTCATTTTTTGCATTTTGAATTAAGTTTATGTTATAGACTTTTTTGGTTTGCTCATTCTCTAATTGATCGGCCAGTTTTGCATAGAAAAAATTATTAAACTCAATTATTTCCTTTTGACTTCTGTAATTAGTTTTTAAATATTCTAGTTTTGGTTTTAAAAAAAGGAAATCTTTAGATTTTTGTATGTTTAAGAATTGTTCAGGTTTAGCTCCTCTCCATCTATAAATGGATTGTTTGGAGTCTCCCACCAAAGTTAATGATCCACAACTCTTTTTTTCATCGATGTTTTGTAAACAATCTTGGATTAAAGATTTTAAGATAATCCACTGTGATTCGGATGTATCTTGAAATTCATCAATGAAAAAGTTATGATATTTGTTTCCCAATTTTTCAAAAATAATATTGTGATTTGGATTAATTGAAAATTGTTTTAGTATCCTATTAGTAAAGGTTGATATGAGTATTTTATTTTTTTCTGACTGAATCTTATCAATTACTGAAGATACATTTGACAAAAGAGTAAGAGGAACCCAATCCTTAAGCATATTCTCAATTATATATATTAAAATTAGATTATTTGTGATCTTGGTTAGATCCGATTTAAGGTATGGTAGGACTTTATTAAATTTCTTAACTAAATCATCTGTTACACTAGCTTTAAGCAAAGATTTCTTATCATTTAGTTTATCATTTAATTTTAAGAACTTTTCAAATAATCCCTTTTCTTTATTTAAAAGACTATTTAATTCTTTAAACACATATTTATATCTAAATGAATCGACTTTAAGTCCTTCTAATCCTATTTGTCCTAAAAGCTTTGTTGAAATTTCCTCGTTTTTATTCTTTAAAAAATTTAATTTATTTTTTAAATACTTTTCATCCGAATCTCTTTTTTTAAGATCTATTTTTCTCAGTTGAGTGGCATAAAATTGATCATTTTCATTTAATATTAACTTACCTGCATCCATTAGGTCTTCTTTCAATCTCCAGTCATTTTCTTCATCATTTATCTTTTGATAGGTGAATCTTTCTAATAGATTTGAAATTTGTTTGTCTTTTCCTACCTGTTTAATAAAGTAATCTGCTGACTCATTTAAAACAATTTCATTTTCAATTTCAACATCAAAGTTGTAACTCAACTTCAGCTCTTTTGCAAAACCTCTAATTATTCTGTGAAACAAACTATCGATGGTAATTATATCAAATGTCGCATAGTTATTTAAAATTTTTTCCAGAATGATTTCTGATTTTTTTGCCAACTCATCTTTACCAAAATCAAGTTGTTTGATTATATTTTGTGCCATATTATCAAACTCATAATTGGAGAAGTTGTAAAGCTGTTCTAAAATTCTTGATTTCATTTCCAAAACAGCAGCATTGGTAAAAGTTATTCCCAACATTTTGTTAAAAGCATCATCATTTTTATCTTTAAAAAGATGAACTAGATAATGCTGAACAATTGAAAAAGTTTTGCCTGAACCAGCCGAAGCATTAAATATTAAAAATGAACTTAAATTATTTACTCTTGACATTACTAAATAAATGTAATTAATCTTTAGCTTTACAATATAAATTATAAATAAAAAAATATGGCTTTTAAATTACCAGACTTAAATTATAGTTACAATGACCTTGAGCCTTTTATTGATGGAAAGACAATGGAGATTCACCATTCAAAACATCATCAAGGTTACACCAATAATTTAAATAACGCAATTGAAGGGACAAATCTTCAGGGGATGGGAATAATTGATTTGTTAAAGTCAATGGATATGAGTAATGCTGCTCTTAGGAATAATGGAGGAGGGTTTTATAATCACTCACTTTTTTGGTCAATAATTGGACCTAATAAAGGAGGTATAGCTAATGGTGAAATTTCTGATAAAATAAACACATATTTTGGTTCTTTTGATTCATTTAAAGAATTATTTACAAAAGCTGCCGCTTCTAGATTTGGTTCTGGTTGGGCTTGGCTGTGTGTTAAAAGCGATGGGGCTTTGGAGATATGCTCAACAGCAAATCAAGACAACCCCTTAATGCCGAGTATAGGGTGTGAAGGAACTCCAATTTTAGGTATTGATGTTTGGGAACATGCTTATTATTTAAACTATCAAAATAGAAGGCCAGAATATATATCAGCATTTTTTAACATTATAAACTGGGAAGCAGTCGGTGTAATATACAATGAAGCTACTAGCTAATTTTAAAAATAAAAAGGAGGAAAAAAATTCCTCCTTTTGCCCAAATTTCACCATGAACTTAACCTAATTATGTTCTGATAGCATAAAATTATTACTTAATATTGATAATTAGATACTATTTTAAGTTTGCTTTTAAAAAAAATTAAATTAGTATGCTCTAGAAGAATTCCCTTCATAATAATTTATAAAAGATTTGTTTACAATCCTGTTACCTCCCGGAGTAGGATAATTACCTGTGAAATACCAATCCCCTTTGTGGTTAGGACAAGCCTCATGAAGTCCTTCGATTTTCTGAAAAATTATTTTCAAAGGAACATTATTTAACTTACTAGTTAACATATCGGACATTTTATTTGATATTTCATCATCTGTGAAATTTTTGTAAATGTCTTTTACATGATTTTCAACCTCTGCCTTTTTGTTTTTAAAAGAATTCACGCATAAGTTATATACATCCTTAACTATACTTAATGTTCCATGTTCTTCATGAAGTTTAATAGTAGCTTGAAATGCAATAAAGTCATCAAGTTTAGCCATATCTATACCATAACAATCAGGATATCTAATTTGGGGTGCACTAGATACAATTATGATCTTTTTAGGGTTTAATCTATTTAACATTGTTAAAATGCTTTCTCTAAGAGTTGTCCCTCTTACGATACTGTCATCCAAGATTACTAAATTATCAGTGGATTCTACTATACCATAAGTAACATCATAAACATGATTTACTAACTCATTTCTTGAATTATCTTCAGTAATGAAAGTCCTTAATTTTACATCTTTTATTGCAATTTTTTCAATTCGAGGTCTCAACTCTAAAATCTTTTGAATCTTAACTAAATCTAGATTTGGTTCTTTTAACTTATCCCTAACCTTGTTTCTTACGTAATCTTGAACTGAACTTATAAGTCCATAAAAAGAGGTTTCAGCAGTGTTAGGAATATATGAAAATACTGTATTTTTTAAATCATCTTTTATAGAATCCATAATCTGGTCAAACAAAAGATACCCTAATTTTTTTCTCTCTTTGTAAATATCTGCATCACTACCTCTAGAAAAATAAATTCTTTCAAAAGAACATGATTTTATTTCGGTTTTTTCGAAAATTTTAACCACAGATATTTCATTAGATTTTTTTAAAATCAGTGCATTCCCAGGAGGTATTTCCTTAATTGAGTTTAATTTAACATTAAAAACAGTTTGAATTACTGGCCTCTCGGAAGCAACAACTGTGAATTCATTATTATCGAAATAAAACGCTGGTCTAATCCCACAAGGGTCACGAAGAACAAAAGCATCTCCATGGCCTATCATACCAGCGATCGTAAATCCGCCGTCCCAATCTTTAGAGGCTTTTTTTAGAATTTTAGAAATATCTAGTCTTTCTGCTATTAAAGGAGATGAATCAAATTTGCTAAATCCTTCCTTTTTTAAATTTTTATAAATTTTAGCGACGGCATCATCCAAAAAGTGACCAATATTCTCCATAACTGTTATTGTGTCTGAATTTTCCTTAGGATGTTGTCCGAGTTCAACTAGATTAGAAAAAAGTTTTCCCACATTTGTCATATTAAAATTACCTGCTACAATTAAATTTCTGTGCATCCAATTGTTTTGTCTAAGAAATGGGTGAACACTTTCTATACTGTTTTTACCAAACGTACCGTATCTTACGTGTCCTAACATTAATTCACCAAGGAAGGGGACCCTTTTTTTTAATAAATTTAAATTTTTAGAAAGACTTTTATTTTTATTTACTTCATCTGATATGGTACTATTTATTTTTTGGAAAATATCGTAAATAGGTTGTTGCTTGATAGATCTGACCCTACTCATAAATCTTTCTCCGGGATCCATATCAAACTTAATACTCGCAAAACCAGCGCCATCTTGGCCCCGATTGTGCTGTTTTTCAAGCATCAAATACATTTTATTAATCCCGAAAGTTATAGAACCGTATTTTTCCTTATAATATTCAAGGGGTTTTTTAAGTTTCAAAAGTGCTATTCCACATTCGTGCTTAACAAAGTCACTCATATCGACAAATTTAGATCAAATTTATTTTTAATTATAAACTTTTCTAATCTATCTAATATCTTTTTTTTGACAACTTTTTCTATAGATTTAGTTCCTAAACCTTCAACTGTAAAAGAAGCTAGGATTGTTCCTAAAATTAGTCCTTTTTTTATACTATTAAAATCTATACTATTAGTTTTAGATAAGTAAGTCGCCACCCCTCCTGCAAAACTATCACCAGCTCCAGTAGGATCAACTGCTTCAGTTCTAAATGAGGGCATAGAGAATTTTTCGTCTTTACTATGTAATTCTGCACCCAACTCTCCCTTTTTAATAATCACGTACTTGGGTCCTTTTTTAATAATTTTATGAGCACATCCATCTAAAGATTTTTCTTTTGCCAAAAGGTAAGCCTCCTCATCATTGATAGATATTAAATTTACTTTTGATATAACTTCGTTTAAATCTTCTAAATTATTGTCCATCCAAAAATTCATTGTATCCAATATTAAAAATTGATTTTTGCCCGATAGTTGTGCAATACTTTTATTTTGGACTGAAGGGTGTAAATTTCCCAATACAACAATGTTGC
Organism: Flavobacteriales bacterium; assembly: GCA_042090925.1. Lineage (GTDB taxonomy): Bacteria > Bacteroidota > Bacteroidia > Flavobacteriales > Flavobacteriaceae > TMED96. The sequence continues at coordinate 8,733 of JBELIL010000023.1, forward strand.
TATCTTTAAAATTTTCTGGAATAATTGGATTAAAGTTTTCAAGAACTCCTAGTTTAGTCTCTAAAGTAGTTCTTTTATTTATATCATTGTGATATTTTCCACTCCAGAAAAAGCTTTCTTTATTTTTAACAATTTCCACTCCCGAAATATCAGCACCGGTAGTTTTTATTCTATTTAAATATTCTAAAGGAAAATCACCTCCAACAACTGATACAATACCGAAATTATTTGAAATTTTAGAAATTGCAAAAGAAATATATGTTGCTGCCCCACCCAGAATAATTCCTGACTTTAAAGAGGGAGTTTCAATTGAATCAAAGGCTAGAGTGCCAATTACTAATATTTTTTTGCTCATTGACGTGTTGATTATTATTAGATATTGTTCATTTTAATTTACTTTATTATTTAGTTTTTCGTAATAGGAATCATGCTCTATAGGATTGTTTTTTGCTGCATCAACTGCTAAGCGGTCACACCTTTCATTTTGGGGATGATTATTATGTCCTTTAATCCAATTAAACTTAACATTATGCTTTTCATTCATTTTTAAAAACCGAATCCATAAATCAGGATTTTTAATTTTTTTAAAATTGTTATTTTTCCATTTAAATATTCTTTTAAGTTCAACTGAGTCAACAATGTATTTTGAATCGGTGAAAACTTCAACATTGCTTTTTTTAATCTTTAATTTCTCCAGTGCAACGACTACTGCAAGTAATTCCATTCTATTGTTCGTTGTATATACAAATCCTCGCGAGTATTCTTTAATATAGTTTTTCTTTTCCAACTCTAAAATTATTCCATATCCTCCAGGACCAGGATTTCCTAGTGATGAACCGTCTGTGTAAATATTAATACTTTCTGCCATATAATAACTGATATATTATTATTGGGAAGTACTTCATTTCTAAATTTTTTATTTTCCCTTTGATAGTATTTAAAGTTTCATCTTTTTGTAGGTTTATTTTCTTTTGAAAAATAATTTCTCCCCTGTCATACTTTTCATTGACATAGTGAATAGTAATTCCAGTTTCTTTTTCATTATTTAACAAAACTTGATTGTGAACATTATCGCCATACATTCCTTTACCACCGTATTTTGGCAACAAAGAAGGATGAATATTGATGATTTTTTTTTTGAAAATTTCGATTAGCTCTGTAGGTATTTTTTTTAAATATCCTGCTAATATTATTAAATCAGGTTTAAAATTTTGGCATTCTTTAATCAAATACATGTTATTACCAATTTCAATCAGAATACAAGGTATTTTTAAATTTGTCATTTTTTTGAAGACACCAGCATTTTTTACATTACATAAAACTTTTATTTCATTTTCCGAATCAGTTTTGTTTAAAAATTTAGAAATATTTTCAGCATTTGATCCATTACCTGATGCTAATATCAATACTTTTTTCATTGTATATTAGATATTAAATTTAAAATAAAATCATACTAATATAAATGGTTTAATAAGTTTTCGGTATAAATTTTCGAAATTAAAATTACATTTTAATCATTTTATCGTTAGAAATGGTCCAAAGATTTGTTATTTTTGACAAACAAATTTAAAACCAATATAGAATGTCTGACATAAATTCAAGAGTAAAAGCAATTATTGTAGATAAATTAGGTGTTGATGAAGGTGAAGTTGTTGCTGACGCGAGCTTTACAAATGACCTTGGTGCAGATTCCCTTGACACTGTTGAACTTATAATGGAATTTGAAAAAGAATTCGATATTCAAATTCCAGATGATCAAGCTGAAAATATTTCAACTGTCGGCCAAGCTATTCAGTATATAGAACAAGCTAGTTAATTTTTAAATGAATCCAAGACGAGTAGTTGTTACCGGATTGGGGGCACTGACACCCATTGGTAATTCTGTATCGGATTATTGGGAAGGGCTTATAGGCGGCAAAAGTGGTTCTGCTCCGATTACCTACTTTGATACATCCGATTTTAAAACCAAATTTGCATGTGAATTAAAAAACTTTAATGTACTTGATTTTATTGAGAAAAAAGAGTCACGGAGACAGGATAAATTTTCACAATACGCTACTATATGCTCTGAAGAGGCCATTAACGATTCAAATCTCATTAATTCAAAAATTGATTCTAATAAAGTTGGGGTTATATGGGGAGCAGGGATTGGAGGAATTGAAACATTTCAAAATGAGATGGAATATTTTTTCTCAAATAAAAAAAAACCAAGATTCAATCCATTTTTTATTCCTAAACTAATTGCTGATATTGCACCAGGCCTTATATCTATTAAATATGGTTTTAAGGGACCAAATTTCACAACAGTCTCTGCATGTGCTTCTTCCTCAAATGCAATTATAGATGGTCTAAATTATATTCGTTTAGGTTATGCAGATGTAATAATTGCAGGTGGTTCTGAAGCAGCTGTAACATGCGCAGGAATAGGAGGATTTAATGCAATGCATGCTTTATCTACAAGAAACCACGAGCCCGATAAAGCATCACGCCCCTTCGATAATGAGAGAGATGGGTTTGTTTTAGGTGAAGGAGGAGGATGCATTATTTTAGAAGATTTGAACCATGCAATTAAAAGAAATGCCAAAATTTATTGTGAACTTGCAGGTGGAGGACTATCTGCTGACGCACACCACATGACAGCACCACATCCTGGAGGAAGTGGAGCAAAAAAGGTAATGGAAAATTGTTTACAAGATGCCCAATTAAATATTGATGAAGTTGATCATATAAATATGCATGGGACATCAACTCCACTAGGAGATATTGCAGAAACAAAAGCTGTACTTGACGTTTTTAAAAGCAATGCTTATTCCATAAATATTAATTCTACAAAATCAATGACCGGTCACCTTTTAGGTGCAGCTGGTGCAATCGAGGCTATTTCTTGTATTTTGTCTATAAAAAATAACAAAATACCTCCCACAATAAATCATTTCACAAAAGATAAACAAATAGATTCTAAATTAAATTTTACTTTCAATAAATTTCAGAAACGAAATGTTAGAGTAGCCCTTTCTAATACTTTTGGGTTTGGTGGTCACAATGCATGTGTAATTTTCAAAAAATTTGAATAAAAAAATATTGATGCAAATGAAGACTAAAAGATTTTTTTTAAATATGGACCCCCAAGATATTGATGATTTTTCCGTAGTTGCTATTCATACAAATTTGGAAGCCTATTTAGTTGCTTATAAATTGAATCAAAATCTTGGATGTCTTCTATATAATTCAAAAAAAAAATCTAAAAATGATATTTATACCAGATTTAAATACATTTCAAAAGTATCAAAAGATAATTGGGAATTAATTTCCAATCATTACGAGAATGACGTAATTTTTAATAAAAAAAATCTTCTTTTTAATATAAATGAAATTAATAAGAAGAGTTTAATTCCTAGTTTTAATTCTGTTGACTTTTTCTTTAAAGTTCCAAAATTTAAAGTTATCAAAGATTGGGTCAAGAAGATACGAAACATAGAAGGAATACAGCTAGCTTATGAGATTGATAAAAGAGTACTAAATAATCTTGAAAATTTAATTTTTGATTAATGAAAAATACGAGAAAAACAAAAATTATAGCCACTTTGGGCCCATCTTGTTCCACACCACAAATTATTGAAGAAATGATGCATAGTGGAGTGGATGTGTTCAGAATAAATTTTTCTCATGCTAACCATTCTGAGATTGAAAAGATAATTTCTACAATTAGATCCCTTAATAAGAAAAATAATTATTACACTTCAATTTTAGCAGATTTACAGGGACCCAAATTAAGAATAGGTAATATTGATGAAGATGTGAACATTATAAAAGACGACATTTTAGAATTTTGCTCTGAAAAAAAATTTACTGGAAACAACAAAAGAGTTTACGTTAAATACAAAAAATTCGCCAAAGATGTTAAAATTGGAGAAAAGCTTCTAATAGACGACGGAAAACTAATTTTTGAGATACTAGAAACTGACAATGACTGTACTGTAAAGGCTAGAGTGATTCAGGGAGGGCCTTTATTTTCAAAAAAAGGAATAAACCTACCTAACACCAAGATTTCATTACCAGCCTTAACTGAAAAAGATTTTGAAGATGCTATTTTTTCAATAAATCAAAAAGTAGATTGGGTTGCACTTTCTTTTGTTAGAAATGGTAATGATTTGATTGAGTTAAAAAAAATAATTCAAGAAAAATCTAATCATAAAATACCTATTATATCAAAAATTGAAAAACCTGAAGCTCTTGAAAATATAGATGAAATTATTGCAAATTCAGATGGGATTATGGTGGCAAGAGGAGATTTAGGAGTTGAAGTTTCTGCTGCAAAAGTTCCTTTAATTCAAAAACAATTGGTAAATAAATCAAAAAAAGCTCGAATTCCAGTAATTATTGCAACTCAAATGATGGAAGGTATGATTAAAAGTCTAACTCCAACGAGAGCTGAAGTAAATGATGTTGCAAATTCGGTAATGGATGGAGCTGACGCAGTTATGCTATCTGGAGAAACCTCTGTCGGCATGTATCCCATAAAAGTGGTTAATGAAATGTCTTCAATATTAAAAACAGTCGAGAATTCTCCTTTAATAAAGGTCCCCCAATCACCTCCGTCTGTAAGAAGTAAAAGATATATTACAAAATCAATATGTTATCACGCGGCTAACATGGCAAACGAGATAGATGCTACTGCTATATGCACCCTAACGAACAGTGGATACACCGCATTCCAAATATCAGCTTGGAGGCCAAAAGCAAATATCTTAGTATTTACCTCTAATGAACTAATATTAAGCCAATTAAATCTTCTTTGGGGAGTCAAAGCATTTTATTATGATAAATTTGAAAGTACTGATAAAACAGTTGAGCAAGTAAACAGTATAGCTCTAAAAAATAATTTTGTTAATAAAGGAGATATGTTGATAAATCTTGCAGCAATGCCTGTCAAAAAAAAGGGGATGGTCAATACATTGAGAATTTCAAAGATTTAAAAATCAATTTTGAGTTGAGCATTTATTGAATTGTTATTAATTTTTTTTTCTTTTGATTGTTTAAAGTTTGAAACAGCTATTCCAATTAATCTTACTGAATCCCTGAGTTTTTCTTTATATAAAAGTTCTTCACAAGTTTTGCTAATTAAACTTTTTTCACAGATATAGAGCTGTTTTGTACTTGATCGTGTCTGAGTTACAAAATCACTGTATTTTATTTTCAATATAATTGTCTTACCTGAAATACCAAGTTTTTTTAACCTTTTCGACAATTTGTCTGAAATAATATTAATTTTTTCTATTAAAAAAATCTCACTTGAGATGTTTTTAGAAAACGTTTGTTCACTGCCCAGTGACTTTGCTTTTCTGTTTGGGGAAACAGGACTCGAATTTATTCCTCTAGCTGCATTGAAATAATAACTTCCTGATTTACCAAACTTTTGAATTAGAAAATCTTCTCCTTTTTTTTTTAAATCAATACCCTTGAAGATTCCTATTTGATACATTTTTTGAGCAGTTGTATTACCGATACCATGGAACTTTCTAATATCTAAATCCTCCATGAATTTTTTAATCTCCTCAGGGGGAACTGTTTTTTGACCATTTGGTTTATTGTAATCACTAGCAATTTTAGCTATCAATTTGTTTACAGAAATTCCAGCTGATGAAGTTAAACCTGTTTTTTTAAAAATATCCTCTCGTATTAGTCTTGCAGTTTTTGAAGCTGAAATAATTCCTCTTTTATTTTTAGTGACATCTAGATACGCTTCATCAAGTGATAAAGTTTCTACTAAATCAGCATATGAAAAAAAAACTTCTGATATTGTTTTTGACAACTCTTTATATCTTTCAAATCTTGGTTTAGCAAATATTAAGTCTGGGCATAACTTTTTAGCCAACTTACTACTCATGGCACTTCTTACCCCGAAACATCTAGCTTCATAACTAGCCGCAGCTACTACTCCACGTGAGTCAGAGCTACCTACTGCGACCGGCTTATACCTAATTAATGGGTTATCAAGTTGCTCAACCGATGCATAAAAAGCATCCATGTCAATATGGATAATTTTTCGAGTTATCAACATTTTATAAATTTACATATATTGAAAAATTATAATCTTAATTTATGATTGAAAAAGAGAGAAAATTTAAAGTAAAATCAAAAAAGTTTATTTCATTATCTCATAATGTGATTAACATAAAGCAGGGTTATTTATCAAAGGACAATAATCTATCGGTTAGAATTAGAATTTCTGACAAAAATAGTTACTTGGGCATAAAAGGACCTAGTTCTAAAAGCGGAATTAGTAGGTTTGAATTCGAGAAAAAAATAAGTTTATTCGAAGGCAGAAATCTACTAAAGTTATGTTTGCCAAGAATTATTTCCAAAAAAAGATATTTAATTGAATATAAAAATCAACTTTTCGAAGTTGATGTATTCGAAGGTTTTTTAAAAGGCCTAATATTGGCTGAAATTGAATTAAATTCTGAAACTCAACAAATTTCATTACCAGATTGGGTTGGCAAAGAAGTTACGGGCATTTCGAGTTTCTATAATTCTCAACTTTCAAAATTCACTGACCGTGAAGTAAATGATTTGATTAGTGTATATTAATCATTTTTAAAAATCGAAACCTTAAAATTACCTTTGCTATCTTTCACACCTCTATACATTCCCTTTGTATTAAATTCCATTGCATAGTTTCCAAATTTGTCAAGAGCAATTACACCACCACTCCCTCCTAATTTTCTCACTTTATCTAAGCTTATTTTTGCAGCTTTTCTGATATCTAAATTCTTATATTCTAACAGGGAGGAAATATCATGGGCAACAACATTTCTGATAAAAAATTCACCCCATCCAGTAGCTGAAATAGCACATGTTTTATTGTTAGCATAGTTACCTGCGCCAATAATTGGGACATCACCAACTCTCCCCCATTTTTTATTTGACCTCCCACCAGTTGAAGTACCGGCAGATAAATTCCCTTTTTTATCTAATGCAACACAACCAACAGTACCAAACTTAGAAATTGAAGAGGATGACTCTTTTTTGTCTTTTAGTTGACTTAAAGTTTTATTTTTTAGCAACTGGGTTCTTCTCCTTTCTGTTATAAAATACGAGTTATCAACCGTATCAAGCCCTTGTTCTATAGCAAATTGGTCCGCACCCTCTGAAATGAGTAAAACCTGTGGAGTATTTTTCATAACCGAATATGCAGCCATTATTGGGTTTTTAATTTTTTTGACTCCGGCAATAGCTCCAGCATTTAAATTCTTACCGCTCATGAAAGAAGCGTCTAGAGAAGCCTCACCCCTTTCATCCAAAACTGCACCTTTACCTGCGTTGAATAATGGTGAGTTTTCCATTACTTTTATAGCCTCAATAACAGCTTGTTCACTACTGCCATTATTTTCTAAAATTAGATATCCCTTATTTAGAGCTTCTTCCAATATTTTTTTATACTCAAACTCTTTTTCGATCGACATTTTCTCTCTCTCCATAGTCCCAGCACCTCCATGAATCACTATTGAAAAATCTATACTTTGCTTTTTATTTTCAGAGCATGAAATCAAAAAACCAAATAAAACAAATAGAAGATAATTTTTTTTCATAATTTTTAGATTTATCATTAAGTTAATTTATTTTAGAAAATTGTTTTAAAAATCTCAAATCATTTTGGAAAAAATATCTTATATCACTTATTTGATATATCAACATTGCAATTCTCTCAATTCCCATACCAAATGCAAAACCGGAATATTTTTCAGCATCAATATTACAATTATTCAAAACGTTTGGATCAACCATCCCACAACCCATGATTTCTAACCAACCGGTCCCTTTTGTTATTCTGTAATCAATCTCTGATTTAAGACCCCAATAAATATCTACTTCAGCACTAGGTTCAGTGAAAGGGAAATAAGAAGGTCGTAATCTGATTTGAGATTTTCCAAACATAGATTTGCAAAAATGTTCTATAGTGTGTTTTAAATTAGCAAAGGATACGTCTTTATCAATGTATAGACCCTCAACTTGATGAAAAAGACAATGTGAACGAGCAGAGATATCCTCATTCCTGTATACTCTCCCAGGAGATATGGTTTTTATCGGTGGGCTATTGTTTTCCATGTACCTAATCTGAACAGATGATGTATGTGTGCGTAATAAAAAATCTGGATCTTTATTTATAAAAAAAGTATCCTGCATATCTCTTGCAGGGTGATATTTAGGTAAGTTTAATGCAGTAAAATTATGCCAGTCATCCTCTATTTCTGGTCCTTCTGAAATACAGTATCCAATTTTTTCAAAAATTTCAATAATGTTTTTTCTTACAATATTTAAAGGGTGTTGAGAGCCAAACTCTATAGGATAACCCGGTTTATATAAGTCATCATTTAAATTGTTTTCGTCCTCCTCTTTTCCTAATTGAAATCCAATTGTTTTTTCCTTTACTTTTGATTTGAGAATATTTATCTCCTTGCCAATTACTTTCCTTTCATTTGCATTAACTTCTTTAAATTTTTTAAAAAGCTCACTAAGGATTCCTTTTTTACCAAGATATTTTATTCTAAACTCTTCAGAATTTTCTTTGCTTTCAGAACTAAAATTTTCTACTTCTTTAATATGTTCTCTTATAGTTTCAATCATTATTTATAAAATTAGTAAATATATTTAAATGATTTTCCAATATTTATTTGGCACAAACTAACCCTTCCATAGATAAATTTTTTTCGAAACAAAAATTTCATTTTAGTGAAACGAAATTATTTATCTTTAATCTATGAATTATCTTGATATAATTATAAGCTTGATTTTATTTTATGGCTTATTTAAAGGTTTTGCAAGAGGTTTAATTATTGAGGCAGCGTCATTATTGTCAATAATCATTGGAATTTTTGGAGCACTTACCTTTACACCAATAATAGAAAGTTCATTATCGTTTTTTCTTTCCAATGATAAATTACCTTCATCAATTGTAATATTCACAGCCTCATTGATCTTAATGGTTATTGGTGTTAATATTTTTGCAAAAAATTTAACAAAATTTATAAAATTGGTTTCTCTTGGAGGAATCAACAAAGTTTTGGGAGGTGTTTTTGGAGTGTCAAAATATATTCTTTTGATTGGGATTTTATTAGTTTTTATAGATCAATTCTCATTTATGTTCGAGTTTTTTGAATCAAACATTCTAGATGAATCTGCAATGTTTGAATCTTTAAAAGATATAGGTTACTATATTTTAGAATTTCTGGACAACAATGATTTAAAAATTCCTGAAAAATTAGTTTAGTAGTCTTACTGAATTATTTTCTATCCAACCCTCAGATCCATTTGAAATTAAAATTTTTGACCATCCTTCTAACTCATCTATAATTTTAAGTTTTGTCCCCTCGTGAAGGAAAAATAAGACTTCAGTTCTTTGATTGGGTTCAGTCCAAACACCAATCTCTTTATCAAAAATAATTCCTTTCTTTATGTTTTCTTGTCCATGCTTTGAAATAGTTATATAAATAAAAAATATAAAAATTAAAAATGATAGAACCCCAGAGGAGAAAAAAATCCTTTTTGTAAAAATAGATTTACTAAAACTGTAGATCAAAAATAGAATACAGACTATCCATAATGTCAACATGGTTAGCATACTCCAATTATCAGTAGTCATAAATGCTAAAAGGTCGTTAAAAAATAAATTTATTTGAGTTTGAGGAAGGGTTTCAATTGAATCCATTGTCATGTTTTTTGCAAACTCCAAATTGTTTATTATCATTTCGTCGTTTGGAGATAGCATCTTAGCTTTTTCAAAATAATAATTTGTCTCGGCTACGTTCCCAATTTTATAATTTGTATTACCTAGGTTATAGTAGACTTCTGAGCTGTGATAGCCTTTTTCAATTATTTCTAAATAGCTTTCGATTGCATTTTGATAGTCTCCTTTGTTATAAAAAGTGTTACCTTTTTCAAAAAGTGAATTAGGAGGTTTATCAAGAGCAAATAAACTTGTAAGTGAAAAAAGCATTAGTATTATCATTTTATTTTTCATATTTGCTTATCAATAATGGTTATTGTTTCTATTGCCTTTTCATAATGTTGACCCATGTTTTCTTGTGAAATGGGTGAATATCTAGCTTCTTCGCATTTTTTTAACATAGATATAAAAATCTCTATACTAGAGGTTTCACATTTTTTTTCATGCAATAATTTTGAAATTACATCCTTTGACAATTCTGTAGTTTCAACATTAAGTTTAGATTTCATATAATTGTGAAGAGCCTTTTCTAATGAACTGTAAAACTCTTCTTTTTGACCAATCATTTTTTTTGCCTCGGAGAAATATTTTTTTGCTAAAAAGTTAGTTTTCTTTTTCCTTTCATCAAGAGGGTTAATTACTTTTGTTTCAATTTTTCTCTTTATTAAAATTACAGTAAAAAGAATCAAAATTGGAAGAGTGATTAAAATCCAGTAAAAATTTGAATTAAAAAATAATTTTGAATTTATTTTCTTTAAATCTGTTTTGGTTTTAATGAAATTAAAATAAGATTCATTATTTTTTAAAATATTATTTCTTGAGTTAGGGGTCTGGTTTTTAGATATTAAGTCTGTTGGCCCCTCATTTACATCTATAAGTGTCTCATCCGAAGCTACAGTGACATACATTTCTTCAATAGGATCAAAAAAGGAAAAGTCTAAAGATGGAATTGGATAGTTCCCTTTTAATTGAGGGACAATCGTATATATGTCCTCAATACTACCTCTCATACCAGAAAGGTTTGTTTTTACATTTTCCTTATGTTCCGGATCATAAATTTCTAAGGAACTAGGAGCTGTCAATTTAGGTAAAGAGAATAATTTAAGATTCCCACTTCCACTCACTTTTAAAGTTGCTTGAAATGATTCAGATGATTTTAATTTATTTTTATTAAAATCAACGGAAAAGTCAAATTGCCCAACTGCGCCTGTAAAGTTTTTTGGCTTGTTATCAATTGGAAGTTCTTTGACATTTAATGTTCTTTTACCAGCAGTAACCACTTTGGGAGTTTTTTGATATACCCTATTACCAAAGAAATCTCTTCTATTCGTAGGAACATCTACAGACACATTTAAAGTCAGGGGCTCTATTGAAAGTTTACCTGTTTTTTGAGGGTATAAAACAGCTTTGCGCCACACAACATAATTATATGGTTGTCCTTTGTATTCTCCTC
>JBELIL010000124.1:0-3530 GCA_042090925.1 Flavobacteriales bacterium
AATGGCAGGGTATTCTCAGGCCAACTTTGATCTCTTAAAAAAAATTAAAATCCAGGCAGGTTTAAGATATGAGTATACAGATACATTTGTTTATTCTGGTCTAGGAGATACTTTTGTTGACCGTGAGTATGGAAATCTTTTTCCGAGTCTATTTCTAGGATATAAAATAAATGATTTTAATAATCTGAACCTATCCTATAGCAAAAGAATATCAAGACCAGCTTTTACAGATATGGCTCCAATGCTAATTTTTTTGGATTTGAATACTGCAGTATTTGGAAATTTGTCTCTTAGGCCTGCTTTCTCTAGAAATTATCAAATAGATTATAGATATAAATCAATAGGCTTATCGGCCCAGTATTCAAACGAAAACGATGTATTTGCAAAATTTAGTCCTACAATTAATTCAGAAACTAATTTTATTACTTATTCACCAAATAACTTAGACCAAAGAGAAACACTAACGGCAATTATAAATTTTCCAATTAATCCAACCCAAAATTGGAAAATTAGATACTTCACTTCATTATCATACTCTGAAGTTAGAGGTATCGTAGACACCAGAGAAATCGACAATTCAATTACTTCATTAAGATTTAATATGAACAATGATTTAAATATAACAGATTCATTTACAATTCAAGTTGTTGGATTTTACCAAACAAAACAAAATTTAAATAATGGTGGGTTTATGAGGCCAATGGGTAAATTAGATATAAGCCTTCAACAAAAGATAAATGAAAATATAATATTAACTCTAAATGGAACCAACTTATTAAACACGATGAAGTTTAGGCCTATGATTGATACACCTGAGCTTAATCTATTACAAATGGCTAATTTTAATTTCTTAAAACCTCAAGCAAAATTAACTTTCACTTATAATTTTGGGAATAGGAATGTAAAAGCCAAGACTATTAAAGCGAGTGATGAATCAAGTAGAATTAAAACAAGTGATTAGGTGATTTTATGAATATAATTTAAAATAAATCCTAGAGCTAAATAAAACATGTATTTATGCTGAACAAAAAACCCTCCATTTAGGAGGGTTTTTTGTTTTAGTAGAAGTTTTATTTTGCGAACTGTTCCATAGAAGAAATTTTTCCTTCTAAATTGAAATAAAAAATTTCCATTAGTTCTTTATCCCACTTTCTTCCATTTTTGAATACTCTTGATTCTGAACCTCTTACGATAACTCCACTTGCAGCATCTGTATTTGCAATTTTTATAGGAATTATTGCATTAATTTTCCAGTTAACAGATTTCAAAGGTTTAAAGAATTCATCCAAATCGGATTTTTTATAATTAGTTTTTTGCCCTCTGTAGTCGTTTAATGTAAATTCTTCAGCCATAGCTTCTTTCATTCCTTCAGTATCCATATTATTATAATTTTCAACAAAATTTTCGATTATTTGTGTTTCATTTCGGTTAGAAAAAACAAAAGGTTTCCCTGTATTTTCATTTTTTTCATTACCAAAAAACTTTCCACCATAAGACATTCCAAAATTAACTGAATCTATCGCTTTCCACTGTTTAAAACTTTTCACCTTCCCATCATTATCTAGAACGAAAGATTCCATCAAATCAAGTTTTTCATAAGATCCATTTTTATGGACTCTTTCTTCTTTTGACCAAGCCATTACTTGCCTAAAGTTTCCACCATTTTGTAAAGGAATAATTTTATATGGTTTCATGGTTATACTTTCCATTGAATTTAGCCACTTAGAGTAATTTTCTTTTCGCTTATCATTCATATATTCTTCGGAATAATATTTGGATAGTTCATCTGCATTTTTTTCAGAATATGCACCTGCAAGCTTCTGTAAAGTCATAATATCCTGCTCTGGCCCAAAAGTATAGGGCTTTCCAGAATTTTCCCCTTCACCTAGCCAAACACCGCCACTATTATTACAACTAACAATTAATAAAGTTGTTATAAGTAAAAGTGATCTCATTATATAAATATTTTTCATTTTGATTGATTTATAATTAATAATCATCAAGATACATAGAAGTTTTAAAACTTATCGGAGAAGATATAGTGACTATTTGATTTTCATTTTTCTTGAACTTAATTAAAAGGGTATGTCCGGGGTATAGTTTTTATGTTCCGTTATAAACTCTTTTCAATTGTATTTTTAACTTCATCAAGTGCATCAATAATTACTTCATTAAAAGTATTTTGCCCAATATTAGTAACATGTTTTGCTCCTTTTTGCTCATATACATTATAAGCATTTTCTATTTTATTATATTCATTATCTCTAATATCACTAATTGTTGACAATATAGATTCCACAATTTCTTTTTTTCTTTTTTTATAATACTCCATATCTTAAAGATAAAAAACTAAATCATTATTTTTAAAATTATTGAGAACCCCAATAGTTATTTAGTCTTTCAGTTTTAACCTAAATACTTTTGGGTTTGAAACAAATCCAGTCGCATACAGGTAATCTTCATCTTTATCAAATGCACAATTTGTTATGTGTCCAAAATCTATTCTGGCAAGTAATTTACCCTTTGGAGAAATAACCAATAAACCACCTGGACCGGATGTGAATATATTACCACTTGAATGTACCTTCATTCCATCATAATTTCCTTCAAAATTTTTCAACAATTCACTTCCATCAAAAAAGGTTTCACTTTTCATATTATTAAGGTCAATTCTAATAATTTTTGGTGGAGTTGGTGAGAATGGATTTCCCATTTTATTAACGTAAAGAAATTTTTCGTCTGGAGATAGAGCGAGTCCATTTGGAACTTCTATATCTTTTGAAATTAGGATTAACTCATTACTTTCAGGAATGAATTTGAATACTCCATTAAAATCCAACTCTTTCATATCTGTCTCAACAAAGCTAAAAGTATTTAAATCAAAAAAGGCAAATGGAGGATCGGTAAAATATATAGACCCGTCAGTAGAAATTGTCAAATCATTTGGGCTATTTAATCTCTTACCTTGGTAATTATCAACTACTGTTGAAAAAATTGGTGAATTTGAATTAATGTTTTTTGTCATAGCTATTCTTCTATCGCCGTGTTGACACAAAATTAAATCCCCTTCACTATTTAAAGAAAGTCCATTTGCTCCTAGTAGACCTTTACCTAAGTTTGGAGCATATCCAGTATTGCCAGAAGGCATAATGTAGTCCATCACTCCGTTTTTTTCATTCCACTTTAATACTTTATTATTAATTATATCAACAAATAGGAGTGATTTTGAGTATTCATCCCATACCGGTCCCTCCGGTAATGCAATTGAATCTGCCAAAACTTCTATCTCTGAAGAGTTGTCAATTATTGTCTCAATAGACTGATCGTAAATATGAACTTTAGGATTAATAGGTTTATTACAACATACCAAAAGAATTGCTGAAAGGATTAATAGTAAATATTTCATTTTAATTGATTTAGGGTTAATAAGCTATTAATATAGACAAATTTATACATTATAAAAAAATATTACTTTATAAACAAACATCTAACCTATTTAAGTAAGTGGTTTAGAAATAGCTGAACTAAAG
>JBELIL010000024.1:0-19382 GCA_042090925.1 Flavobacteriales bacterium
CTTTCCAATCGGAAGTTTTACTTTAATCCACTTTGGCTTTTTTGTAGGTGTAACAGTTTTGACGTTCATCTTCATAATCAATTACAAATATAAATAACTTTAAATTATTATTTTCAAAAAAGCTAAAGCAAAAAGAGTTAAAAAAATCAATCCAATATAGCTGAAATTTATTAAAACTTTGGATGGCTTATACTTTGAAGGCATTAAATCACTAGTAACCAATTTTAAATTTAAATACGCATAAAAGGGTGCTGTAATAAATGAAAGTATTGTTGCAATTTGAACTAATGTTCCCATTTCATCTAATAGTAATGAAAAAATACAAATTGTACCTGCACTTAAAATTATCAACCAAAATTTGTAGTCTAATAAATTAGTTTCAGGGAATAACAATTGACTGGATTTGTGCATAGATCTTGGAGATGCATCTAAAGTAGTTAGAGTAGTACTGAACATTGTTGTAAATGCGGCAATTACAATTATGGGGTAAACAGATTCTCCTAATGTGGATGTGTATAGTTCGATGAATTGTCCAGCAAAAACACTTCCAATGTCAGAAAACCCAGTTCCGCTTCCAAACATTACCAGTGCACCTAGACTTAAAAAGCAAATTCCAAGAATAAAAGTTCCAAAATAACCAACATTAAAGTCAAAAATACCTTCATCAAAGGAAATTGAATTTGTTTTTTTTTTCTCAAGAATCCACAGAGATTGCCAGACGGATATATCTAGAGGCGCTGGCATCCAACCGATTAATGCAGCAAGAAAAATAATTGATGTTTTGTATGGAAAAACTTGAGAAAAATTAAACGAACTGCTGTTTTTTGTTAATGCAACGAATAGTGCAATAAGAGTACTTAAAGTAAGAGCTAATATTATAATTTTGATAAATCTGTCAAGGAATTTATAGTTTCCAACCAAAAGCATTATAAAACATAATAAAATAATCAATGTACTAAGCATCACTGGGTTTTGGGAATATCCTAGTACGGTAGTTGCTAGTGAAGCGGTTACAATAGTGACAGCAGTTTGGATTGTAAAGATTGTTCCAATACTAATAATGAAAAATATTAAAAGATAAATTTTTCCAAGTTTATAATATCCATCCAATAAGCTCATTTTGGTAGCTAATGCAAACCTAGAACCAAATTGAAAAAAAGGATATTTTAAAATTACAGAAATTATCACTGCCCAAAGTAACCCAAAGCCGAAGTCTGCACCTGCCCTTGTAGATTGTACTAGGTGAGAAACTCCAATAGCAGCACCAGCAAATAGTAGTCCAGGACCAAGCTTTCTAAGATTTAGAATTTTCATTTGATATTAATTCTGCTAAAATTTTTTTTGCTCTCAGTATCATAACTTTTATAGTATTCAGTGGGATTTGAGTTTTATGAGAAATATCCTTGTAAGTCATTTCTTGAAAATATTTCATTTTAATCACCTTTTCATAAGTTGGCTTTAATTTTTTAATCTTTTCTAAAAGGTTATTAATGTTTTGACTTTTTATTAATTCATCTTCCGGGGAGAGGATTTCGTCAGTAATATTGTAGTTTAAGTCTTTTCTTTCTGTAATATATAACTCAATTTTATTACTAGCATTTTGCTTTCTAATATAGTCAATATGAAGATTTTTACAAATTGTTATAACCCAACTCTTGAACTTAAATTCTGTATTAAATTTATCAATCTTATCGAAAGCTTTCGATAAGGTTTTTAAAGAAAGTTCTTCAGCAATTCTTTCATCCTTTGAAATTTTAAAAACATAGCCATATATATAGTCCCAACATTCATCATATAAAAAACCAAAAGCTCGTTGATCATTTTTTTTTGCTGCTTCAACTGCATCCTCTAAAGATTTATAAACCATGTGGTTCAAAATTTTTATTCAATTAAATTTAGACAACCTGTTTTGAGTCACAATTGTCCTCAGATGGAATTTTTCCACACAAAGAACACGGTTCATTTTGATTATTTAAAAAAGGACTCTGACTAGCGCATGTTCCACTAAATTTCCCATTTTTTTTAAAAATGATTTTTATTGCAATACCCGCAAATGAAAGCGCAATAAGTATGAAGGATATTAAAAATAATTTCACAGGACAAAATTAAACGAATTTGTCAAAAAACATTGAATCATATTAATTTTTCCTTAAAAATAAATTTTTGCAATTTTTTCTAAATAAATAATGAGAAAAACTAGACTAACCATAAATTTTAAAATAATTCCAGACAAAATTCCAATAATTGAACCAATTACACCATTTAAAATTTTATTATCCCTTTTGTTATTTATTAATTCACCTATGAATGCCCCTATGCAAGCTCCCAATATTACTCCTATTGGGCCAAGAATAAAAAACCCTAAAAACAGTCCAATTCCAGTTCCTAAAATTCCCTTTTTAGAACTTCCGAATTTCTTAGCTGCAAACAATGGTAAATAAAAGTCTCCTATAAAAAATAGAATTGAAATTATTAATGTGAAAATTAAAAATTTAAAACTAATTATAACATTAGAACTGAAATAAAGAATTAAAAAACCAAACCAACTTGTTATTGGAGAAGGAATGATAGGTATAAAACAGCCAATCAAACCTAAGATCATTAAAATTAACCCCATTGATTCTAAAAGTTGATTCAAAATATCAATTGATTTTTATTATTAAAATCAAAGTAAAAAAAATTGTACATTTAGTAGTATATAAATTTATTTATCACATGAATAAAACCAAATTACTTTTAAATCTTTCCGTTTTTTGCTTTTTAATCACTAGCTGTGAAAACTTTTCCACAAAAACTTATACCCCCCAACAAATTAAAAAAGCTTCTCAATGGAGTGATAAAGACCAAATGCCCACTTTTGAAACTTGTAGTAGTTTAGAAATAAAGGAACAATTTGATTGTTTCAAAGATGAAATTGCTAATTCAATATATAACTCATTATCATATGAAGATCTAATTTCAAACCAAGAAATCGATGAAGAAATTATCTTAAATATAATTGTTGATAATGAAGGCAATATAGCACTAGATAATGTTGAAAATGGTTCAATTGTTTACGATGCTATTCCTACTCTTTCTGAAATGATTAATTTAACGATTTCATCTCTACCAAAGGCATTACCTGCAACAAAAACTAACGTTGGCATTTATGTAAAATCTAAAATTAAACTTCCCATAAGAATTACTGCGTCTCCATAAAATTATGAGAGAAAAAATTATTTTGGGAATTGATCCAGGAACAACAATAATGGGATATGGATTAATTAAAGTTTTAAATAATGAAATGTCATTTATGTTATTAAACGAACTCAATCTTAAAAAACTAAATGATCATTATTTAAAATTAAACCATATTTTCAATCGCACGGTAGAAATAATTGACAACTATAATCCTGATGAAATTGCAATTGAAGCGCCCTTTTTTGGAAAAAATGTCCAATCCATGTTAAAGCTTGGAAGGGCACAGGGAGTGGCAATGGCTGCAGGTTTATCAAGGCAAATTCCAATAACTGAATATTCTCCAAAAAAAATCAAAATGTCTATTACTGGTAACGGTAATTCCAGTAAAGAGCAGGTTGCAAAAATGTTGAAAAATTTACTAGCCTTTGATGAATTGCCCAAAAATTTGGATTCTACAGATGGTTTAGCGGCTGCTGTTTGTCATCATTTTAATAATAAACAGGTAAATAAAGAAATAAAATTTTCCAGTTGGAAGTCTTATGTTCAACAAAACCCCAAAAAAACCAACTTTTAATTTTTAGTGTCTTCCATATATATCAATATCCCAGATTCAATAGATTTAAATTTTAAAAAAAAAATTGAATTTGCAATATTAAAGGAGATTAATCTAAGAAATGCTGAATTAAAAGAAAATTTATTACAATCTATTTATATTAAATCATCTAAAAACGATTACTTATCCCCAATTTTTTTGGAAGCTTTAATATCTAGTTTAAGTAGTTATTATTCTTTTGACAATAAAATAGAAATCAGTTTGGAACTAGATTTTGAAAAAATTAAAAGTCAAAATTTACTGGAAATAAGCAAAACAAAAGTGAACAGAGTAAGTTTTAGAACTTACTCTTCATTGTATAAAAATCTTATAAATGTAAAATCAAATAATTATTTTTTCGAAAAGCTAAGTCTGGTGTCTAATTTTTTTCAAAACTTCTCAATAGACTTAATATTTGGAATCCCAAATTTTTCAAACGTAACCTTGGATAAGTTGTTATATAAATTAAGTGAAATTAACCTAAGCCACATAACATTAGAGGAATATAATAATGTATTGAATAATGTTGCATGTAAAGGAAAATCTTTTAATAAAAATTTAGTCATAGATCAATATAATCTATATAGTGAAAAACTTACTGAATTTGGTTTTGAACAATATGAATATCTAAATTTTTCAAAAAATGGAAATTATTCAAAACAAAATTTAAACTACTGGAAAAGAAGACCATATCTAGGCTTCGGTCCTTCAGCATGTAGTTATTTTAATGAATTAAGGAGAGTTAACTGTAGTGATCCAAGTGAGTATATGATACAAATTAATAAATCAAAAAAACCTCTAAATAGTGAATGTTTATCCGAGAAGGATGTTTATAACGAAACAATTATGACAGGACTTTCGATTTCTGAAGGATTATCTTCATTAGAAATCAAAAAGAAATTCAAATCTTTCGATTCCTATTTTCAGGGAAAATTAAAAAAACATGTTGGCCTTGGGAATTTATATTTGGAAAAAAAATTTATCAAAGTAAATCAAGAACAAAGATACTTTACAGATCAAATTGCAGCTGACTTTTTTAAAATTTAAAGACTAAATTTCTTTGTATAGAATTCGTAAAAATATATTATTGTTTCGATACCTTTAAAAAAATTAAATAAACCAAAATGTTCATTAGGTGAGTGGATTGCATCAGAATCTAATCCAAAACCCATTAGAATACTTTTAACACCTAACTCTTTTTCAAAAATTGGAACAATTGGAATACTTCCACCACCTCTTTGTTGAAATGGTTTTACTCCAAAACTTTTTTCGTAAGCCATCATAGCAGCTTCGTAGGCTAGGCTGTTAGTTGCTGTAACATAAGGTTCTGCTCCATGGTGTGTCTTTATAGTTGCGGTAACATTCTTAGGCATAAAGTTTTTAACGTATTTTTTAAATAATTCACTAATTTCTATCCAGTCTTGGTCTGGAACTAGTCTCATCGAAATTTTAGCGTGAGCCTTACTTGGAAGCACCGTTTTTGAACCCTCTCCTGTGTATCCACCATAAATCCCATTTACGTCTAATGTTGGTCGTGTAGAAAGTCTCTCAGTAAGACTAAAATCATTATCACCGTATATTTCTTTAATTCCGATCGACTTTTTAAAATCACTTTCGTTTACAGCAGCTTTTAAAATTTCTTTTTTGTCTTTAAAATTTAAATCCACTACTTTATCGTAAAATCCAGGAATGGTAATTTTCATATTTTCATCATGCATACTAGCTATTAATCTAGATAAAATATTGATTGGATTTGCCACACCTCCTCCATATGTCCCGGAATGAAGGTCTCTATTTGGACCGTTAAGCATAATTTCCATGTATGAAATTCCTCTAAGTCCTGTTGTAATTGATGGAATAGTGTTGCTTTTCATACTAGTGTCAGATATTAAAATAATATCAGACTTTAGTAAACCTTTATTTTTGGAAATAAAAGCTTCTAAATTATCACTACCAACTTCTTCTTCACCTTCGATTAAGAACTTTATATTAAAATTTAATTTATTGTTTTTTGTTATCCATTCTAATGCTTTGATATGCATAAACATTTGTCCTTTGTCATCACAGGCGCCTCTGGCAAAAATTGCACCATCAGGATGTGTTTTTGTTTTTTTTACCACTGGCTCAAATGGGGGAGAATCCCACAACAAGACTGGATCAGGTGGCTGGACATCGTAATGGCCATAGACTAAAATAGTGGGAAGATTTTTGTCAATTAATTTATCCGCATAAACTATTGGATGTCCTTTTGTTTTAATTGTTTTAACATTATCACAACCTGAATTTTTAAAGCTTCTTTCCAACCAACTTGAACATTCTTCCATTTCCTTTTGATGATTTGGATCAGCACTTATAGACGGAATCTTTAAGAAATCAAATAGTTCATTTAAAAATTTATTTTTTTCTTTTTCTGAAAAATTTACCATTAATAAAAAAATTTTAGAATCGTGAATGTAAAAAATATTTGATAAAACTTATCTATATTTACAAACTTTAAGCGGGTGTGGTGAAATTGGTAGACACGCTAGATTTAGGATCTAGTGCTTCACGGCGTGGGGGTTCGAGTCCCTTCACCCGCACAAAAATTACTATTTTTTTTCTATCAAAAACTCTTCAAGTTTAATATCGTCTAGGCCTTGTTTGTCAAAAGGGTATTCCATGTCATCTTGAATATTATATAATGAGATTAATATAAATTCACTTAGAATTATTACAAAGAAAGTTAACCATTGAGGATTCTCTACCCCAATTTTATTTATTATTGATGGAGTATAAATTATAGGAAAAATATATATAAATATCTTACAATACGCTTTTAAGCTAATGGGTGTTCTATGTATATGAATTGCAAGGCAGTTTTCAATACCTTCCTGAACCTTTTGTAGGTATCCAACAACTTTACCCTTAACACCTCTAGAAATACTTTCAGGGTTACTGTTTGTAAAATTTATTAGTTGTTGTATGGAATTGTCTAACTTAGATCTGGTTTCATTTTCACCTTGAAGATGAGATGTTAACTCATTTAAAATATTGACTAAAAGTGTTTTTCCAGTTTCAAACTCTTTTTTAGTTAACTTCTCATTCGTCATAAATCCAAATTTAATTGAAATCAAAGAACTTCTTATTTTACTTAAATGTTCTAGAGCCTTTTCTCTTCTTCTAAATGCACCTCTAATAGCAAAAACCAGAGGGAAAATAATTGCAATACTTATAAGAGTTAAATCAATATCATAAACAATATCATATTGATAACAAATAATGGGAACAAATATTGAAATAATCATTGTATAAAGTGTTCTTATATTTATTATCGAAAAGTACTGGCTCACTTGTTTTTTTTTTTAAATTTATAAACTAATTGCAATATATGAAACAATTTTATATTCTGTTGTTGACCTGTACGTTAATAACCGCTCAAGATTCTGAGGATAAATTTTTTACATCTAATGAAACTTTGGAAGCAAAAATATCCTTTACACCCAAAACACTTAAAAAAAGTATTGTTGATTCAGTATACTTTGACACAAATTTTGCATTTAAAATAGATAATTCATTTCAGGATATGGAGATAGGTATTCGAGCTAGAGGTAATTTTAGAAGATCTACCTGCTATTACCCCCCAATAAAAGTTGATTTTAAAAAGAAACAAACTAAGGGAACTGTTTTTGAGGGTCACAAAAAAATGAAGTTGGTTTTACCATGCCTGAAACAAAAAGATAAAAACGATAATATATTAAAGGAATTTATAGTTTATAAGCTTTTTGAAATGGTATATCCCTACCATTTTAAAACAAGAAGATTATTACTTGAGTTCACCGATTTATCCAAGAAGAAAAAACCAGTAGTTGAAAAATTAAATGCATTTTTAATAGAGGATGATAAAAAGGTTGCTCAATTGCATAATGGAAAAGTTTTTGAAAGATTTATTCCACCGTTAGCTATGGATGCAGATGCTTCAGTAAGAAATGCTATGTTTCAATATATGATTGGTAATACTGATTTTTCTACTGCATACCAGCACAACAATAAACTTCTTTACATTGATAAACTGATTATCCCTCTCCCATATGATTTTGATATGTCTGGATTTATAAATCCAAGCTATGCGGTGGTTAATGAAACTTTGAATATTGCCAACATAAGACAAAGAAAATATCGAGGTTTCAAAAGAGACGAAGACGTCTTTTATAAAGTTAGAGACATTTTCATAGAGAGAAAAAGTGATATGCTTACTTTAATAAAATCATTTGAGACTGATTTCGACAACGTGAATGAATATGAAGAAGCATATTCATACATAGAAAGCTTTTTTGATATTATCGAAGATGATAAAAAATTTAAAGATAATGTAGTGTTGGCTGCAAGAACTAAGTAATTAATTTATCTGTAGCATCATTTTTTTAAAGATTTCGGTGTTGTCGTAGATTCCTGAAAATTCGCTTGATCCGACTCCTTTGGCGAAAACAGGGACCATCGAAGCAGTGTGTCCTTTCGTAGAAAACCTCACTTTAGAATTTAATTTTTTGATATTATTAGAAGTAATTCCTAGACCACCCGTTTCGTGATCAGCAGTAACAACCAATAAGGTATTTGGATTTTCATCAATAAATTTTAAAGCAACTCCAATTGCTCTATCAAATTCAATATATTCACTTGTTACATATTCAAGGTCATTGTCATGTCCTCCCCAGTCTACTTGTGAACCCTCAACTAACAAAAAAAAAGGCTCCTCCCTGGAATTTAACTTTTTAAGCATGGAATTTAGTCCAATATCTAGAAGTGGTTTTCTGCCCTCGTTTAAACTTAGGGGTTCATCATAACTTATGAAATAACCAATTTTTTTTGTTGTTGATGAATCAAATTCATCAAGATTATTTACAAAATCCCAATCTTTCATTTCACTAATCAAATTTTTTTTATCATTTCTCTTTATGAAATGTTTTTCACCACCTCCAATAAAAAAATCTACTTCGCTTTTACTGAGTTGAAATGCAATTTCTTGATACTCTGACCTTGAAAAAACATTTGCATAGAAAGATGCAGGGGTAGCGTGAACAATACTTGACGTTACAATCATTCCAGAATTATATCCCTTTTTTTCACATATTTTTAATATGGATTCATATGGCTTATTTTCAATATCCACCCCTATAGCTCCATTTACAGTCTTTGTTCCACATGCCATTGCAGTTCCAGAGGCAGCAGAGTCTGTTATGAGCGAATTAACAGCATGGGTTTTCTGTAGCCCAACCACTTTAAAACTTTCTAAATGAGATTTATTTTCATTTTTATAAATTGCTGCTGTTATTTGTGATAATCCAGCCCCATCAGCAATCATGAGAATGATGCTCGTAGGGGCTTTATTTTTTTTTGACATTTCTAACTTTATAGACTGAGAAGTACAAAGGTTAAAGGATAAAAGAAAATAGATTGAAAGGAAAAATAATTTCATATAAAAATTTTTAAAACTTTAACGAATTACTTTGGGTCTTCGTTTTTCTGATAAAACTTTTTTTCTCCGCTTTCAAAGTCTTTAATAATTACAGCCCTATCATACTCTACTCCAGTGGCTGTGTAGGCAACATAAGTCAACTTGTCTTTATCTATTGTAATAACTTGAAAAAATTGAACAAGATGTGATATTTTATCTGACTTATATCCATCGTCAACATATCCTTCTTTTATTTGTTGACGATCCAGCCTATAAAATTTTGGTCCACTGACCGAAGTTACATACACGGTTTTGATTTCATTGGATTCAATATCATCTTCATATATTTTGGGAACATGTCCTCGGGCATAAGTATGGTCATGTCCATTAAGCACTAGATCTACATTATATTTATCAAATAAAGGTTTCCAATTTTTACGGCCATACCTAAAATCACGTCCCAAGGCTGGAGAAAAAATAGAGTGATGGCAGGTGATTATATTCCATTTAGCAGTAGAGGTTTTTAGTTTTTCTTCAATATATTTTGTTTGGGTATTGAGATTAAAGTTTGAATTTAAAACTATAATTCGGACATCTTGATAATCCACTGTATAAACAGTTTCATGTAATTTTTTACTAAGATCATCTTCTACTGGAAGTGTAAATTGAGGACGCCAGTGAATTGAGGTAAATTGTTGCTCACTTTCAGCAATTAGTGGCCAGTATTCGTGATTTCCTAGTACAGGTATAGCAGTCCATTGGCTATGAATGAAACTTCCAGCTTTGAACCACTCGGCCCACTCATAATCTCGATGGGCGTCATCAACTAAGTCTCCCCCGTGAATAGCAAATGAGGCATTAGGAGCAGTTTGATATGCCATACGAATAACACGACTCCAGTGCGATAAGAGCCTATTTTGGGAATCGCCGAAAAAAACAAATTCAGTTTTTGAATACTCTTTCTTTGCGGTTTTAAAATGAATCCATTCTGACCAGAATTTATCACCGTCTCCAACTCTATAAGCATAAAGAGTGTTTGGTTTGAGATCTTTAAAAATAACGCTGTGGTAGTTTACCGAAAACGCATTATTTCTTTTGTACTGACCTAATTTTAATTTTTCAATAGACGCTTTATAAGTTTTTGGCTTATATTCAATGTTTGCGTTCACAGTAGCCTCTGAAATTTGAGCCACACTATTTTCTATTTCAGAACTAGTTCTCCAAGTTACAGCTCTTGACGAAGTCGGGTCACCATGAAAGGTCAATATAATTCTGTCGGGGTTTTTACTTGGAATTTCCCAATGTTTAAGATTTTGAAAATTTTCTTGCGCCGATAAAGTAACAATTAAGAAAAAGTAAGCAAGAAAATTTATTCTGAAATTTAAGACTTCAATTAATTTAATTTCTCTTGCCATGTAAATTTATTTTTAGTGAACAGATTAACTTTTAATCGCAAAAATATAATTCGTAAAATTAAATAATTTAAAATTAACCTATGTGTTTTAATTATATTAAATCTTGTTTAAGATAAAAGATCATCTTGTCGGAGGAACCCACACCTTTTCTTATAAAATCAAAATTTATCTTCCCCATTTCAATGCATGTTTTATGACTATGAGTTAGCTTTTCCCAAGCATTTTTGAATTCTTTTTTTGTTGAAATTGATAAAACACCTCCTAGTTTGTGCATTTCAAGAGCTTCTGGATACCTATGAAAATTTTTACCTATTATTATCGGAATTCCAAAAACTGCAGCCTCTAAAGTATTGTGTAGACCTTTATTTCCCATTCCCCCACCTACATAAGCAAATTTTGAAAATTTATACAGTGAACTCAAAACTCCAATTTTATCTACAATTAAAACTTTTTTATTAAAATCACTTTCAAAATCAAAAGTTGACCATTTAGCGTAGTCAATAGGAATTAATTTTTCTAAATCTGAAATAGATTTTGAGTCTATTTTGTGTGGTGCTATTATCCAGTTTAAGGGTGTGTTGTTGTTACAAGAACTTAATAAAACCTTATGGTCTTCCATCCAGCTACTTCCTATTAGAAAGTTGTTGGAATTTTTTAAAAACCTTGTAATTACTTTATCATTTGTACAATTATTATAATTTTCTAAAACCCTGTCAAACCTAGCGTCTCCAGTAACTTGTACACTAGATATGTTTAAAGTCTTTAGAAGTAATTTGTCGTTTTCATTTACCACAAAAAAATAATTTATTTTTCTTAATATAGATACCATACCAAAAGAGAATAAACTAAAGAAAATCTGACTTTTTCTAAAAGTAGACGAGATTGAGAAAATTTTTATATCTGCTTTGTGCACACACTTAATAAGATTTGGCCAAAACTCATTTTTTACTAGGAGTAGTATTTTAGGTTTAATTTTATTTATAAAATAATTTAATTCTTTTTCTCTGTCTAAAGGTAAATATGTAATTATTTTGGCGTCAGGAAATTTTTTAGCAGAACTAAACCCAGATTCAGAAAAAAAAGTAATTACAAATTCTGTTATTGGTTTTGAACTTTTAATTTTTCTCAAAAGTGGTTTTATTTGTTCAAACTCACCCAATGATGCGCAATGAATCCAGATAACAAAATCGTTTTCAGGTTTATTAAAGTTTTTAATATCATCTAAAATTCTATTACGAGTATTTAAAAACCTTTTAACCCTTGGAATAAAAAGACTAAAAATTTTAATTATAATTAAACTAAACTCGTAAAATAAAGAGTAAATCATAAAGACAAAAATAGTTTATTTGTAGTACATTAAAATTAAATGGTTTTTTACCTTTGCTAAAATTTTTTCATGAAATCTATAAAGATGGTAGACCTTAACGGTCAGTATGAAGCGATTAAATCGGAGTTAGATATCGCTCTCTATTCCGTTTTAAATACGACTACTTTTATTAATGGGCCAGCTGTAAAAGAATTTCAAAATAATTTACAAAAATATCTAAATGTTAAACATGTAATCCCGTGTGCAAACGGAACGGATGCTCTTCAGTTAGCGTTAATGAGTTTGAATTTGAATCCTGGAGATGAAATTATCACTTCGGACTTCACATTTGCCTCTACTGCAGAAGTAGTTCTATTAATGGGCTTAAAACTTAAATTAGTTGATATTAATAAGGAAACATTTAATATCGACCCTTTATCCGTTGAAAGAGCCATAACACCAAAGACAAAAGCTATAATTCCAGTTCATTTATTTGGTCAACCCGCCGACATGCAAAAAATAGTTGAAATAGCAAAACATTATAAACTTCAAATTATCGAAGATAATGCCCAAGCTTTAGGTGCAACATATACTTTAAAAGATGGAGAGAAGAAAAAAACTGGAACAATTGGAGATATTGGGACTACTTCTTTTTTTCCCTCAAAAAACTTAGGAGCATACGGTGACGGTGGTGCAATTTATACGGATAACAATTCTTTGGCACAAAAAATTAGAATTCTCGCAAATCATGGAATGGAAAAAAGATATTATCATGATTTGGTTGGATTAAACTCTAGATTGGATTCAATGCAAGCAGCAATATTAAACGTAAAATTGAAATACTTAGATAGTTATAATGAAAGTAGAAGAAGCTCTGCCATTAGATATTCAAATAATTTTAAAGGAATAAATAATATAATTACACCAAACATACCTTCTAACCCACAAAGTCATGTTTTCCATCAATACACATTAAGAATTATAGATTCTAAAAGAGATTTGTTGACAGAATATTTAACTAAAAGTTCAATTCCTTTTGGAATATATTATCCAGTTCCTCTTCACAATCAAAAAGCATACTTTAGTTCGGAGGTAGATAATAAACTTTTCCCAGTAACAAATAGTGCTGTTAAAGAAGTAATATCATTACCAATGCATACTGAGCTTTCAAATGATCAGATTGACCATATATCAGAAAAAATAATAAAGTTTTTGAATTAAAAAAAATTAAAATTCCAGATTTAAATTTGGATTGATTTTTTTGATTAGCCCTTGTAAAACCCTTCCCGGTCCAATTTCAACGAAATTTTTAATACCGTCGTTTACCATTTGATTTATAGATTGTGTCCAAAGTACAGGAGAAATAAGTTGATCAACCAAATTTTTTCTAATTTCCCCAATATTAGAGACCCCTTTTCCAACGGAATTTTGGTAAATTAGAGATGAAGGTTTTTTAAATTCAATTTTTTCTATATATTTTTCTAATTCTTTCTTAGCTGGTAGCATTAGTGGGGAATGAAATGCACCTCCCACATTTAACTCGATTACTTTCCTAGCACCACTTTCATTTAGAACTTTGGATACACTAATAATTGCTTTTTTTTCTCCTGAAACTACAATTTGTCCAGGACAATTGTAATTTGCTGGAACTACAATTTCTTTAATTTTGTTGCAGCAATTTTCAACACTTTCATTTTCAAGACCGATCACAGCTGCCATAGTTCCAGGATTTTCTTCACAAGCTTTTCTCATTTCTTTAGCTCTAATGTTTACAAGTTTAAGTCCATCTTGGAACGAAATTGAATTTGAAGCTACTAGAGCTGAAAACTCTCCAAGTGAATGGCCTGCAACGCCGATAATTTCCCCTTTTTTTTTAACTAATCTAGATTTAATAATTGAGTGAATGAATATAGCAGGTTGGGCTATATTTGTTTCTGTTAGTTCTTTTTGGCTTCCCTCGAACATAATTTCTGTAATTTTAAAACCAAGAATTTTATTTGCTTCTAAAAAATGTTTTTTAGCTTCGCTGTATTGATCAAATAAATCTTTTCCCATTCCCACAAATTGTGATCCTTGACCTGGGAATACCTGGGCATATCTCATGTTTTTCTTTTATATGTTAAAAATGAATAATTATAATTTTCTATTTCAGATTTTGTTATATCATGTCTTTTGATAATCTCCCATTTTTTTAAATTAATCTTAGGAAAAAAAGTGTCACTTTTAAATTGATGATGAATTCTTGTCAGTTCAATATAGGATGAATAATTCATAAATAATTTATAAATCTCACCACCACCCACTATATAAGGTTTGGGATCATGTTTTGTTTCTTCAATTGCTTTTTCAATACTATTTACAACAACTGCGTCATTATAAGTAATTTTTTTTCTTCTGGACAAAACTATATTTTTCCTGTATGGTAGTGCTTTGGGTAGTGATTCAAATGTTTTTCTTCCCATAATTATACAATGACCGTGAGTTAAATCTTTAAAATGTTTTAGATCTCGAGGAATATGCCAAATGAGCTTGTTATCCAATCCTAAACCGTTGTCTTCTGCAACTGCTGCAATCATTGTAATTTCTTGATTTAACCTGTTCATATTTTAAAAATCCTAACTAATTCACTTTTATTAATTACAACTAATTTAAATTGAAACAGCCGCTTTGATTGCCGGGTGAGGGTTATAATCAATAAGTTCAAAATCATCAAATGTAAATTCAAAAATATTCTTTACGGTGGTATTAATTTTAATTTTTGGCAATTTTTTAGGTTTCCGTTTAAGTTGAATATCTACTTGTTCAATATGGTTAGAATATATATGTACATCTCCAAATGTGTGAATGAATTCTCCAATTTCTAAACCACAAATTTGAGCAACCATAATGGTCAAAAGAGAATAAGAAGCAATATTAAATGGAACTCCTAAAAAAACATCTGCACTTCTTTGATAAAGTTGACAAGAAAGCTTTGAATTTGAAACATAAAATTGAAAAAATGCATGGCAAGGAGGTAAAGCTGCTTTTCCACTTTGAATATTTTTTGAAAAACTGAGACCATTCTCTGGTAGCACACTAGGATTCCAAGCTGTTACTAGGAGTCTTCTACTGTTAGGATTTGTTTTTAGAGAATTAATTACTCCTTTAATTTGATCAATTCCCTCGTTATTCCAATTTCTCCATTGAAACCCATAAATTGGACCTAAATCACCATTTTCGTCAGCCCATTCATTCCAAATTCTAACACCATTTTCTTTTAAATATGAAATGTTAGTGTCTCCTTTCAAAAACCATAGCAGCTCGTAAATTATTGATTTTAAATGTAGTTTTTTAGTAGTTACCATTGGAAAGCCTTTTGACAAATCAAAACGCATTTGATATCCAAACAAACTTAGGGTTCCAGTCCCAGTTCTATCTTTTTTAAAATCTCCTGAGCTTTTTATTTTTTTTAGTAAATCTAAGTATAGTTGCATTGCACAAAGATATATTTGTAATATGATTTTTATTACAACCTACTTTATTTTTTATCAAAATAATAAGTTGATAAGTTATTTAATCTTCTTTTCTTTTTGATAACTCATCTCTAACTTTAGCAGCTGCCTCATAATCTTCTTCTTTTACAAATTTCTTCAATAAAGTTTTTAAATCTTTTAGAGCAATTTTGCTGAAATCTCTTTCCTCTTCATTTGAGGTTTGTTCTTTTATGAAGTTTTTAATCCATTGGTCATCCTTATTTCCACTGCCTTGACCACTTTTTTCATTTGTAAACCCAGCCTTTTTTAAAATGTTTTCATAAGTAAAAATTGGACTATTAAACCTAATTGACAAAGCAACTGCGTCAGATGTTCTTGCATCAATAATTTCTTCTATTTTATCTCTAACACATATCAAACTAGAGTAAAATACTCCATCAACTAATTTATGTATTATAATTTGCTTTACGGTTATCCCATATCTAACAAAGCAATTATACATCAAATCGTGAGTGATTGGTCTTGGTGGATTTATTTCTTTTTCGAGTCCTATGGCTATTGATTGAGCTTCAAATGCACCTATAATAATCGGAAGGTTTCTATCACCATTTACTTCAGAAAGAATTAATGCGTATGCCCCCGTTTGCCCTTGACTATAGGAAATCCCCTTAATTATCATTTCAACTAATAACATATAATGACTAATGTATAAATTAAATAATTTTCAACAAAGTTAAAGAGGAGGCAAAATCTCACAAATTTCAGTTTTAAATTTTTTAAAAATTGTAAATTTGAATTCAATTCCAAATAAAATGAAAACAGTTCAGTTTAGAGAAGCTATCTCGCAAGCGATGTCAGAGGAGATGAGAAGAGATGAGAGTATTTATTTAATGGGTGAAGAAGTCGCTGAATACAATGGTGCATATAAAGCTTCGAAGGGAATGCTAGATGAATTTGGTCCTAAACGGGTTATAGATACACCTATTTCTGAATTAGGTTTTGCAGGAATAGGAGTTGGTTCTACTATGACCGGAAATAGACCAATTATAGAATTTATGACTTTTAACTTTGCTTTGGTTGGAATCGACCAAATAATTAATAATGCCTCCAAAATAAGGCAAATGTCAGGAGGGCAGTTTCCTTGTCCTATTGTCTTTAGAGGACCGACTGGTTCAGCAGGTCAATTGGGAGCAACCCATTCGCAGGCTTTTGAAAGCTGGTATGCTAATTGTCCAGGGTTAAAAGTAATCGTACCCTCTAATCCTTATGATGCTAAGGGACTACTTAAGTCGGCCATAAGAGACAATGACCCTATTATTTTTATGGAATCTGAACAAATGTATGGTGATAAAGGAGAAATTCCAGAAAATGAATACACCCTTCCTATTGGTAAAGCTGAAATTGTAAAACCTGGAAATCAAGTGACAATTGTATCTTTTGGTAAAATTATTAAAGAGGCAATAAAGGCATCTGAAAAATTAGAAAACGATGGTATAAGCTGTGAAATTATTGATCTGAGAACAATCCGTCCCATGGACCACAAGACTATTATGGAATATGTTAAAAAGACTAATAGACTAGTGATACTCGAAGAAGCATGGCCATTTGGAAATGTATCGACTGAAATATGTTATCAAGTTCAGAATCAAATTTTTGATTATTTAGATGCTCCAATCGAAAAAATAAATACAGCTGATACTCCAGCACCTTTCTCTCCTAAATTACTAGAGGAGTGGTTGCCAAATTTTGAAAGTGTAATAAAAGCTGTAAAAAAGGTTATTTATCAATAAAATACTATATCAAAAGAGGAGCAATAACCAATGCCACTACTGAAATCAATTTGAGTAATATGTTTAGAGAAGGGCCAGAAGTATCTTTAAATGGATCCCCAACTGTGTCCCCTACAACTGAGGCTTTGTGGGCCTCACTTCCTTTTCTGCCATCTTCTTCTATCATTTTTTTTGCATTGTCCCATGCACCTCCAGAGTTAGATTGAAAAATTGCCATCAAAACACCGGATGATGTAACTCCTGCTAAAAGCCCACCAAGCATCTCTGCACCGCCGACGAAACCAATAATTACTGGAACCAATATCGCCATCAGTCCAGGGATTATCATTTCCCTTAATGCTGCATTTGTAGAAATTTCAACGCATTTGCTATATTCTGCAATTCCGTCTGCTTCTTCAAAAATTTTCAAATCAGTTTTGCTAGCTTTTGATAAGTCAGAATCGTATTTTCTCATTACTTCGAGTGCTGCTTTAAGTTTTGGAAGTTCTTTAAATTGACGTCTTACTTCCTCAATCATGCTCATGGCTGCTTTTCCAACGGCATTCATAGAAAGTGCTGAAAAAACAAACGGTAACATGGCACCAATTAAAAGACCAACCATAACTGTAGGATTTGAAATATCAATACTTTTGATTTTTGCAGTTTGCATGAATGCAGCAAAAAGTGCTAGAGCAGTGAGGGCTGCTGAAGCAATTGCAAACCCTTTACCAATTGCTGCTGTTGTATTTCCAACTGCATCTAGTTTATCCGTTCTTTCTCTAACCTCTGGAGGAAGGTCAGCCATTTCGGCTATTCCACCAGCATTATCCGATATTGGGCCGTAAGCGTCGACAGCTAGTTGAATCCCGGTATTGGCAAGCATACCTACTGCGGATATCGCAATACCATATAATCCTGCAAAAAAATATGATGAAAGAATTGCTACTGAAATCAATAAAATTGGGATCGCAGTTGAAATCATTCCAACTCCTAGACCTGCAATAATAGTAGTTGCCGGACCTGTTTCAGATTGTCTAACTATCGAAAGTACAGGTGGTTTTCCAGTTGCAGTGTAATATTCAGTTACTTTTCCAACACAAAGACCAACAATTAATCCAGAGATAGTTGCAAAAAAAACACCATTTGATGTATATTCTTTGCCTTCAAAAACCCATATAGATGGTAAGAAAAAATCAATTAAAAAATATGTGGCTACTAAAACAAAAAAGGCAGATATAAACTCACCTGTATTTAAGGCTTTATGTGGGCTTCCACCTTCTTTTACTCGAACAAAAAAAGTTCCAATTATCGACATAATTATTCCTGTTGCAGCAATAAATAATGGCAAAACTACAGCATTGGTCTCTTTTCCTTGAAACTCATTAAGATTCATGAACGCAGCTCCGAGAACCATTGTTCCGATTATTGAACCCACAAAAGATTCAAATAAGTCTGCTCCCATTCCTGCAACATCACCGACATTGTCACCCACGTTATCAGCAATTGTTGCTGGATTTAATGGATGATCTTCTGGAATACCTGCTTCAACTTTTCCAACTAAATCTGCTCCAACATCTGCAGCTTTTGTGTAAATACCTCCACCAACTCTAGCAAATAAGGCAATAGAAGAGGCCCCCAATGAAAATCCTGATATTAATTTAATAACAGTATCCGTACTTTCAAAGAGCTCTGAATAAACAATAAAAAGTGAACCAATTCCAAGAACTCCTAATCCTACTACTCCTAACCCCATAACTGCTCCACCTGAAAAAGCAATTTCAAGTGCTTTTCCGAGAGAATGCTTAGCTGCTTGGGTTGTCCTAACATTTGCCTTAGTGGCTACTTTCATCCCAATGAAACCTGCTAGAGCAGAGCAAACCGCCCCTAGTATAAAGGAAACAGACACTAACCAACTTGTTCCTTCATTTTCTCCCTTTAGGGCCAATAAAAGAGAGGTAAAGAATACAAAAACAGCTAAAATTTTGTATTCAGCTTTGAGAAAAGCCATTGCGCCGTCAGAAATATTTTTTGCAATTCTTTCCATTTTCGCAGAACCGACATTTTTTGATGTTACCCATCTGTTTTTTACATAAACAAAAATCAAGGCAATTATACCAGAGAGTGGTACTAAGGAGATTAGATTCATATTATAAATTTTGTGGCAAATATAGTATTTAATATAATTAGAGTATTAGTTTAGTATCACTAATTATTAG
>JBELIL010000125.1:0-3444 GCA_042090925.1 Flavobacteriales bacterium
GTAAATATGATGTAATAATATTAGCTGTGAAACATAGACATTTTTTAAAAATTTCTCCAATTAAATTTTTAAAAAAAAATGGGTTTGTTTATGATTTAAAGGGTTTTTTTGAAAGGCATAAAAGAATTTATAGATTTTAAATTAAATTTTAGAGTAAAACTCCTTCCAGGCTTTAATTAGTAGTTTGTCGTTAAAGTTTCTTTCCACATACTTTCTTCCCTCTATACCCATTTTCTTCATTATTTTTTTATTTTTCAAAGAAAATTCCAGAGCCTTTTTCAATTTTAAAATATTTCCAACAGGATACTTTAGCCCAGTTTTACCACTTATTACAGTATCTTTAAGGCCGTAAGTATCACTACATATAATAGGTTTTTTGAGAGCAGAGGCCTCTATTACTGACACTCCAAAGCCTTCTCGGTAGCTTGGCATGCAAAAAGTATCTGAGATTTGTATTATTTCTTCTGGTTTTTTTTCATGAGGAATAAAATAAACTTTAGGAGAAATAGAATCAAATTTTCGTTTAACCTTAGCCTCATCATTCCCAACTAAAAATAGAGAGCAACTGTACCTTATTTGATCTATCAAATTGAATGCTTTTATTAAATCAATAACTCCCTTATCTTTATTTAATCTACCAAGAAATATAAAAACCCATTCATCGTCAGCAATTTTAAATTTTTTTCTTGAATTCTCACGGATTTTTTTAGATGGTGAGAATCTATTTAGTTCAACTCCTGAAATTGACCCATTACCAAGAGTTGTCCCCTTATTTTTAATAATTTTTTTTTCCTTTAAAAAGTTTAATTGTGATTTACCGTCTACTAAAATATTCGTCGCACATCCAACTATCAAACGATCAATATTTTTCAAAATTATTTTGGTAACACCTTTTTTTGTGTGCCAAACTTGCCCAGTGAAAGTATGTGTTCTTTTTGGAATGAAACTAATAAATCCAGACAGAGTGGCTAAAAGCCCTGCTTTAGGTGATATAGAATGAATTGCATCAAATTTATTTTTATAAAAAAAATAAATTAGTTTCATTAAGCACGTAAAGTCTTTAACAATACTTATGTTACGGACAATTTCAAAATTATAAATTTGTTTCAAGGGCAAATCACTAAACACCTCAGAATCAGTATTATCTAGATTGGCAATTAAAGAAACATGAAAAGTCTTTGACAATTCTTTAATAGGTCCTTTTAAAAATGATGCAGCAGTTAGCGGACTAGATACAATAAAGCATATTTTTTTCATTTTTTTTGTTCAATGTATAATTTAAGAAATTCAAAGTAGTTTTCATCAATTTTAATATTAATTGAATTTTGAATTTTTTCAGAAGAAACTCTAGAAACATTTGAAAAGAAGGATTTCAAAGAATTATCATTTTTTCTTACAGCAAAAAAATATTTTAATTTTATTAAAATTAATAACAACTTAAAAGGTAAACGGTAGTAGATTTTTTTACAACTTAACTTTTCAATTTCTAAAGTAAAAGCATTCAAAGAAATATTTGAAGATAAGTTAAAAGCTTTTCCAATTGCTTTTTTTTGCTGACTTAACTTTAAAAGTGCATCTACAACATCTTTTGAAAGAATAAAATTTAAAACTACTGATTTAGGGATTTTAAGACCGATGTTTAAGTAATTTAAATTGATAAAATTATCAATTATCTTTGATTTCATTTCAAAATCTAAGATTATAGACGGTCTTAGTATAACAAAATTTAACTCATTTTCATTTTTAAGTTTGAATAAATATTGCTCACTTAAAAATTTTGTTTTTTCATACAGATTGATTTGTTTTTTAGCCCCACTCTCTTTTATAATTCTAGATTTAGAATAATCAAAAACGCCTATGCTTGATGTGTAAACGAAAAGAGTTTTTTTACCTAATAATTGATCAGCTAAGATTTTAGTTCCTTCATAGTTTGTAGCGACCATTTTGGATTCGTCTTTTAATTCAGAAGCTAGATGGAACAGTAAATCAAGGCCATTAATAAAATTTTTAATTTTATTTATATCTGGAGCTTGAAGATCAACTTCAAAAATTTTAACCCGTTTATGATTATTGATTTTTTTTGAATCACGTGTTAACACGGACACATCAGCACCTTTACTAACAAAATAATTATATACTTTTTTCCCGAGTATACCTGAAGCGCCAGTTATACCAACCTTATATTTTATCACAAATACGTATTTAATTAAAATAAATATAAAAACACATCTACTTATTTCAACTAATTATTTTCTAAATTTGAACGAATTTTAATAGTAAATGTTGAATTACGTTTCATTTAAATCTTTTTTTGACTTTTCTTTTTCTTTTGTAATATTGATATTAATCTTGCCATTGTTATTACTAGTTTTAATTATTTTACTTATTGATTTAAATGAAAGTCCCTTTTTTATTCAAAAAAGAGCTGGTTTTAAAGGAAAAATTTTTAGATTATATAAATTCAAAACCATGAAAACCATATTTGACATCAAAGGCAATCTAGTTTCAGATAATATTAGAATTACATTGATTGGAAAAATTCTTAGAACATTATCAATTGACGAGCTACCTCAACTTTTCAATATTTTAAAGGGCGAAATGAGTTTTATTGGACCTAGACCATTACTTTTAGAATATCTTCCATTGTATAGTGTTGAACAGATGAAAAGACATAACGTTATTCCAGGTATATCAGGATATGCGCAAGTAAATGGAAGGAATTTAATCTCTTGGAAGGAAAAATTTAAACTTGATTTGTATTATGTTGAAAATCTGAGTTTTTTTTTAGATTTTAAAATATTAATCTTAACATTCAAAAATGTTTTTACAGCTTCGGGTATTAATTCTGATTTAAACACAACAATGGAAAAATTTAATGGTGAAAACTGAATATTTAATTTACGGAGGAGGGACACACTGTAGAGTTATTATTTCAATTCTTGAAAAAATGGGGATCCCTATAGGTGGTATTTTTGATATAAATAGTTCCTTAAAACACATAAATAATGTTCAGTTTTTTGGTAGTTATAGTGCTCAAATTAACCCCGATAGTAAATTGGTAATTGCAATTGGTAATAACAATATTAGAGAAAAAATTAGTCAAACTATTCAGCATCCAATAGGCACAATAATTGATCCTGAAACAAAAGTAAACAAAGGCGTTTCGATAGGGGAGGGGTCACAAATTATAACATCATCAACAATCAATGTGGGGACAACGGTTGGAAAACATTGTATTATTAATACAAACTGCTCAATAGACCACGATTGTAAAATAAAAGATTTTGTACATATTGCGCCTGGTGTAACAATATGTGGGGGAGTTTATATTGGGAAATCCACCCTGGTTGGAGCAGGTGCAACAATACTTCCCAATATAATGGTTGGGGAAAATGTAATTATTGGTGCAGGAGCACTAGTAAATAATGATATACCTGATGAAAC
>JBELIL010000025.1:0-19007 GCA_042090925.1 Flavobacteriales bacterium
GGTATAATTATTTTTATCATACCGCAAATTTCAATAAAATTTAATTTATAATCCCATATTTTTAATATAGATTTTTTAATTATATATAAGATAATTTTATACAAGATTGATTTTAATTTTATATTAGATAAAAATTTATTATGAAAAATTTAATTACATGTTTTTTTATGAGTTTGATAGTTTTATCATGTCAAGATAATTCAAAAAAAGATTCTTCACCATTAAGTGGAATTATTAATGATACCGATGACAAATCAAAAATCATTGAGAAATTAGCGGATTCATATCTTCAAGGTAATTTTGGTATAGCAAAAGATTATTTCGAACCTGACGGAAAACACTATTTTAATGACTTGGAATACGATGTCAACGGTATCATTGAGGGTTATAATTTTCATTCTGTTTTATTCAATGACTTAAAACATAATAACAGAGATATATACACTTCATATTTTAATAACGGTAAAGTAGTAACATATCATGACTTTTTATGGACAGCTAATTCAAAACTATCTGGAAAGAGTTACAGTTACCCCTGCCACTGTAGATGGGAATGGAAAAATGACAAAATTTCAAATACTATCTGTTATGTAGATCCTACAGGTATATTTTATGAAGTAAATCTTTACCAAGAAAAAAATCAATAATTTTAAATTCTTGAAAAAATTATTTTATCTGTTCTCTTTAGTTCATTTTATTTCTTTTTCCCAACAGGAGAGTGATATTGAAAAATTATTACTTAAAAAACTTCCAAATGTACTTGGAAATATGGCGGATCAAACTCCGTTTGGGGCTGGAATTAGATCTCTTATTGGAAACAAAAAAAGTCAATTAGAAAATACAATTGTAAATCTATGGATAAAATATAGCAAAGCCTTTGAGTACAAGGACTACGAAATATTAGCAAATTATTTTTCATTTCCAGTTGTTTTTGATACTCTAGAAAAGCCAGAAAAAATCGAAAATAAGAAGCAATTAATAAAAAAATATAAAATCATTCGAGAAGAAAAAATTCAAGAAGATTACAAGTATTCAATTTTAAATAAATATAATTTTATACAACTAAGTGATGAATTTGTGATCTTAGATGCTCACTACAGTAGGTATAATTCTAAATACAAAAAAATTTATTTTGGCAGAGGCCTATATTTTTACAAAAAAGTTAGCAGTAAATGGAAGCTATTTGAAATAAACTCACTTTAAATTTCGGCTTTATAAGTTGGCTATACAGTTTATCAAAGAAATATTTAGGGAAAATAGGGTTAATAAGTCTTGTTAACTTTAAATAAATTAATAAGAACAAAAAAACTATTTTTTAGTTCTTAGGGATTTTAAAATAGTAAGTAAATATTTGAATAGCTCACCTGTCGGATTGTGAGCTATAAACCTTAATTTACTCCTAGTTTTTATTGCCTTCAAATCTTTTCTAATTTATTGCAAAATTAGTGATTATAAATAAAATATTTATTATTCAAATAGTTTTTTTTTATTGAATCATAATAAGAGTTTCTTATAGATTTTGTTTTTTTGCTTTATGAAAAAAATTATAATTATCTGTATTTTAATTTTCTCTATTTTTTCGTGTCAAAAAAGTGAGAAAAATAATTCATTTTTTGACTTACACGAGGATACTTTATGGATTTTAGATGAAGAAAAAGAAAGTATTCTTGGGCCTAACATTAGAAGAATAATTCGTTTTAAGGGAAATAAATTTTTCTGGGGTGCTATTGAAAACTTTAATACTTCTCCATTTTGTGAGATTTTTTATTTCATGCATAAAGAAGGTTCAACGATTTATGAAGACGAAGAAAATTACAGAGATCCTACTGGTTTCATAGAGATTGTTGAATTCACCTCTCCTTCTTCAGACACTTTAATCTTAAATATAAGTTACAATCCTCACCCTGACGAAGATCAATCATCTGCTCATAGTGGAGAAAACCCCTTCGGAAGAGCACTTCCCAATTCAGCTGTAATAACAATAGCTATAAACGGGGACAGTTTAAAATATGACGAGTTAGCATATTTAAAAGAAGAACTTTATTATGAAAAGCACCTTAATTATACTAGATCCAATGACTTTACAATAAGAGATTTCCTTGACTATAGTTGCACAATTTTTAATGATAGCACTAAATAAATGCATAATTTTTTCATAGTTTTTCTTAAAATTATATCTGTAATATTTTTTCAAAACTACTCAGTTAAAGTAATAGATGATATTGGATATAATTTAGGAGAGTATTTGATTTTAGATAAGAATGATAAAATATTAAACACTGGAAATGCAATAAACTTTAGTGACTTTTTAAAGTACCTTCAAAAGAATTCAAATAATACTTTAATAAATCAATATAATGATATAGTTAATAAAATGGCTAAAATTGAGTTAAAAAGAGCAAAAAGAAAATATGAAACAACATTTGCTCAATATGTAATGGAATCATCAACTGTTTTAAATGAAGAAAATTTAAAAAGAAAAAGAGAGCTTAAGCTTATTAAAGAAAATTTGACTGATTATAAATTCTATATTGAAGATGTTTTAACTAATGTTAAAGTGTTTATATCGGATTCAAGAGATTGCAATTCTGATTTTTTTATTTCTTATAATGAGTTTTTTGATAATTGCAAATAAGTCTTATTTTTATGTTTAATATTGACCAATTATAATTTTCTATAATGAATAAACCCATTTTATTCCTTTTTTTTGCATTCAACTATATTATAATTTATCCACAATCCAAAAAATATCTTGATAAAGAATCTATTAAATCAATGTGTGGCTGTTTTGAAGTAAAATTTGAATTTGCTGAAACTTTTATTTACTCAGAAGATTCTACCTATGTGAGTTCTCCTCCAAAGACAATGTATGCTTTAGAATTAGCACATTTAATTAGAGACGATAAAAATGATATTTCTATCCAACATATACTTCAAATAGGAGACTATGGCGAACCATATATTATAAAGCACTGGAGACAGGATTGGTCTTATCAAAACCAAGATCTTTATTTATATGATTCTGATAATATTTGGAAATACGTGAATAGGTCAAAAAATAAAGTAAAAGGACAGTGGTCTCAAAAAGTATTTCAAGTAGACGATGGTCCAAGATACCAAGGTTCGGGAACTTGGGTTCATATTGATGGTAAAAGCTATTGGGAAAGTACCACTCCAGCCCCACTTCCACGAAGAGAGCGAGATATTCGAAATGATTATAATTTGACTATTAGAGGGAATAGAGTCGAAATTATGGACTATGGGTGGGCACATATACAGGATAATTCCAAAATTATTAAGATAAAAAATACAAACAAAACCATTGCAAAAGAAAAGGGTTATAACACATATAAAAAGGTAGGAGATGAAAGATGTAAATACGCATTAAAATGGTGGAATGACAATTATAAAAAATGGAATATTGTAAAAGATGTTTGGAATGATATTTATAATAGAAAAATTAACCTTAGAGTATCTCAATCTTATAATCAAAAGCCTTTGTTTATGTATTTATTTGTGGATGATTATGAAACAAAGAAAAAGATCAAAAACTTAATTGATAAATTTGTCGATTAAATGGATAAACTAAAAATTATTGGTGGATTTTTTGCCCTAGTTTCTGTACTACTAGGAGCAATTGCTGCTCATAAACTTAAAGATTCTCTAAATGAAGAATCACTAAAATCTTTTGAGACTGGTGTTAAGTATATGATGTATCATGGACTTGCATTGATTATTGTATCAAATTCAAGTATTCAAGGTAAAAACAGTCTGTTAATCATTTTTTCCCTTGGCATAGTGCTTTTTTCATTTAGTATCTTTTTGCTTTCAACACAATCTATAACAAAAATTAATTTTTCATTTCTTGGTCCCATAACGCCAATTGGTGGTTTGACACTAATTATTGGTTGGCTAATTTTCATAATAAATTCATTTAAGATTTAAATAGGCAAATTATATTTTATTAGTTTTGTAGTTATAAATCTAAAATTATGAATATAAAAAATTTAATCCTTAGTTTTTTTATTGCATTAGTTGCTTTTTCATGTGTGGTTAATAACCAAAAAGTAGATGACAAAAGTGACGATCTTTATACTAAAAATTTGGCCACAGCAAAAAAGTTTTTTGAATTATTCC
Source organism: Flavobacteriales bacterium (assembly GCA_042090925.1). Classification (GTDB taxonomy): domain Bacteria; phylum Bacteroidota; class Bacteroidia; order Flavobacteriales; family Flavobacteriaceae; genus TMED96. The sequence goes on from JBELIL010000025.1 coordinate 4,138, forward strand.
TAACAGAAGATACAGAAGCTCAAAAACCACTTATTTGTCCTGGCGTAACCCACTACCCACCTTTTTATGGGTCTGAACCAGTTAAATATGACGGGTTTGTATCTGGAAATAAAGCTTGGATGGACAACTTTGATGATATCACATATGATGCTAGAGTTTGGTTACCAGGTACAGACTCATTAGGGGTTAAAGATGGTAGTGTACGTACTTATGGAACATGGTCAGCTAAAAGTATGGCCAATGGAATAACTATAAAAGTAAGAGCATACCATTATTTTGACTTCAATGGTGCCGGACAAATTCATGAAATTGGAGATTTTTTTGATGCATCAGGTGTTATGAATGCTGCAATGGCAAGTAATTAAGAATTATTAATAAATTCCCTCCTAATTTATTTGTGGAGGGATTTTTTTATAAAATTTAATGATACAGTATTTTAAAAGTGTTACTGTGTTTTCACTTTCATTGTTTTATTTTATTATCGGCACAAAACACTTTACAGATGTAAATTTTTTTATTTCGATTATGCCACCCTACATACCTTACCATAAATTCTTCATTTACTTATCTGGATTTTTTGAAATATTATTTGGGCTTTTATTGCTATTTAAAAAAACGAGGAAATTTGCAGGAATTGGTTTAATTTATCTTTTAGTTTTTGTATTCCCGGCTAATGTCCATCTTTATTTGTCAAATGTGGCTCAAAAAGCCCTATCTATAACTCAAAATGATGCTTTAATTAGACTCCCATTTCAATTACCATTGATGGTTATTGCGTTTTGGCACGCAGAGGAAAAATCAACAAAATTTTTTAGTATTTTTTGCTGTTTAATTTTTATTCCAACAATTTTATATTTTATTTCTCTAACAATTTAGATTTTTGTAAATAGATGTCTTTGATCTTAAAGAATAAACTTTTTTACCTCTGTAGTTTTACATTAAACTTTTTTTTAAATACCCTTGTAAATGCTCAAGAATTCAAAAATTTGTATAGTATTTACACTGATAAAGAAATTGAGTTAGATGGAAAGGATGATGAAAAATTTTGGAGTAAGTCTGTGGCGGGTGACGTGTTTTGGCAAAATTTTCCCTCAGACTCGCTAGCCTCTCAAAATACAGAAGTGAAAATTGTTCATACTGAGAATTACATATACGCCTTTATCAAGGCAATTAATAGCTCTAATAAGTATGGTATTCCTTCTCTTGAAAGAGATAGTTCAGTGCCAGGAAATGATGCTGTAATTCTTTTATTTGACACCTACAAGGATGGAAACAATGCTTTTTTCTTTGAATCTAATCCCGTTGGTTTAAAAAAAGATGCATTAATATCAGAAGGTGGAGATGATATAGATATGACATGGGATATCAAATGGGAAGTAGAGACCTATATCGGTGATGGATTTTATCAATGTGAATTTAAAATTCCATTAAAATCTTTAAAATATCCAGATGGAGCCAAAGATTGGAAACTTCAAGTTTTTAGAGCAGATATTTTTACAGGTGAATTTTCTCTGTGGAATAAAGTCCCAATTAATCAAAAAGCCTTTGATTTAGCATTTTTTGGAAATCTTATTTTTGACAGACCGCTAGGAAAATCTAAAACACAGATAACGGTAATTCCGTATACAAGCGGTATTAATACTAATGATTTCAACTCAAATACTAATTATAATAATATTTCTTTTGGTGGTGACGCAAAAGTAACAATTGGAAATGGAATGAATCTAGATTTGACGTTCAACCCAGATTTTTCTCAAGTTGAGGTAGATGATCAAATTATCAATATAACTCGATTTGAAATTAATTTGCCTGAAAAAAGACAATTTTTTATTCAAAATAGTGATTTGTTTTCAAGCTTTGGTGATAGCAGAGACTCAAGAACTTTTTTTTCGAGAAGAATTGGAGTAGCTAAGGACGAAAATGGAAACACGATTGAAAATAAAATAAGTGCTGGGTTAAGACTTAGCGGAAAAATATCAAAGAACACTAGACTAGGGATTTTAAATATGTATACAAATGAAGATTTGAAAAATAATATAAAGGCCAATACAAATTCTGTAATTGCATTGCAACAAAAATTATTTAGCAGATCAAATGTAAGCTTGCTTTTTATTAATCGTCAAAATACAGCTAAAAATGAATTAGATTACAACAGGGTGATTGGTATTGATTACAATTTACTTTCAAAAGATGCTGTTTGGGATGGGAAATTTTACTTTCATAACTCATTTGGTACGTTAAATAAAACCAATCCTTTTTCAACTGGATTCACTTTAAGTTACAATACTAGAAACAATTCAATTTATTCTAAAGTAATACGGTTAGGTCAAGGATTTGAATCTGATCTTGGTTTTATTAGAAGGAAAGGGATATTTAAAAATTATTTTAGATATGAAAGAAGATTCTGGCTTAAAAATAAACAAATTCGTTCCATAAATATTATATCCAGCTTGGCATATACTGACAAACCTGAGAATGAATCATTGATTACGGATAGAAATTACAGACTAGGCTTGCAATTTGATTTTAACTCTATGGCTAACATCGAGGTTAGTTATAGAAAGGACTACACTCACCTTGAAGATAGTTTTAATCCCCTGAGTTCTTTTGGCTCAAATCCCCTACCAGGTAATTCAACTTACAACTATTCATATCTAGAATTTGAATACAGAAATGACCAGAGAAAAAAAATAAGTTATAGGTTCGAATTTAATAATGGTGATTTTTATAATGGTAAACGTATGTCACTAAGAACTCAATTAAATTATAGATTTGAGCCTATATTCCAATCAAGTTTTAATCTTTCAATTAACAAAATTTCCCTTCCTGAGTTCTATGGGAATGGAAGACTAGTACTAGCTACTTCGAAATTCAATTTAACTTTTAATAAAAGTCTTTTTTGGATGAATTATTTCCAGTATTCAAATGTTTCAAAAAATTTTGGAATTAACTCGAGACTTCAATGGAGGTTTGCTCCACTTTCGGACCTCTATATTGTTTTTAATGACAATTATTTATATGAAAATTCTTTAGTACCAAGCTTAAGGTCAATTTCTTTTAAACTTTCTTATTGGTTAGACTTATAATTTTCTAATTCATTATGAATATTGATATATTCAAAATTGAAGCAAAGCACACCCAAAATAAATACGGAAGCATTAAATAAGATGCAAATATATTGACTTTTCTAAATTCCCTAATGCAAAAAATTATAGAAACTATTAAAATTAATATCACTGCTAATCCAAGCAATATGTTTTTTAATCCAAAAAAAACAAGGGACCACATGCCGTTAAAAAAAAGTTGTAAAACAAAAGCAGTTATCCCTAACCTTTTTGTATCCTTTTCAAAACTGTAAGAAAAGAAAATTCCGAAAGAAATTCCCATAAGAAAATAAAGAATAATCCAAACCGGCATAAAAATCCAATCAGGGGGATTAAAAAGTGGCTTATTTAAATATTTATACCAAGTATTAACTGAGGATCTGGTTGCAAAACTAGACAAATATCCAACAGTATTAGAAACTAATACTCCAAACAAGCAACTAAGAAATAAACGAATATTCATTACACCTATTTTTTCAAATTAATTGCATGAAACTTACAATTTTAATTTGTTGTAAATTTACACCAAATTTGAGGTTATGTTTAGTAATATTTGGTTTAACATTATATTGGTTTTAATTATTTTTAATTTTATTTTCTCATCAATTTTAGAATATATTAATGATAAAAATTGGAAAAATTATGTTCCAGACGAATTAAAAGAATTTTATCCAAGCGAAAAATATCAAAAGGCCAGAGATTATAAATTAGAAACTGGGAGAATTTCGTTTTTATCTTCTTCCATTTCATTTACATTAACTATGGTTTTAATTATTTTTGGAATATATGGAACTGTTAGTGATATTGTCACTAGAAGCACCGAATCAATATTCTTGCAATCCGTATTATTTTTTTCTATTTTTTTTTTAATCAATTATATAATCAATTTACCCATTAAATTTTATTCAATATTTGTTGTTGAAGAAAAATTTGGATTTAATAAGACAACAAAAAAGCTTTTTCTTATTGATCAAATAAAATCCTTGGTGCTTTCTGCACTAATTGGGGGTGGATTACTTTTCTCTGCAATCCAACTTTTTATAGTATTTAAAGAAAATTTTTGGATTTATTTGTGGCTTGGTTTGTCAATATTTTTAATTTTTATAAATACATTCTATGCAACACTTATTGTTCCAATTTTCAACAAATTACAACCACTCAGTGACGGTGAGCTTAGAAGTAAAATAAATGAATATTCAAAAACGATAGGTTACTCACTAAAAAATATATTCATAATAGATGGGTCTAAAAGATCAACTAAAGCGAATGCATTTTTTTCTGGTCTGGGTCCAAAAAAAACAATTGCTTTGTATGACACATTGATTGAAAATCATACTGAAGAGGAATTATTAGCTGTGTTAGCTCACGAAGTTGGACATTACAAAAAAAACCATGTCTTTAAAGGACTTATATTATCTATCGCTCAGATTGGATTAATGTGTTTTCTTTTTCAATTATGTTTAAATGAAGGTTTAATATCATTTGCACTTGGAGCTGAAATACCTACTTTTCACCTTGGACTAATTGGATTCTCACTTCTTTACAGTCCTATAGGTCTTATAACTGGGTTAATGATGAATATTTTTAGCAGAAAAAATGAATATGAAGCAGATAAATTCGCCAAGGACACTTACGATGGAAATCATCTTTCATTAGCATTGAAAAAGCTTTCTGCCAATAATCTTTCAAATCTTTATCCTCACCCATTTTATGCTTTTATTCATTATTCACATCCGCCCCTGTTAAAAAGACTAAGCGCACTAAAAAACTAAAAAAATGAAAAAAATATATTTCTCTATATTATTATTAATTATAATCTCATGCAAACAAAATCAAAATAATAAGACCCTTGAACCTTGGAGTAAATCTCAATTACTAGAGCCAAAATTACTTTCCTCAAATATTAAAAGTGAAAAGGATCTTCCCAAAATTATTAGTATAGGTCCTGGGGTCGTAATTAAAAATTCAATTGGAATTGGTGAATGCAGATACAATGAAAATATTGAAAAATTGAAATCTTTGATTTCGAGTTACAGTAAAGATGATCAAATTGTACTATACTGTGGGTGCTGTCCATTTAAAAACTGTCCCAATATTAGACCAGCATTTACACTAATGAACGAGCTAGGTTTTAAAAATCATAAATTATTAAATATTAAAAATAATATTAAAGCAGATTGGATTGATATGGGATATCAAACAGAATAAATTTTACCAATTAGAAGGTCTTAGGAGATAACATATTAACATGAATATGTAAAACGAAAGAACAAAAAGAAAAGTCGAGTTAAATATTTTTTTCATAATTAATTAAATATAAGAAATAATTAAATGCTCATATGCAAATATAATTAATTAAAAAAAAACCTGTTATTGGTTTTATTATCTTCATTTTTAAAAAAATTGCAAATAATTTATAATCTACTAATATTTATTTTAATTCTTTATAGAGGATTGTCTATTTACAACATTTCTTCTATGTTTCAGGATAGAACATATGTACCTGATGATAATTTTGAACAAGCTATAATTAATTTAGGATTTGATGATGTCTTAGATGATTATGTTTTAACAAGTAATATAAATGAAGTAGGTGGGCTAGGATTAATTAGTAAAAATATAAGTGACCTGACTGGTATTGAGGGATTTAGAGACCTTTTAAATTTAGATTTAAGCGATAATAATTTATCGTTCGTTGATTTATCTAAAAATAAAGTTTTAAGAAATGTTAACCTTTCTGGAAACCAATTTGAATCTATTGATTTAACTAAAAATATTGAACTTGAGTCTTTAAAAATTGATAATAATTTTCTAACGGAATTGGATGTTACTAAAAATATTGAGCTTTCAACGCTGCAACTGGATGAAAACAATTTAAGTAAGATTGATGTTTCAAATAATATTGGATTAGGGTACCTTACCTTAATCAACAATTCATTAACTAGCATTGATGTTAGAAATAACCTTAAACTCTCAAATCTTAGGTTGGATAGGAATGAAATAAATGAAATTGATGTAAAAAGAAATATAGATCTAAAAAGACTATCCCTATCATACAACAATATTAGTTCAATTGATGTTTCAAAAAATAAAGTATTAGAAATCCTAAACTTAAACTTTAATAAATTATCAAAAATTAATATTTATCTAAATACAAACTTAAATTCGCTCAGAGTATCCAACAATAAATTAGATGATTTAGATGTTACAAATAATTTAGATTTAACCACATTAGACATTTCTAATACTGGACTGGCTCCTGCAATTGATGTTTCTAAAAACAATGGACTGGTTGAATTTGATTTAACTTCAAATCCTGACTTAGAATGCGTTAAAGTCAATCAAGGACAATTAAATATCACCTATGCACTTTGGTACAAAGGCGCAAATACAACATATTCATTATCATGTGATATATTGGATCGAACCTATATTCCAGATGACAATTTTGAGGAGGCACTTATTGAAATGGGACTAGATGACGTAATGGATGATTATGTTATAACAAATAATATATCTTCCATTACTAGTATTGATCTAAATGGTAGAAGTATACTAGAAACTACTGGTATAGAGGATTTTATATCTCTCGATAATTTAAATTTTGAAAACAATCAAATTAAATCAATCGATTTATTCAAAAATACTAATCTCAAAGAAGCCAATTTTTCAAAAAACTTAATTGAAGAAATTGATATTTCAGAAAATCAACTTCTTAAAAAATTAAACTTAAATGATAATTTACTTTCTGAAATAGAATTATCATATAATACTAGATTAAAATTTATTGAAATTTCGGATAACAATTTAGAAGTTATCGATATTACGGGATTAAATCTTACAAATCTTAATTTAAGTTACAATAGAATTGAAAGTATAGAGTTTAAAGAAAACGATTTTTTAAAATATGCAGATATATCTAATAATCAACTTTTAGCTTTAAATGTTTCTAATATTTCTCAGCTTGATTATTTAAATACAACTCAGAATTTAAATTTAGAATGTATAGATGTAAGTAAAACTCAAATTAATAACATCCCTAGCCAATGGGAAAAGGACAATTTGACGAGATATTCTATTGATTGCAGCAATAAAGATCTTATTTTTTATGAGATAGAGATCTATAATGCAATTTCACCAAATGCAAATAATAAGAATGATTACTTTTTTATAAAAAATGCAGATAAATATCCCAATAATTCTTTGAAAATATTTGACAGAAATGGTATTATTATTTATGATGAAAATGGATACGGGACTGACAATAAACTCTTTTATGGTAAATCAAATATTAATAATAGTAATGCAACACTTCCTTCTGGCTCTTATTTTTATATTTTTTCTTATTTATATGAATCATCACAAGAAACTATTGTTAAGAAGGGCGTTCTAACTTTAATTAATAATTAGTTTTGAGGGTTTTAATATTTTCAATATTTATATTTTGTTCTACTTTTCTGTTAAAAGCTCAGTCAAATTTAAAGTTAACAGATTATTATAACAATCCTTCATCATACAATCCTGCGTATGTTGGAGTAACAGAAGGTCTGTTTTTAAAAGGCTATTATACTTCTCAATGGACAGATTTTGAGGGTTCGCCTTCTTCTCAAATGGTTGACTTGCAAAACAATTTTAATAATAGAAATATAGCGGCTGGTATTTCAATATTAAATGACACTTTCGGTGTTTTAAAAAATTTAAATTTAGAAACAAACTTTTCATTAAATTTTAAATCTAGTCAAGATATATCCTTTTCATTAGGTTTAAAAGCTGGTATTAATTCTTTTTCAACCGACTATCAAAGTTTAAATATTTTAGACCGCTCAGAGTTTATTTTCAATGAGAATATATCTAAAATAATCCCACTGATTGGAGTTGGTTTTTATACTCACGGAAACAATTGGTTCCTTGGAATTTCCTCACCTAACATAATTGAAAATAAAATTTCTACTGAATCAGATCAAGTATTATTTAAAAATACAAACCAATACTTCTCCACTTTCGGATATAATTTTTATCTAGATGATTTTTTATTTAAAAATCAATTTTTAGCACAAATTATCGAGGGAATTCCTATTTCATACATTTTTAACTCGAAAGTAATTTTCAAGAATTATGTATCCCTCTCATTACATTATCAACCTCAATATCTTACAGGAGGTGAAATTGGAGTTTATCTTCCAGGAAATTTAAAAATATCTTATGGAATGGATGTATCTAACACAAATGGAATCAGTAAGTATGATAATAATCATAGATTTTCAATTTCATTCCAGGTTTTTGGAGGTAAAAGTAACTGGTCAGATAGACAAGAATTTGACAAACCTTATATTGTAAGATAATTTTGTTTAAATTTAGGTGAATGAAAAATATATTATATATACTTTTTTTATTTGTTTCTATCTCATCTATAGCTCAAAAAGATGACTTTGATTCTGGAATTAAATTATATGATACTAGCGAAGAATTAGTAGCCCTAAGAAAAACTTCCATTACAATTGGAAAATGTTGCCAATTAGGAAAAGCCATGTCAAGACTATCTGGTGGAATGTCAGATGTTTATCTAGTTCAGAGTGAATTAAATGAGGATCAATCCTATACAATTTTTTTTGTTAGTATGTTTATGATTGGTTTTGATACAGAACTTACTCAATTTGGCTTAGAGAATCCAACATCAAAAATTTCAAGTTTTCATTTAGCAGATGAATCTAAATTTAATAGACTTCAAGAATTAATGATTAATGGATACAAAGAGTTTAAAGCTCATCCAGTTTTAAAAAGAATTAAATATGCTGATATATCTGATGTTCTTCAAGGTGGTAAAAACGAAGGAGACAAATTATTATTAAGATTTCATAATAAAAAAGTTATAAAATATGTCTCATTTCAGTTATTTGACAAGGATACCGGTTTTAAGACTGCAGGGAGAGCTATTTTTTCAAAATTTATTGGACAACTCTTTGGGTCAAATGAGATTATTGATACAACACATTAATTACTAATATCTACATGAAAACTAATAGGATTTATTATAAACTTTTAACCATTATAACTTTAATTTCAAGCTATTCATTTTCCCAAGTTGAGTTTAATGGTATAGTCAGGGATAAGGAAACCGGAACTGAATTAGAAAACGTTTTAGTTATTATCAAGCCCTTAAGGATGATAAATAAAGCTGGATATTATAGTGGCGTATACACCAAAAAAAATGGTTTATTTTCAGTTAAAACGTCATATGATTTGCCTCTTCAGTTAAATCTAAAAAAAAGTGGATGTAGATCTAAAAAAATAAAATTCAAAAAAAATGCAAATTATTTGGAGATAGTTTTAGAATGTGAAAATGAGATAATAGAGAAAATAATCATCGATAGAAATAGTGACAATGATAAAGATGGAATAGTTAATTTTAAAGATGATTGTATAGACACATTTGGTTCAATTGACAACAGTGGTTGTCCATGGCCGGATAGTGACAAAGATGGAACACCAGATAAAGATGACATGTGCCCAAATCAAACTGGAGAAATTGATAACAAAGGTTGCCCATGGAATGATTCGGATAAGGATGGTGTTTTTGATATAAATGACGGATGTGTTAATGAAAAAGGAACTATTGAAAACAATGGGTGTCCAGACAAGGTAAAGGATATATTTCAGTTATTATCCAAAGAAAACCAATTGATATATTTTACTAAAAACTCGTTTGAGTTAACTAATAAAGGTCTTTCTATTATAAAAATTCTTTCAATCAATATGAAGAAATTCTCAAAATCAATTATTTTAATTGAAGGTCATTGCTCTAGCGAAGGATCAAATTTCTACAATCAAAATCTTTCTGAAAAAAGAGCAGAAGAAGTAAAAAAACAACTTATACAAATTGGCATTGAAGGTAATAGAATAAAAACTGAAGGGTACGGAGAAAATAATCCATCATATTCTAATGATACTGAAGATGAAAGAAAAATGAATAGGCGGATTAAATTTGTTTTAATAAAATAAATTCTATCCTTGGATTAAACTCATATCTATTATTGAAGCCGAGTGAGTAATTGATCCCATAGAAACGAAATCAACCCCGGTCTCAGCGTAATCTATTATATTTCTTTCATTTATATTACCACTTGATTCAACTAGAAAACGTCTATTAATAAAAGAAACTGATTCATTTGTTTCAAAAGTGCTCATATTATCAAGAATTATTCTATTAATCCATTTATGCTTGATAACTTCATAAAGTTCCTCTCTATTTCTAACTTCAATGTAAACTGGAATATTTAAGTTGTTCTTATCCAAATAGTTTTTTGTACTAATTATAGCTTTTTCAATAGTCCCAGAAGAGTCGATATGATTGTCCTTAATCAAAATTGCATCAAAAAGACCCATCCTGTGGTTAACCCCTCCCCCAATTAAAACAGCCCATTTTTCAGGATACCTAAAACCCGGTGTTGTTTTTCTAGTATCGAGTATTTTACATTTAGTGTGGGAAATCAATTTTGATAAGTTAGAAGTAAGTGTCGAAATACCACTCATTCTTTGCATTATATTTAAAATTAATCTTTCAACAGAAAGAATAGAATATGTAGAGCCCTTAATTTCCAAAATTGTTTCACCTTTTTTCACCTGTTCGCCATCACGAAAAAACTTATCCATAGATAAATCAGATCTAAATTTCTCTATTAAAATCTCTGAGAGTCTAATTCCAGAAATGATACAATTTGATTTAGTTATTAACTTAAAGGAATTATCGGTTTTGTTATTAAAATATGATTTGCTTGTATGGTCTTCTTCACCAAAGTCTTCATCTAAGGAATTTTTCAAAAAAGTAAATATTTCTTTTGAATATTTAGATTCAAATTGATCGGTTGTCTTCAATTTAAATAATTTATAATATTATGATTAACTAATTGAAAGCATTTTTAGAAGAGGCGCCTTGGCTTTTGTAATTATATCCTCGGTCAAAGTAATCTCTGGATTCTCGTGCTTTAAACATAAATAAAGCTTTTCTAAGGTATTTATTTTCATAAAAGAACATTCGCTGCAGGCGCACGAGCTATCCTCTACAGGAGCTGGGATAAAAAGCTTATCAGGACATCGCTTATTCATTTCATGAAGAATTCCTGCTTCTGTTGCAACTATAAACTCCTTATTTAAACTATTTTGAACATATTCGAGCAGTTTTGAAGTACTACCTACATAATTCGCTACATCTAAAATTAAGGACTTGCTCTCTGGATGTGCAATGAATTTAGCTTTTGGGTGTTTTTTAAATAAATCTAATATTTTATCAAATGAAAATGCCTCGTGAACAACACAACTTCCATTCCATAAAATCATATTTCTTTTTGTTTCTTTAATCAGATAGTTACCTAAATTTTTGTCAGGAGCAAAAATAATTTGTTTATCCTTCGGTATACTTTCAATTACAGCCTTTGCATTACTTGATGTACAAATAATATCACTCATTGCTTTAATTTCTGCTGAACAATTAATGTAAGAAACAACAACTGCTTCAGGATATTTTTTAATAAAGTTTTTAAAAAGGTCGGGGGGACAAGAATCAGCTAGAGAACATCCTGCTTTAAGATCAGGTAAAAGAATTTTTTTCTTTGGGTTAATAATTTTTACAGTTTCAGCCATAAAATGCACTCCAGAAAGAACTATTATATCTGAATCTAAGTTTTTTGCAACTTTAGCCAAGTAAAGACTGTCTCCTAGATAATCTGCAATCTCTTGAATGGAGGAATCTTGATAATAATGTACTAACAAAGCAGCATTTTTCTCTTTTTTAATTTTTTTGATTTTTTTGATTATATCAAAATCCTTTGTGTTAGGAGATATGTCTTCAGATTTTAAAATATGTTTCATTAACAAATATTAATGGTAAGTTAAATTTTTATAAAATTAGGAAATGTCTTTAAAAATAAATACTAAAATGAGGTTTTTAAATTCAAAATTGTTCTCTTTCTATCATTAAAATTGATGATTGAGGTACTATGAAATATTTTTCTCCTTGGTAAATAACTTCGTAGGCACCTCCCTGCAAAAAAACAGCTAAATCTCCCTGTTTTACTTGTAATGGAACATACTTAATCTTCTCATCGTCTGTTTTCCATGGTTGATCGTTATCAATAGCAACAGGAATAGGATATCCTGGTCCAGATTTTACAATATATCCATATTGAACTTTCTCTTTTTCTCTTACGCCCGGGGGAAGATAAAGTCCACTATCTGTTTTTTCTGACTCTTTCCTTGGTTTAACAAGAACCCTATCGCCAACGACATTTATTTTATCCAGTGAATTATTTTTTTTAATCATTTAGGGAATTATTTATCTATGTTTGAAATTAATGAAATCAGTTTATCTAAAGAGCTCATTTTTCTAAAACTGTTTTTTAGTTTTGCTAATTTAATTTGATCCTCTTTTGCTATTGATTCTGAAATTTTCTTGTATTTGAGTTTAATTGCCTTTGGTAAATCAGACATATATTGTATATAAACGGTTTGTCTATCTATAAATTTTGGTGGTCTATCGAGTTCTAAAGAGTTTTTAGCTTTTTCGCCTTCTTTGAAAACTTTTTTATCTCTTACGTATAAATTGTATTTATCACCAACATAAACTTTTATCAAATAGCCTTTACTTTTAAATTTGTATTCATCAATAAACTCCTTGTAAACAAAAATATCATTAATAATTTTACAAGATATTGATTCAGATTTCTTAACAGCATTCGTTGATGAAATAGCATCTTTAGATAATGCAATTTCAATCTCATCATTTAAACCATTATATCTAAGGAAAGTTTTAACTGAATCTTTATTTCTATAAATAATTCCGATTTCAAAAAAAGTGTTTCTATAAGGGGATCCAATAATACCTTTCAAAGAAGCTAAATTTGATGCACGAAATACATTAGATACGTTTTGATCCCCAACGTTAACTTTTTTAACTACATCAAAATTTGTTGTTCCATAATTAAATGATGTCTGGGAGAATGAAATATTAATAAAAAATGATACAGAAAAAAAAATAGAAAATAATCTCATACAAGAAAAATAATAATTTTTAAAATTAAATATATAAAGTAATTAATAATTTTAATAAAATTTAGCTCTGTAGTTCAACGGATAGAACAAAAGTTTCCTAAACTTTAGATACAGGTTCGATTCCTGTCAGGGCTACTAAAAAAATGTGGGGAACTACAACCAAAACATGAAAAAATTAAAGTGTATATATGTACAAAAAAATTAGTTCCCCACTTTAAAATTATATAATCAAAATACATGCCAAAAATTAAAATCAATAAACAAAAAGTTATCTAATTATTTATAATGTATAATTTATTAATATTATTGATAAATATATATTATTCAATAAATATCTATATATTAATTAAGTATAAATAAATAATAATTTTATATTTGTTGTATAATATGTTTTACAACAAACAAAAATTTTGATTAGATTCTCTGCACATTTTCATAAAAAAGCAAAGAAATGGTATATAAAACATTACTACGGAAGCCTATTTATTGGAAAAAAAGTAAATAAAAATGGTCACTTAGTAAGGAGATATAAACAAAACTATAAGTTTGAATACTTAGACTTGAATTGGAATGAATATCCAGTTTCAGTAGAGGAAAAAGATACAAATCAAAAAACAAAAAATTTAATAAAACATAAAATTCAGTTTTTAAAAAATCAAGAACTGGAAAAAAAAAATAATAATTATAAAAAATTATTTTTCCCTTGGGCATACAATTTCATTGAAGAAGAGAAAAAAAATAAAAAATCAGTCAATTTAAAGCCAGTAATCGATCATTTACTATCTTTTTCGTCTGAAAAATTGACATTTACTGACATAAATAAAAGATTCTGTATTGAATTTAAAACATATCTCACGGACGCACCCCTCTCCCCTAGAGGTCTTTTAAAAACAACAACTATAAAACAATATTTCGATCATTTTAAGTATGTCATAAAAGTTTGCTTTTTCAAAATGTATATAAAAGAAAATTTTAGTGAAAATATATATTTAAAATATTATAATACTGATTTTCAAAACTTTATGACTATTAGTGAAATAAAAGATTTAATAAAATTAAAATCAATTCACCCCTCAATTACTAATGCGTTTTTATTTGGATGCTTAACAGGATTAGGTGAAAATGAATTAAAAGAATTAGAATGGCTAAACTTTCAACTTATTGATGGGAATTATTATATAAACTTAAAAAGAAACGATAAAGACTATAAATTAAGAGTCTCTAAAATGTCAATGGATTTTATTGGAAACCCACTTAAAGTGAGAGGTAAAGTATTTTTTAAACTTAAATCAACCTACTACACAAATCTAAAGCTTAAAGAGTGGATAAATTCTTGCAATATTTATAAAAAAATAACTTTTAAATCTTGCAAATACACTTTTGCTGCAAATTATATGTTGAAATCTGAGGGTTTTACTGAACTGTTGGATAGTTCAAAGCCTTCGATAGGTTATTTATCAAAAATACTTGGTCATAAGAAAGATTATATCACAAAAAAGTTTATCAGTAGAATTAATTTAAAATAGTTTCTTATAGCTTTTTAATTTAAAGTTAAATGTGCTAAAATCTTTATTACTAATGTATTAGGTATGGTTATTTTTTTTTAAATTAGCTATGTTATGATTAAAAGAAAACTAGAATATTATCATTTCCCAGAGGGCATAAAATCAATGTTTATAAATGGTAGATACTATTCTAGAAAAAAGTTTCTTGAAGCACGAT
>JBELIL010000026.1:0-4206 GCA_042090925.1 Flavobacteriales bacterium
TATTTATGACTACTACTCTAAATGATTATATTTGAGCAAATTTATATTTTATGACTAAAAAAATTCTTTACTCAGCTACAGCATTATTTACTTTATTTGCTGTGTATGTAATTTATGTTACTTTCATCAACCCTAAAAGTCCAAAAGATATATCTCAATATGTAAATGAAAAAAGTGCTATAAATATCGAAGTTGTTTATAGTAGACCCTTAAAGCGTGATAGATTAATATTTGGAGACAAAAAAGACAAAGCACTCGTTCCTTATGGTGAATATTGGAGACTAGGCGCCAACGCAGCTACAACTTTTGAGGTAAATACAGATATTAATTTTGGTGGTAAAAATATTAATGCTGGTAAATACAGACTTTATGCTATTCCTGAAAAAGACCACTGGTCTGTTGTTTTAAATTCAGAACCTGATAAATTTGGATATTATGAGCCCAACTTCAACAAAGATGTTTTAAGGGTTAAAGTTGCTTCAGCATTATTGCTAAATTCAATTGAACAATTTACTATAGATTTTGTCGAGCAAGACAATCTACCTGCTCTTAGAATGCGTTGGGATAAAACATCAGTGTCGATACCTATAGAATGATGAGATTTTTTTCTTTTAAAAATTTTTTCAAAATATTTATATTTTTATCCCTTCTTGGTGTATTTACCTACTTTATTGTTTCTAAAATTCAGTATCGATATAATATAATGTCTTTCGAGGATTATTCTCCTATATCATCTCTTGTTACAGATGTTAATAATCCCAAAAAAGCAAAATTTCCGTTTGTTGATATTCATAATCACCAATTTGATATGCCGGTAAAAAATTTAACTGATCTAGTAACAGAAATGGATAGCTTAAATATGGCTTTTATGGTTAATTTAAGTGGTTTTAGAGGTAATTATCTAAACATGTGTTTGGATAACATCAAAAAAAGTGCCCCTACCCGATTAGGAGTTTTTGTTAATCTAAACTGGGAAAATATTGATTCTTCTGACTTTGTTGAAGAAAATATCAAAATTTTGAATGATGCAAAAATAAATGGTGCTATTGGTTTGAAAATATATAAATCGCTTGGATTAACTGACACAGACTCAAATGGTCAAAGAATAAGAATTGATGATCCACGTTTAGATCCAATTTGGGAAGAATGTGGGAAAATCGGATTTCCTATACTTATTCACTCAGCGGACCCAGCCTCATTTTGGAAATCTAAAGATAAATTTAATGAACGTTGGCTTGAATTAAAACAAAAACCCAACAGATATCGAGACCCAAATAAATATCCAACTTTTGAGTCTATACTCTCCGAGCAACATCATGTTTTCGAAAAACATCCCAAAACTAATTTTATTAATGCACATTTAGGTTGGATGGGAAATGACTTAGATAGACTATCTATTCATTTAGATCAATATCAAAATGTTGTTACTGAAATAGGTGCAGTTCTAGCTGAATTGGGAAGGCAACCAAAAAGAGCTAGAAAATTTATGATAGAGTATCAAGATAGAGTTTTATTTGGTAAGGATGCATACAAATTTGAAGAGTACTTTACATATTTTAGAGTATTAGAAACTGAAGATGAATATTTTGATTATTATAGAAAACGTCACGCATTTTGGAAAATGTACGGTTTAGGACTTCCTGACACAGTCCTAAAAAAGATTTACTATAAAAATGCATTACGTATATTGCCAACCATTGATAAATCACTATTCTAAATATGATTATAGTTAATACTCCAGAAATACCAAACAAAAAAATAAAAGAAGTACACGGAATAGCACGTGGTAGCACAGTTAGAGCTAGGAATGTTGCACGCGATATATTTGCCAATTTAAAGAACATTGTAGGTGGTGAAATATCAGAGTATACCCGATTACAAGCTGAATCAAGAGAACAGGCTTTGCAAAGAATGGAAGAAGATGCAAAAAAAATGGGTGCTAATGCTATAATAAATGTTAGACTCACTACATCTATGGTGATGCAAGGATGTTCAGAAATGTTAGCATATGGAACGGCTGTAACCGCATATTAATATGGAAATTACCCTATTTATAGTTCTCCAATTTATTGGATTTTAGCCCTAATCTTTGTGGGTGTAATTCAATACAATAAAATCAAAAAAGAAAACTTTAAGAAAAGAGACAACTAGTTTTTCTCGCAATAAACAATATAATATCGATTGTAAAAGTATCTTAAGATCGGCCTTATTCCAATTTTAAAAGGATCAGGAGAAGTCCAAAGTTGATAATCCATGATTTTCCAGTTTGTCTGTCGAAGTAGGAAATTGTACTGTTTTATTTCAAATTCGTGATAATGCTTATCAAAATCATCTTTTTCGTTCCAATATGCACTCGCAAACCACAACTTAAGTGGTACAGAGGCTATTAATTTGTCTGACTTTATATTTTTTAAAATATTGTACGGAGAAAGCATATGTTCAAATATTTCAAAGGCAGTTATGCAGTCGTACTTTTTATTACAATATTTTAAATAATCATCATCTAAATTTTCACCCTTGGTATTTGTTATGTTATAACCAAGCGATGAAATTTTCTTAGAAAGTAAATTTTTTGCTCCTAAATCAAGAATTAGATCATTTTTATTAAGATGTTTCTTCAAAAAGGAGATTGTTTTTAAGTGTCTTTTCTTATGTGTAAATGAGGTGCTCATTTTTGTCTGTAAGATCCCATAAAAACGTTAACTGAAGAATCTATCGGATTACCTGTGGTTCTTCTAAAACTAACTATTTGTCCGGTGTGGTATATCGCGTCAGCTATAGGGCCATTTAAAAGATTCCATATTGGAAAGCTTTTGATATTTCCTCCTCTGTTAAATTTAATTTTAATCTGATTTAACTGTTCACCATTTAAGTTTGAAAAAGTTTTGCTTGCTTTTTCAAGAAATACCAATGTTCCGTTTCTAATACTTTCATAATCACTGGGTACATCTATATCTGGTCTTTCATTTATTTTGGATAAAGTAGTGTTGTATATTGTCTTAGAAAGAGTGAAAATATGTACCATGGTTTCATGTGTTGAATACGCATCTTTTGATGGTCTATATGTTAAATCATTTTTTTTTAAATTTTCTGTTGCCCAATAATACCTATACCCTAGCCCATTAACCATTCTAGATATGATATTTCCATTATTTATTTCAGTTGGATACTTTGATATGTCTTTAAAATATTCGCTTGTTTGTGACATTATAGTTAAATGATATAATCCTAAAAGTATAAAAAAACATCTCTCATATAAGATTTAAAAATACTAATGAATATCTTAAATTAGCTATTAAATGGAAAAGAAATTAAACAGTCTCTCAGATTTATCAACTATAAAATTTGATAATTTATCACCTGCTAAAGAGGATATTATTGATCCGATTGAAGAAGAATTTGAGAACCTACACTTTGAACTACATTTTAGCAAAAAAGGAAGATCGGGTAAAATAGTTACTCTAGTTAAAGGAATAGATATGGATAAAGATACTTTGATATATATTTCTAAACACTTAAAACGTAAACTAAGCGTTGGAGGAAGTATTAAAGATGGGGAAATAATTATACAAGGAAATAATAGGGATAAAATTGAGCAAATTTTATTAGAAATGGGTCATTCTGTCAAAAAAATTGGTGGTTAGCTTGTCTTTAGGTTTTGAGAATTATTCTTCTAATAAATATAAAAACAACAATTAAAATAGAATATCCAATAAAAAACGGGATCACAAATGATTGAAGTTTTAAAACCAGCATAAGTGCTATAACAAATAGTTGAAAACCAAGACCATACACTGATATAAGTGTCATAAACCACTTTGGGAAAGGTTTACTTTTAATGGCAGTTTGATCCATATAAAAGATCGCTTTATCAAAAGGGATATAAAGTACGTAATAAATTTTATAGAATATATTGACCATCAACTGACTCTCTCCGTTTAATGCTTTGGGCTTAGTATTTTCGAAAATTCGACTGGTAGAGTCACCTTTTACTGCATTTCTTAAAATTACGTAGTAATAATTGTAAAGCGTTCCCTGAAGTTGAAGTGCTAAAAAAGAAAGTATCATATAGATTATAGATATCTCAGTGATATACCAAAGGGTTAGTAAAAAACAAAAGTTGAGTATAAAGTCCGCTATTGAATCGTAATAACGACCGATATAAGAAGGTTTTTGTTTAAGACGTGCTAAGTCTCCATCCGCAGC
>JBELIL010000026.1:4306-18738 GCA_042090925.1 Flavobacteriales bacterium
GCTAATCTTTGATTTGCAATAGCTTTTGATTTATGATGTGCTTGATGTTCATATACTTTAAAAATAGCTCTTGCTCTGGTAAGTTTAAACTTTCCAAAATATTCAACCATTTCAGAGTTTTTTGATGTATCAAACTCACCTAAGCTTTTAATAACCCAATCATAGCATTCGGTAACAGCCTGCGACATGTCTGCTTTGGTTTTTATTGACTCCGCATCAAACTTTGGTGCCTCGACCCCAAGGGCATTAGACATCATACCATAATTTCCACCTATCATATGATTAATATCGAAAGCAAAACTTCTTACTTCCGGTGTTGCTTTGTAATCTAATTTATCTTCAGGCATCGCCTCTATAACTGCTAATGTGTGATTTTTAGATCTTTCCCAGTCAGTTATATGATAATCAATTTGAGCAGTATCATCTTGATATTTAACATTTTGTTCTTTAGCTTTTGGTGCTTCACAAGAATAAGTAACTATTAAAACAGCAAAAAGTAAAATTATATTTTTCATTTTATTATTTTTTAAAAATTTAATATGTGCAAATTTAAGGTATTGATAATTAAATATTAAAATTTTAATTGATAAGATTAATACTACCAATCTATTTGTTTTATATCTTTTTTATACAAATAATGGTTACAGGTACTAAAGTGTTTGTTTCCAAACCACCCTCCCCTATTTGCACTTAGAGGAGATGGGTGTACAGATTTTAAAATTAAATGTTTTTTCTGATCAATTAGCTTTGCTTTTTCTTTAGCATAAGCTCCCCAAAGAAGAAAAACAATATTATTTTTTTTTCTAGATACAGTATTTATAACAGTATCGGTAAATTTTTGCCAACCAATATTTTTATGACTTCCAGCTGAGTTTGCTTTTACAGTTAAAACAGAATTAAGAAGTAAAACACCTTGTTTTGACCACCTAGTTAGGTCTCCACTTATAGGATAAGGTATGTTAAGATCCTTTTCTATTTCCTTAAATATGTTTACCAGCGAAGGTGGGTGTTGAATTTTATCTTTTACCGAAAAACAAAGACCATTTGCTTGTCCTATTCCGTGATAAGGGTCCTGTCCTATTATGACTACTTTTATTTTATCGAATGGACAGTCATCAAAAGCTTTAAAAATAAATTTACCGTGTGGATAACAAATATTATTTGAATATTCATACTTCACATTTTCAACAAGAGCATGAAAAAATGATTCTTCAAAAACTGATTTGAGCTCCTTTTCCCAACTCTTGTGTATGCTCACCTTCATATTTTAACTAATTTTGTCAACTAATTTATGAAATTACGTTTTGAATATTCCAAATAAAACAACACTAGATCTAGAATTTCAAACATTATTGGAACAGATTTCCTCTTTTGCAGTTACTTCAATTGGAAAAGAAGAAATACAAAGTATTTCTCCAATTAGTGACAAAGATGAGATAGAGTATCAATTAGACCTTGTTTCGGAATATACTTCTTCATTTGATAACGAAAATAAAATTCCAAGTCATTATTTTGATGAATTTTTAAAAGAAATTAAGCTTCTTAAAATTGAAAATAGCACAATCGAGGTCGAAGGCTTTAGGAAAATATCCGTTACAAATTATACGGTCAATAGGTTAATAAAATTTTTTAAGAAATTTAAAAGATATTATCCAGTTCTTTTCAGTATGTGTGGTCATATTGAATTTGATGAGAAGCCTAAAAAGAAAATTTCAACGGTTATTGATAATTATGGAAATATACTTAACAATGCATCAGAGAAATTATTTTCAGTTCGTAAAGAAATTGGTATTGTTAAATCAAAGATTGGTAAAACATTTCAAGATGCACTTAAATATTATAACTCTACGGATTACCTTGATGATATTAAAGAAAGTTTTGTTGATAATCGTAGGGTATTAGCTGTAAAGTCATCTAATAGAAGAAAAGTAAATGGAACGATAATAGGAAGTTCAAAAACAGGAAGTATTGTTTACGTTGCTCCAGAGGAAACGATGAAGTATTCTCTTGAACTCAATAATTTAGAATTCGAGGAAAAAGAGGAAATTAAGAGAATTCTTAAAGAATTAACAGATTTTTTTAGACCCTATTCGGGTGTTTTTGTGGATTACATAAAATATCTAACAAATCTGGATTCAGTTTATTCAAGGGCAAAACATGCGTTTTCTATTAATGCTGTAAAACCAAATATTTCAGAAAACAGAGAAATTCATCTTTATGGTGCCTATCACCCACTTCTTTTAAAAAATAATCAAGATAAAGACCTAAACACATTTCCTCAAGATATTTTAATTAAGGATGAAATGAGAATCCTTGTGATATCAGGCCCAAATGCAGGAGGAAAAAGTATTACTTTAAAGACGATGGGACTACTTCAATTAATGTTTCAAAGTGGAATTTTAATGCCAATACATCCTAAATCAAAAATTTTCATTTTTGATCAAATTTTAACTGATATTGGAGATAACCAATCCATAGAAAACCAGCTGAGTACATATTCTTATAGACTAAAAAACATGAAATATTTTTTAGAAAATTGTGATAAAAATACTCTTTTTTTGATTGACGAGTTTGGCACTGGCTCAGATCCAGAACTTGGGGGGGCTTTAGCTGAAGTCTTTTTGAAAGAATTTTATGATTCCGGATCATTTGGAATTATAACAACACATTATTCAAACTTAAAAGTGATGGCAAGTGAATTAGATTATATGGATAATGCCAATATGCAATTCGATTCTGAAACCTTTGAACCTCTATTTAAGCTTATAACCGGTGAGGCAGGAAGCTCATATACGTTTGAAGTAGCTAGTAAAAATGGAATCGAAAATTTTTTAATTGATAAAGCAAAGGAAAAGGTTGATTTAGATAAGGTTCGTTTTGAGGGAGTAATTTCAAAATTGCAAAAAGAAAGAATAAAAAATAGTGAAGAGTTAAACGAACTTAAAAAACTACAAACTGGTGCTAGGATAAAAATGGATGAGAATGAACTTTTAAATGAAAAACTAACCAACAAGCTTTCAAAATACAATCTCCTTTATGAACATGAAAAAAAGACAATAAATATTGGTAATAAATTTAGCACTCTAGTAGATAGCTATCATAAACATGGAAAGAAAAGAAGGCTAATATCTGAGATGTTTAACATAATTGAAATTGAAAACAAGAAAAAACAGAAGAAATTAACTAATGATAAAAATTTAACCACAAAAGAGATTTTGAAGATTAAAGATGAATCCAAAAAGGATTTTTTAAAAATCAAAAAGAAGAAAAAATTAAATAAAAAAGTTGAAATTAAGTTTTCTGTTGGTGATACAGTAAAAATACCAACAGGAAAATCAGAGGGTATAATTGATTCGATTAAAAAGAATAAAGCAATCGTAAATTATGGTAATTTTAAGACACAAATTAGTCTAACTGAAATTGAATTAGTAAAATCAAAATGAAGCCTTTAATAATATTTTTTGATGGACCTTGCGTATTTTGTAATTTTTGGATTCGTACTCTATGCAGATGGGATAAAAATGATAAATTAAGGTTCTCATCCTTAGATAGCGATTTAGCTATAAATTTCGCTTCTAAGAGAGATATAAATATTTCAAATAAGGATACTGTTGTCGTATGGGATCAGTTAGATGGAATTTATACAGAGTCAAGAGCTTTTTTCAAAATAATGAAAACACTTGGTGGGTTATTTAATCTAATTTTAATTTTTTTAGTTATTCCTAGATTCCTAACAGATGGAATATATAGGTTTATAGCAAAGAATCGATATAAATGGTTTGGTAGTTATGAGACCTGCCCTACTCCGACTCCATCTTTTAAACACAAGTATTTAGATTAATTGAAAACTACTTGTTTCCAAGTGATTTATTGACTACGGAGGAGACGGCTGCGTCACCAGTAACATTTACAATTGTTCTGCACATATCAAGTGGTCGATCTACAGCGAATATTAAAGCAAGTCCTGCTTCAGGAATACCAGCCTGAGCTAATACAATTACAAGCATTACAATACCTGCACTAGGAACGGCAGCGGTTCCAATTGAAGCTAATGTTGCCGTTAAGATTATTCCCAGTTGAGACGACAAATCTAAATCTAGTCCAAATGCTTGAGCTATAAATACTGCCGCCACTCCTTGGTAAAGACTTGTTCCATCCATGTTTATTGTAGCTCCAATGGGTAGAACAAAGCTGCTTACTTCTTTATTAATACCAAGATTTTTTTCAACGCATTCCATAGTTACAGGAAGAGTTGCCGCACTTGAACTTGTAGAAAATGCAAGAAGTTGAGCTGGTGCAATACCTTTAAAAAACTCACCTGGAGGTTTACCAGTAATTAATTTTACAATTATTGCATATACCAAAATCATCATTGCTAAACCAACTAAAAGAGTAATTGAATAAAGACCAAGAGCCGCAAATAATTCTAAACTTGGAGCTTCCACTACAAGTGTTGCAAGTAATGCAAACACACCATAGGGTGCAGAAAGCATAATAAGATCAATTAGTTTTAAGATTATAACATTTAAAGAGTCAATAAATTCTTTTACCGGTGAAACTTTTTTTTCAGGTAGTAGAATCATTCCAATTCCAAAGAATAGTGCAAAGAAGATTACTTGCAGCATATTTTTATTGCTAGTAAAAGATTTAAAAATATTATCTGGTACAATATCTTCCAGTGCTTGAAGTGGAGCAGAAGATTTTTGTTTGTTTGCTGCCTCTCTTTTCTCTTCGGTATTACTAGAATATGCTTCAATTAATTCCTGTCTTGTTTCATTAGAAATTGAATTACCAGGTTTAATTAGGTTAACAAGAACAAGGCCTATGATTACCGCAATTATGGTTGTAAACATATATGTAATTATAGTTCTACCACCCATTTTTGATAGTTTTGATATATCTTTTAAATCTGAAACTCCTTTAATAAGTGAGGCTAGAATCAAGGGTATAGCTATTAACTTCAAGAGGTTTATAAATATTGTTCCAAAGGGTTTTATGAAATTGCTAATAAAAATTTTACCAGTTGGATAAATACTTAATCCAAGACCGAATAATATGCCCAGAAACATTCCTATTATAATTTTCCAGTGTAACGGTAAATTTTTCATATTATTAATTTACAAAACATTTATTTAGAAAAACACTTAATAAAAAGGGTTTTATTTTAAACTCTGTGACATTTAAAATGATAACCCCTCTTGGATCTCTCATTTGTATTTTGTTTTACTTTAGAGTTTTGTTGAATAATTTTAGAGCTATTTACGCCTAAAATATTTTTTAAAATGGCATTTGAACTTTCTAAATCAGATTTAAGTGGAATTCTATTATCATGCAAAAATCTCAGTGCTTCTTTATCTATGTCTGAAAAATCTTCATTAATATCTTCTCTAAATAACGGATGCATTATACTTGTCTCATCTGGTGTATGTTTAAGACCCAAAACGTGTCCTAATTCGTGTCTTATAGTCCATTTAATGGCTTTAATCCAATTCATTTCAGGTTTATTTAAAAAAACTGTCCCTTCGTTTATATAACCTTCTACATTCGCACTCCAACTTGCATATCCCCAAAAATCTTCTAAATTAATCCCATTGTTTTCATACCGAGGATAAATATTTAAAAATTCTTCAGCAGTTGAATTAACCATATGAACTCCATAATTATCTGTTACTTTTTCACAGCTAAATTGGTTGTCATTTGATAAAATAGTATTGAGTTCCTCAATAAAAAGGTCTAATTCCTTGTCAATTTCTGTGGATGCACCCTGTATAGATATTTTCATTGCTTTCCATTTTAAGGTATGCATTGGTCCATTTTCTCCATCTCCAATAACAATTTCGTTAAACCGTTTTATAACGCTCATTTTATTTAAAAACTTTGGAAATATTGTAACATCAGAATCAATATTAATAGTAATCGGATTTTCTCTTGACCCGTTAGACCATTCTGTAAAATAAAAATCTTCATTAGCAATAGCTTCTAAAATAACTCTACTACCAGTTTCAAATAAACCATTATTTGGATTATTATAATTAACTGTGCCTCCCTCAGAAGTCAATATACTTAATTGATAGGTAACCAAGATTACATCTTCCTCCTCTTCAATGTTTTTCTTAGAACAAGATATAATTATTAAAAAAACAAAAAATAACCCCAATTTTTTCATTTAAAATTTTTTCTGTTAGAACGTTTTATTAAAAAATAATCAGCAATCACTAGTGCAGCCATTGATTCAACAATTGGAACTGCTCTTGGTAATACACATGGGTCATGTCTGCCTTTCGCTTCTAGGATAACCTCTTCACCATCTTTATTTATTGTTTTTTGCTTTTTCATTACTGTTGCAACTGGTTTAAAAGCAACGTTAAAATAAATATCCATTCCATTAGATATCCCCCCTTGTACTCCGCCAGAGTAGTTTGTTTCTGTTGAGCCATCTTTTTGAAAAATATCGTTATGTTCACTACCCTTAAATTTAGAAGATTCAAATCCGCTACCATACTCAAAACCTTTTACAGCATTTATCGAAAGCATTGCCATTCCTAATTGAGCATGCAATTTGTCAAAAACTGGTTCTCCAAGGCCTATGGGTACATTTTTAATTACGCAAGTAATTATTCCACCAATTGTATCCCCTTCCTTTCTAATTGATCTAATAAGTTCTTCCATTTTTTTAGCTGTACTTAAATCAGGACATCTAACAATATTGTTTTCTGTTTTACCAAGGTCTAATTCAGAATAATGTTTGTCAACTTTAACATCCCCAACTCTTGAAACATATGCTTGGATTTTTATGTCTTTTAAAAATTGTTTTGCTATGGAACCACCAACTACTCTAACTACAGTTTCTCTAGCTGAGCTTCTACCACCTCCCCTAAAGTCCCTAAATCCGTATTTTTCATCATAAACAAAATCTGCATGGGACGGTCTGTAGGAGTCTTTTATATGACTGTAATCTTTGGATTTTTGATCTTTATTTTTAATTAAAAAACCAATTGGTGTTCCAGTAGATTTTCCTTCAAAAATGCCAGAAAATATTTCAACAATATCATTTTCTTTTCTTTGAGAAACTATTTTAGACTGACCAGGTTTTCGCCTATCTAGGTCTTGTTGAATTATTTTTTGGTCAATTTTTACTCCTGCAGGACATCCATCAATTATTCCTCCCATTGCTAAACCATGTGACTCACCAAAGGTTGTAAGAGTAAAGAGATTACCAAATTTATTTCCAGCCACACATATAATTTTATGCAAATATAAGGTTTATTGATAGGTTATAAATATCTGATGAATAACTTATAATTTTAATTAAATAAGTTTCACTAATTTTAAGGAAAAATTTCTTTTGAGAATTTTAATTATTCTTTTTATATCCATATTACTCAGTTGCGACGATAATAAAAATTCCTTTAAATTAAAAGGTACAACAGATTTAGATGATGGATTAGTTATTTACAGAATCGTACCTAATTCTGTAAATCAGCCAGTAAAAATGGATTCTACATTAGTTCGTAGTGGTAGATTTAATTTTACTTTAAAAGTTAATGAGATTGATGTAAATTTTTTGTCAATAAAAGGTAAAGATGTTAATATTCCATTTGTACTAGAAACGGGTAAAATTGATGTAAGTATATATAAAGATAGTTTAGACGCATCGCAAGTTACAGGAAGTAATTCAAATGATAATTTGAATCTTTATCGAAATAAAACAAAGTCTATTGTAAGCATTTTAAATAAAATTGTGAATGAAATACAAATTGCGAACTCATTAGGTGACAACTTGTTAGTTCAAGATCTCCAAAATCAATATAGATCAACTCAGACTGAATTATTGAATTTTGAATTAGAATTAGCCAAAAAAACAAAAGATTCATATTTATCTGTACTTATGCTTGAAAAACTTATTAATGAAAAAACAATCGACATTAAGTCTGCTAAAGAAATAGTAGCTACTTATAATCCAAAATATTTAAATAGTCGAGTCGGAAAAATTTTGATTGAAAAAGTTAATGCCCCAGTAGAGGCATCATCAATAGGTGAAATTGCTCCCAATTTTGAAGGACCTTCTCCTTCTGGAGAAGTACTTAATTTAGCGAATTTGAAAGGTAAAGTTACTATAATTGAATTTTGGGCCTCTTGGTGTAGACCGTGCAGAGTTGAAAATCCAAATTTAGTAAGACTTTACAAGGAAATGCATCCTAAGGGATTGGAAATAATTGGCGTATCTTTAGATAAAAATAGGTCCAGTTGGTTGAGAGCAATTGACGACGATGGCCTTATATGGAGTCATGTTTCGAATCTTAAATTTTGGCAAGATCCAATTGCAAAATTGTACAATATAAGAGCTATACCCGCCTCCTTTATTATAGACAAAGAAGGCCGTATAATTGATAAGAATCTTCGTGGTGTTCAGTTGGCTTCAAAAATTAGTGAGATTTTAAACAATTAATTTTTTTTAATGCTAAAAAAACCAATCACTGTTATTGCAACCATAACAATCAAAAGATAAAATGACTCTATGATGACGTTGGGTTTGAAAAGACTTGTTATTACTAGACCCGATAAAGCGCCTCCAACATGTGCTTCATGTCCAATTCCATCATTTAACTTTTTAACCCCATAAAGACTGTAAAGTAAATACCCTATCGCAAATAAATAAGCAGGCATAGGAATAGGAAAAAATAAAAATGCCAACTTCATACCAGGATATAGTAAAATAGAACTGTAAACTACTCCAATTACGGCTCCACTGGCTCCAACGGCAGAATAAAAACTATTATTTTTATTAAAATAAACAGAAAGCCAACCACTGAAAATAAGACAAGAGAAATAAAGTAAAATAAAATTAATTTCTCCTAAACTCGTGATTACCGTATCTCCAAAGATGAATAATGTAAAACAATTAAATAGGAGATGTTGTATGTCTCCATGAAGAAAACCAGATGATAATAATCTGTAATATTCTCCTGAATTCACTTTTCCAACATTTAATTTAAATTTTTCGAAATTTGAATAGTTTTTAAGTGCATTTAAACTTATTAAAACTATTGACAATATTAAACTAAATAAAAGATTTGATATGCCTAACATGGTGGTAGTATATTTCAAATATAACTATATTTGAGAAAATTTTAAGGCTTGCATTTATTTGTATTTTTATTTACGTATCCACTCCTACTTTTTTTATCCTATCTGCCCCACTCTGTCTTATATCTGCTATCAGATTTATTGTCTTTTTTTCTTTACAAGGTTGTAAAATTTAGACTTAAAATTGTTAGAAAAAATTTGACCTTAAGTTTTCCAAAAAAGTCATTTAGGGAAATAAAGAAAATAGAAAGAAAATTTTATAATCATTTTTCAGATTTGATGGTAGAGATGATTAAAAACTTTTCAATATCAAAAAACGAAATGCTTAAAAGGTATAATTTTAAAAATATTGAGTTGATAAATAATGAAGAAAAAAAAGGAAAAAGCACCATACTATTACTTGGGCATTTTTCAAATTGGGAGGGTATGTTGACAATAGGAAGTCATTTGATAGGAAACGCGTACGGAATATATACTCCTCTGACAAATAAATACTTTGAAAAAAAAATGACAATGTCTAGAGAGAAATATGGATCATTTTTATTGTCCAGATATAAAACTTTTGATTTTATTGAATCAATGAAAAGTTCAAATGATTATGGCTTACTTGGTTTTATTGGTGATCAATCCCCAAAAAAAGATTCAAAATCATATGTGAGGGCTTTTATGGGAACTAAGGTGCCTGTTTTCACAGGAGCAGAGAGAATTGCAAAAAAATATAATTTTCCAATATTTTATTGTCAAATTAATAGGGTAAAAAGAGGTTTTTACGAAGCAGAAATATCAACTTTAGTTGAAAAACCATTAGAATTTAAAGACAATGAAATAACTAATTTGTTTTTTAATAAATTAGAAAAACAAATAGCGGAAAACCCTTCTGAATATCTCTGGACTCATAATAGATTTAAGCATATGGTTCATTAAAATTATTTATAAATTTTCAATTAGATTTATAACTTTATCAGCAATCTGATTTGCTTTTAAAATATTATCGGACTCTGAATAAATTCGAATTATATCCTCTGTGTTAGATTTTCTAAGATGAACCCAGGATGAGTCTTTAAAAATTATTTTTAATCCATCTATTTCGATAATCTCACAATCTAAAAACTCTAATTTTAATTTTTTAAAAACTTCATCAAAAGAAACATTTGTAATATTCATTTTCTTTTTTGCCATGTAATATGATGGATATTGTTTCCTAAGGTTTGATACAGAACTACTTTTTTCAACAAGGTGAGATAAAAAAAGAGCAATACCTATTAAGGCGTCTCTTCCATAATGTATGGATGGTAAAATTACACCACCATTACCTTCTCCACCAATCACAGCATTTTTATTCTTCATCATTTCAACAACATTTACCTCCCCTACTGCAGAATAAAAATAATTACATCCCCTAAATTCAGTTAATTCCCTTAAAGCTTTAGTAGAAGAAAGATTTGAAACTGTTGGCCCAGAATTTTTATTAAGAACATAATCAGCACAGGCTACTAATGTGTATTCCTCACCAAAATATGTTCCTTTTTCGTCTATAAAAGCCAATCGATCTACATCAGGATCAACAGCTATTCCAAGATTAGCACTATTTTTAACTACTGAATTTGACAATCCGACAAGATTTTTCTCGAGGGGCTCTGGATCATGAATAAAATTTCCGTCTGGTTCGCAATTCAATTTTACAACCTCTACATCTAACCTCTCTAATAAATAAGGAACAGCAATACCACCAGTGGAATTTATACCGTCCACTACAATCTTAAGTTTACTGCTTTTAATTTTATTTATGTTTACTAACTCATTGGATAAAATTAATTCTATATGTTGCTCAATTGAATGCGAATTAGTAATAATTTTCCCAGCTGATTTAACATCTTCATAATTAAATGATTTATTGTCGATAATGGAATTAATATTATCAAAATCATCTTTTGATATAAACTCTCCTTTTGAATTAAATAATTTTAGAGCATTCCATTCAATTCCGTTGTGACTTGCGCTTATCATTATTCCACCATCTAGTCCTTCTTGATCAATAAAAACTTCAACACTAGGTGTAGTTGAATATCCTAAATCAATAATATTTATTCCCATATTACAAGAAACTTCACAAACGATTTCACAGATTCTTTTTCCTGAAACTCTTCCGTCTCTTCCAATTGCAATTGAAATAGGTTTATTGTTATTAATGTTTTTTAGATGCTGTACAAATGAGGAGGTAAAGGTTTTTATTACATCAGGATTCAAACTAGAGTCTTTATCTCCTTTTAAGGTTCCTCTTATTCCAGAAATGGATTTAATTAAAGGCATATAAAAATTTATCAAATATACATTTGATTTTAAAAAATAAACAAGCAAGTAATTCAAATTAAAAAATTAGATACAAATTACGTATATTGCCAAATTGAGTTTTAATAAATAATTTACGCGAATTTTATCAATGACTGAAATTAAAATCAAGAAGAAATTAATACTCTTAAATTTTCTTATTCTATTTTTTATTGGTTGTAAAAATTTAAAAAAAGCTTCTATTCAAGGAGCGGTTGTTTCCGCTAGACAAGAAGCCTCTAAAATTGGAGTTGAAATTTTAAAAAAAGGAGGAAACGCATTCGATGCTATGGTAGCGACAAGTTTTGCTTTAACAGTAGTTTTCCCAAACGCTGGAAATATTACAGGTGGTGGATTTATGGTTTATAGAACTTCTAATGGAGAATTTGGGAGTCTTGATTATAGAGAGACGGCCCCTTTAAGTTCAAGTGAAGATATGTATTTGGATAAAAGTGGTAAAGTTATCGGTGATTTAAGTAGAACTGGAGGCTTAGCTGTTGGAGTTCCTGGATCTGTAGCTGGAATTCTAGAAGTTCATAAAAAAATGGGAAGTTTGCCACTAGCTGACTTGATTCAACCATCTATCGAATTAGCCAAAGAAGGTTTTATGGTTACAGAAAAACAATCCGAAAGTCTGAATAGTAAGAGAGACGAGTTTATAAAAGTTAACGGAGACAAAACTTTTTATGGAAAAACTTTTAAAAAAGGGGATTTAATCAAAAACCCTAATCTTGCTAAAGCATTGAATGAAATTTTAAAATACGGGAACAAAGGTTTTTATGAAGGCTGGGTTGCGGAATCCATGGTAAAAAAAATAAATAAAACTGGAGGTAAAATATCATTGAAAGACTTTAAGTCTTACGAGCCAAAATGGAGAAAGCCAATTGTGTTTGATTATAAAGACCTAAAGGTTATATCGATGGGTCCCCCATCAAGTGGTGGAATTTGCCTTGCTCAAATGATGAAAATGATTGAGCCATTTAACATAGGTGATTTTGAATACAAATCTCACAAAGCTTTGCACTTAATGATTGAAGCAGAAAGGAGATCATACGCAGACAGAAGTTACTTTTTGGGAGATCCAGATTTTGTATCAATACCTGAGTATCATTTGATATCCTCAGATTATCTAACGGACAGAATGTTAAATTATAACCCAATTTTAGCGACGAAGTCATCTAATATTCCTCACGGAGATATTGTTGTAATAGAAAGTGATGAAACTACTCATTTTTCGATACTAGATTCTAGTGGAAATGCAGTTTCCGTAACTACTACTTTAAATGGATCTTACGGTTCAAAAGTTTTTGTTGACGAAATTGGTGTTTTTATGAATAACGAAATGGACGATTTTAGTAGTAAACCAGGATCTCCAAATATGTTTGGATTGATTGGAGGTCAATCCAACTCCATTAAACCAAAAAAAAGAATGCTTAGTTCAATGACTCCTACCATAGTGGAAAAAAAAGGTAAATTATTTTTAGTACTAGGTACTCCCGGTGGTTCAACAATTATAACATCCGTCTTTCAAACAATTCTAAATGCTTATGAATATAAAATGGGTATTCAAGAGTCAATAGATTCTCCTAGGTTTCATCACCAATGGGTACCAGATTCCGTAAGATTTGAACCAAACTTTAAAAATATTAGTGAATTAAAAATATTAAAATCAATAGGTCATCAATTTGATTTACAAAAATCAAAAAAAATTGGTCGAGTTGATGCCATAATGGTCGATAGAAACGGTAATATTTCTGTGGGTGCTGATAATAGAGGAGATGATTTTGCTGAAACTTATTAGTTTATTTAAAACTAAATTAGATGTTGTCTGAAAATTTTATACACATAAAAGGAGCTAGGGTTCATAATTTAAAAAATATTTCCCTAAAGATCCCAAGAAATAAACTTACCGTTATAACCGGTCTTTCAGGAAGTGGAAAATCCTCCTTGGCTTTTGACACGATTCATGCCGAAGGTCAAAGAAGGTATATGGAAACTTTCTCTGCATACGCTAGGCAATTTATGGGAAATTTTGAGCGCCCAGATGTTGATAAAATTGATGGTCTTTCTCCTGTTATAGCAATTGAGCAAAAAACAACTTCAAAAAATCCTCGCTCCACAGTAGGTACTATAACAGAGATTTATGATTTTTTAAGATTAATGTATTCTAGAATTGGGATCGCGCATAGCTACAATACAAAAAAGAAAATGGTAAGTTATTCACATGACAAAATATTAAATCTAATTAGTGAAAATTTTCATCAAAGTGACATAATAGTTTTAGCTCCATTGATTAAAGCACGAAAGGGGCACTATAGAGAACTTTTCCAAAATTTAATCCATCAAGGGTTTTTAAAAGTTAGAGTTGATGCTCAAATAGTAAATTTAACAAGTGGTATGAAACTTGACAGATACAAGATCCATGATATTGATTTGGTAATTGATCGTTTTAAATTAACGGATACCGATGATAAATTTAAAAGATTAAATGAATCAATAAAAACAGCTATGTTCTATGGCGAAGAAACTGCGATTATATTAAGTGAAAAAGAAAAGAAATTAAAATATTACAGTAAAAAATTAATGTGTCCTCAAACTGGTATATCATATCCAACTCCAGAACCAAATAGTTTTTCTTTTAATTCTCCAAAAGGCATGTGCATTGAATGTAAGGGACTTGGGTATAAACTTGAAATTCATAAAGAAAAGGTGATACCTGATCCATCAAACTCAATAGCCAATGGTGGTATTATTCCTTTAGGAAAAATGAAGGATTCTTGGATATTTAAACAAATTGAAAGTATTTCAAAAAAGTACGGTTTTTCGTTGAAAGATCAAATCAAGAATATCCCTGCTGATGCAATGGGAATAATTTTAAAAGGGGGCAAAGAATCATTTAAAGTTGAATCCAAATCTTTAGGTTTAACAAGAAACTATTTAATCGATTTTGAAGGGATTGAAAATTTTATTTTAAATCAATATAACCAAAATGACTCTTCAAAAATTAAAAGATGGGC
>JBELIL010000126.1:0-3280 GCA_042090925.1 Flavobacteriales bacterium
TTTCCCTATCTAAAACTCTTTTTTCGTTTACTTCTTTTTCAAGTTTTAACTTATCAGTTTTCGATTTATCAATTTCTTTTGAAATTTTGTCTTGCTTAGCACTTATTTTTAATTCTTTTTCTTTAAGCCATGTTTGAAATTGTTCATCGGCTTTATCTTGTTTCAGTGCGCCCTTTAAAACACCTTTGCTTAGATGATATTTTAGCATAATCCCTTTATAGGATAATAATGTTCGAGTTGTATTTGTCGGGATTGCACCATTTTCTAACCATTTTAATGCCTCTTCAAAATTTACTTCAACTCTAGCTGGATTTATGTTCGGATCATAAACCCCTAATTTTTGTAAATATTTACCATCTCTTTTAGCTCGGGAATCCGCTACTACAATCCAATAAAATGGTTTCCCTTTTTTGCCATGTCTTTGAAGTCTTATTTTTACCGCCATATCACATTAATTTTGATTGTTCTCGACAATCGATTATTAATTCAGACCGCAAATGTAGTATTAATTTGGAAAAAAGTCTATTTGAAATGATATTTATTAAACTAGTTTGAATATGATTATGCATTTGTAAACAAAATTTAAAACACTAATTTTGCGGGCTAACTGTTAAATATGAAAATCGATCTTAAAAAAATAGACAAATTAAATTCTACAATCTCTATTTCAATTGAAAAAAAAGATTACAAGAAAAAGGTTGAGAACATTATTAAAGATTATAAGTCAAAAATCAATCTTCCTGGTTTTAGAAAAGGACATGTTCCATTATCTCTGATTAGAAAAAAATATGAAAAGTCAATAATCGTTGAAGAAACTAATAAAATTTTAAGTGAGTCCCTTAACCAATATATAGTAGATAATAATCTGAAAATTCTGGGAAATCCAATCCCAATATTAGATGAGAATTTTGACTGGAATTCGAATGTTTTTAACTTCAAATTTGAAATTGGTTTAAGTCCCAACGTGAAAGTTAATTTTAATTTCAAAAAACCAGCCATATACAACAAAATAAGTGTTGAAAATAAGATTATTGAAGAGAGAATCCAGTATCTCCAGAAACAATATGGTGAATTAAAAGATGAAAAAAAAATATCTGATATTTCTGAGTTAATTTTTGAATTTTCCTCCAAAGCAGAAAATATAAATAAAAGAATGACCTTAAAACTGGATCAACTAAAAACAAAAAAAATAGTCGACATGGTTAAAAAGTTAAAGATAAATGATTCTTTAAATTTTGATTTGAAGGATTTTTTTAAAGATAGAACTCAGTCGCTTAATATTTTCAATAAACCCATTGATGAGATTGCAAATTCTAAAATTGATATTAATGCAAAACTATTATCAATACAGAAAAGAGTCATCGCTAAGCTTGAAGATCCTTTTTTTAAAAAAATATATCCAAATAAATCAATTAAAACTTTAACTCAGTTTAAAGAGGAAATTAAAAAGTCCATCGAATCTCAATATGATCAACAATCTGATCAGAAATTTTTAAATGATGTTACGAAGAAATTAATTAAAGAATTAAAATTTGATCTTCCTAAGAAATTTCTTATAAAATGGCTTCAAAAAAGGAACGAAAAAGAAATTTCGATTGAAAATGCGACTGAGCAATATGAGAAATCTGAAAAAGGTTTGAGATATCAACTTATTGAAGAAGAAATTATTGATAAAAATAATTTAAAGGTTGATGAAAAGGAAATTAAGAATTTTGCTAAAAAGATTTTTTTAAGTCAATTTGGACAAATTTCGAAAAAAGATAATGATCAAGAGATTGAGCAAATGGTTGAGAGAATAACAAGAAATGAGGAGGAAAGAAAAAGAATTATCGAACAAGTCAAATCAGAAAAGTTACTTCTATTTTTTAAAGAAAACATAAAATTCAAAATAAAAAAATTAGGCTACGATTCTTTTATTAAATCCGCTTATCCAACTACACAATAAAAATGTTTAATTTTAGTTAATATAAATAATTATGAATTATAAAAAGGAATTTAAAAAATTTGCTACAAAGAAGCATGGTATAAACTCTATGTATTATGATCAAATAGTTAGTAGTATGACTCCATACATAATCGAAGAAAGACAACTCAATGTTGCTCAAATGGATGTTTTTTCAAGACTAATGATGGATAGAGTAATGTTTTTAGGAACTGCTATTAATGACCAAGTTGCAAATATAATTCAGGCACAACTTTTGTTTTTACAAAGTGTAGATTCGAAGAGAGATATTCAGCTTTATATTAATTCACCAGGTGGGGGAGTTTATGCAGGTTTAGGCATTTATGATACAATTCAATATATTTCTCCTGATGTAGCAACCATATGTACAGGTATGGCTGCATCCATGGGAGCAGTACTTTTATGCGCAGGTGCATCTGGGAAAAGATCTGCCCTTCCACATGCTCGTGTAATGATACATCAACCTCTTGGGGGAGCCCAAGGACAAGCATCTGATATCGAAATAACAGCTCGAGAAATTCTAAAACTAAAAGATGAACTTTATCAAATTATTGCCAAACACAGCGGTCAAAAAATTGAAAAAGTCAATAAAGATAGTGACAGAGATTATTGGATGAAAGCTCAAGAAGCCAAATCATATGGTATGGTTGATGAAGTATTAAAAAAATGATATTATGAGTGAAGAACTTTCATGCTCTTTTTGTGGAAGAATGAAAACCCAAACTGAAGTTTTGATAGCGGGACTTGACGCACATATATGTGACCAGTGTGTAGAACAAGCCAACGGAATTATTCTCAATGAAAGTAATAATAGTCAAACTAAAAAGCCTTCATTCAATTTAGAATCTCCAGTTAAAATCAAATCATATTTAGATCAATACGTAATCGGACAAAACTATGCGAAAAAAGTATTATCAGTAGCGGTTTATAATCATTATAAAAGAATTATTAATAAAGATATCGATGACTCTATTGAAATACAGAAAAGTAACGTTTTAATTGTTGGGCAGACAGGAACAGGAAAAACACTACTTGCTCAAACAATT
Source organism: Flavobacteriales bacterium (assembly GCA_042090925.1). Classification (GTDB taxonomy): domain Bacteria; phylum Bacteroidota; class Bacteroidia; order Flavobacteriales; family Flavobacteriaceae; genus TMED96. Next base: position 3,010 of record JBELIL010000126.1, read on the forward strand.
TCAAAAATGTTGAAGTTACCTCTGGCAATTGTAGATGCAACAATATTAACTGAGGCTGGATATGTTGGAGAAGATGTAGAAAGTATTTTAACTAGACTTTTACAAGCTGCAGATTATGATTTGGAGAGTGCTCAGAAGGGAATTGTTTTTATTGATGAAATTGATAAAATAGCAAGAAAAAGAGATAACCCTTCTATCACTAGGGATGTTTCTGGTGAAGGAGTACAACAAGCACTTTTAAAATTACTAGAAGGAACTTTAGTTAATGTTC
>JBELIL010000127.1:0-3227 GCA_042090925.1 Flavobacteriales bacterium
CTTCGTCAGCAATAATTTGAACCATTTCGTGTCGTGGGTCAAATGATCCATCAGCCCTTGGAGTTCCAGGCCATTGGTGACTAGCTTTTAATGTTACAGCAAAAGCAGAACCAATAGTTGTGAAAACAAAAACTAATGAAGTTAAATATAAAGATATTTTTTTTAACATTATTATTTCCCTCTATTGTTATTTATAATAATTCAATTAAAATGAAGTTATTAATAAGAGTCAAGTCGTCAAAAATACTTTATTAAAAAAATAATTATGGATGGACCTTTAAAAAACCTTTTAGTTGTTGACTTAACAAGAGTGCTTGTAGGGCCTTACTGCACAATGATACTTTCAGACCTTGGTGCACGTGTTATTAAGGTTGAGGCACCAGAAATTGGAGATGATTCTAGAAAATTTGGACCATTCATTAAAGATTATTCAGCTTATTTTATGTCTCTTAACAGAGGAAAAGAAAGTATTGCTCTTAATTTAAAAAATACTGATGATAAAAAAATATTTGACAAAATTTTATCTAAAGCTGACATATTAGTTGAAAATTTTAAACCAGGTACTTTAGAAAAATGGGGCTATGGCTGGAAGGATATCAGTAAGAAACATCCAAAATTAATTTATGCTTCAGCCTCAGGTTTCGGACAAACTGGTCCACTAAAAGAATTACCAGCTTACGATATGGTAGTTCAAGGAATGGGTGGGCTAATGAGTGTAACTGGCCAACCTAATTCTGAACCAACAAGAGTTGGAACTTCTATTGGAGATATTACTGCTGGTTTATTTACTGCTATTGGAATTAATGCTGCTCTTTATGACAGACAAAAAACTGGTAAAGGAATGTATATTGATGTTTCAATGCTTGATTGCCAGATTGCCATTTTGGAAAATGCCATTGCGCGTTATCTTGCCAAAAATGAAATTCCAAAACCAATGGGTTCACGCCATCCATCAATTGCACCTTTTGAGGCATTTAAAACAAAAGATAGTTATATAATTATTGCAGCTGGAAATGACAAATTATTTGAAAAACTTTGCAATCTTTTAAAAATGCCAGAAATTAATAGTAATGAAAAATTTTCTGATAACTCATCGAGATCTAAAAATATGAATGAATTAAAAGTAATTTTAGAAAATAAACTTTCCGAAAGAAAGACAAGTGAATGGGTAAAAGATATGGAAAAAGAAAAGATTCCCTGTGGTCCTATACATAATATTAAAGAAGCAGTTGAAAATCCTCAAATTGAATCAAGAAATATGATTGTAAAAGCTTATCATAAAGTAATTGGGGATTTTAAATTGGCTGGCAATCCAATCAAAATGTCCTCTTATAAGGATGAAAAAACTCGTGGTGATATACCCGATTTAGATGAGCATAGAGAAAAAATATTAAAAGAATTTAATTAACTATTGTTGGTCTCGTTATCGTCAGAAATTGGATCAGTTGATTGTTCTTCAGCTTCTGTTACTTGATCAAGAGATAAATCACCTTCTTCTGCTTCAGCCTCGTCACTTACTGAATTCTCTACATCGGGTTTAGCTGTTTCAGATAATTCTGCTAAATCTTCTTTTGAAACTTGAATTTTTTCTGGAGCTTTTCTAGCTCTTTTTGATGGTAAAATTGGAGCACCACTTTTTGAGATTTCACCTTTATATAAACTTTCAAAATCATCACCCACTTCTTCATCATCTTCAGCATTGTCATCTACTTGTTCAACATGCTTTCTAAGTTTGTAAACAGCACTTTCAGTTAAATCTGAAACTTTAATATTTTCTTCAGCAATTTCTCTAAGGGAAATTACTGTATTTTTATCGTTGTCTCTATCAATTGTAGGTTCTATTCCTGAATTTAATTGAGTTGCTCTTTCTTTAGCAACTAATACTAATTCATAAGGGCTATCTACTTTATCTATACAGTCTTCTACGGTTACTCTTGCCATGCGCAGTATCTATACAGTGAAGTTTAAAAAATCAAGGAGTTTTTATATATATTTTGGATTTAGCTTATTTCTAACAAAAAATAGAAGAATAATTGATACAAAAATATAGACAAAAGATACTAAAGCTATTTGCTCAATAGAATATCCTTTATCAATTAACAATCCAAACAAAGCGGTTCCAAAGGCAGTAGAAAATACCATCAGAGCAGTTGTTAAAGCTTTAATGGAACCAATATGTTTTACTCCATAAATTTCAGCCCAGGTTGAAGAACCAAGTACATTAGCTAAACCATTTGAAATACCAATTAAACCTAAAAATACAAATGCAGTTAAAGGATTATTAAAAAAGATTAAAACTATCGCAGAAAAAAGTAATGGAATATTCATAAAAATTAACAATTTTCTACTTGTAAACTTATCAATTAAAAAACCCGAGGCTAACAACGTAATTACTGACAATATTGAATATACCATAAATGATTGTGCAATTACAAAAGTACCCCAACCTTTAGATTCTGTAATGAAGGATTGATAAACAAATACCCCAGTTGCGATCCAAGGCATGGCTAACATGTTTAAACAAACTATATAAAATCTATAATCTTTTAAAACTTCTATTCTTTTCCATTGTTTAGTTGTTCGATTTGATACATCTTGGTCATTTATTTCTTCTCTTGACTCAAAATTTAATTTTTTTATTAAAACAAAAGACGTGATTGGTAAAAAAATCAAAACTAGAATTGAAATTGAAATCCAAATATTTTGCCAGGTGAAAATAGTTAGAAGATATACTACTAAAACAGGTAAAATAAATTCAGCAGTTGAAAGGCCAAACCAAATTGTACTCAGTGCTTTACCTCTAGATTTTGTAAAATATCTTGAAATAGTAGTGGTGGCTGTATGAGACATCATTCCTTGTCCTGAGAACCTCATTAGAAAAATTGCAATGAATAAGAAAATAACAGAAGAAATTTTTGAAAAGAAAAAACAAGAAAATGAAAGAAGTAATGTTACAAAAAAAGCAAATTTAAATATATTTATATCATCTATTTTTTTTCCAACCCAGATTAACAAAAAGCTACTTAGCAAAGTTGCTGATGCATAAATTGATCCAAATTGTCCCTGTGTGATAGAAAGGGTGTCACGTATGCTAGAATTGAATAGACCTAAAAAAAAACTCTGTCCAAAACTTGAAAAAAATGTAAATATAAATCCAAATATAATTACTTTAAAACTTAAACTCTTAAACATATAAAAAATTTATGACTTGTAATGTTGCTTTCATA
>JBELIL010000027.1:0-17707 GCA_042090925.1 Flavobacteriales bacterium
GTTTCCTCAGCAATTTCAATTTGAATTGCATCACGTTTTGTTGAATAAAGTTGCTCAGGAGTATATCTACCAACGACTGAACGTGCAACAGCTCTGATCTGAGGGATTAAAACAATATTTACATAATTTTCACCCTTGGTTTTATGAAGAAAACCTATTTCATTGTATTTTGGTTGATAAAGAACCGATACATCAAGGGAAATCTCTAAACCGTTAGATGAGAGGACTTGCATACCGCTTTCAAAAAACTCTTGCTGCTTAACATTGTAAACATAAACCTTATTCCATGGTGCTATAATATGAAACCCTTCTCCTAAGGGTGGAGAATCAGTTACAACTCCGCCACCAAAAGTTTTAAATAAGACACCGGCCTCTCCGTAGCCAATATTTATTGAAGATTTGGAAACAAATACAATTAAAATAAATCCTAGCAATAAAGCTGGTAAACCGATTTTAGGTAATTTCTGCATCATTTTTTTTTTTTTAAGTTAGCATTCCACCATCTACTACCAAAACTTGTCCAGTAATATAAGATGACATATCTGATGCCAAAAATACACAAACATTTCCTATATCACTAGGTTTACCTCCACGTTTTAATGGAATTGAGCTATACCATGACTTCAGTGTATCTTCAGATAGATTTTTAGTCATTTCAGTTTCTATAAAACCAGGAGCAACAGCATTACTTCTTATATTTCTGGAACCCAGTTCCAGGGCAATAGATTTTGTGAAACCAATAATACCTGCTTTTGAAGCAGAATAATTTGATTGACCAGCGTTTCCTTTAATGCCCACAATCGAACTTATATTAATAATCGAACCATACCTATTTTTCAAAAATTCTTTTTGAACAGCCTTAGTCATATTAAATACCGAATTTAGGTTTACATCTAAAACATGATTAAAATCATCTTCTGTCATTCTTAATAAGAAATTATCTTTAGTTATCCCTGCATTGTTAACTAGAATATCAATTTTACCAAAATCATTAATAACTGAATTAGTAATAGTTTCAGCTTCATTATATTTTGCAGCGTTACTTTTGTATCCTTTAATTTTTATATCTATGTCAGATAAATTGGATTCAATCAGTTTAGCATCAGATTCTGATTTATTGTATGTAAATGCAACATTACACCCATTTAAAACAAATTTTTCAACTATTGACTTACCTATACCTCTCGAGCCACCAGTTATAAGGGCAACTTTGTTTTCTAAAAGTTTCATGTTAATTGTTTTTCAAAGCTTTTTTAACAGATAATCCTATTTCAGCAGGTGAATCACAGACTAAAATACCACATTCCTGCATAGCTTTTTTCTTAGCCGAAGCAGTATCTTCATCACCACCCACAATAGCACCTGCGTGACCCATTGTTCTACCTTTGGGAGCAGTTTCTCCAGCAATAAATCCAATAACAGGTTTTTTATTTTCGTTTTCTAAAACATATTTAGAGGCTTCAACTTCCAATTGTCCTCCAATTTCTCCAATCATAACAATGCAATCTGTTTCATCGTCTTCTAAAAATAAACCTATTGCATCTTTGGTTGTAGTGCCAATAATTGGATCACCACCTATTCCAATTGCAGTTGAAATACCGTAACCATTTTTTACAATTTGATCAGCAGCTTCATAGGTTAAGGTGCCAGATTTTGATATAACTCCTACCCTCCCTTTTTTGAAAACAAAACCTGGCATAATTCCCACTTTAGCTTCCTCAGGAGTAATAACTCCAGGACAATTAGGACCAATCATTCTACAATCAAAGGATTTTAAATATTCATGTACTAAAACCATATCATGTATAGGAATACCCTCAGTAATTGTTACAATAACTTTAATTCCAGACTCTGCAGCTTCAATTATTGCATCCGACGCAAAAGCAGGTGGAACAAAAATTATACTAGTATTTGCATTTTCTTTTTTTACAGCATCCAAAACTGTATTGAAAACTGGTTTACCAAGATGAGTTTGACCACCTTTCCCAGGAGTAACCCCTGCAACTACGTTAGTTCCATACTCAATCATTTGTTTTGCATGAAAAGTTCCCTCACTTCCTGTAAAACCTTGGACTATAATTTTTGAATCTTTATTAACCAGTATACTCATCTTATCTTTATTATTGTATTCTTTCTAAATATGTTCCTTTTGAACAGTCAATTTTAATTTTATCACCTTCGTTTATAAAAAGGGGAACTTTAACCTTCGCGCCCGTTTCAACAGTAGCAGACTTAAGAGCATTTGTTGCTGTGTTTCCTTTAACCCCAGGCTCTGTATCAATAACTCTCAAAATTACATTGGAAGGCATATCAACTGAAAGTGGAATTTGATCTTCTGAATTTATAGAAATATTAACAATTTCACCTTCTTTTAAAAAGCTGGAATTTTCTAATACTTTTGGATCGATAGCAATTTGATTAAAATCTTCACTATTCATAAAGTGAAAGTTTTCTGAATCATTATACAAAAATTGATACTTAGATGTTTCAACACGTATAGTTTCTATTTTATGGCCAGCTGAAAATGTATTGTCAATGACTCTTCCGGTGCTAACACTTTTTAGTTTAGTTCGTACGAAAGCTGGACCTTTGCCTGGTTTTACATGAAGAAATTCAACAATTTTATAAATATCGTTATTGTATCTTATACAGAGTCCTTTTTTTATATCGGATGTAGTCGCCATATTATTAACTTTTTCTAAAATAACCCTTCATAATTCCCCTATGAGAATTTTTAATAAAATCCAAGATTTCATCTCTTTCAGGACTTACTTCCATTTCTGCTTCAAGGATTTCAGTAGCTTGAGTGTTGTTGTAATTTTTTTGATATAAAATACGATAAATAGATTGAATTTGTCTAATTTTTTTTGTGCTAAACCCTCTTCTTCGTAAACCAACAGAATTTATACCAACGTAGGATAGTGGTTCTCTTGCGGCCTTGACATAAGGAGGTACATCTTTCCTGACTAAAGAACCTCCAGTAATAAATGCGTAATCCCCAACGGTACAATATTGATGAATTGCAACCATTCCAGCCAGAATTACGTAATTACCTATAGTAACATGACCAGCAAGTGTTGAACTATTTGAAAAAATACAGCTATCACCAACAATACAATCATGGGCTACATGACTGTAAGCCATTATGAGACAATTTTTACCTATTACAGTCTTTGTTCTATCCTTTGTTCCGCGATTTATAGTAACACACTCCCGTATGGTAGTATTGTCACCAATTTCAGCTGTTGTTTCTTCTCCATTATATTTTAAGTCTTGAGGATTTGCTGATATAACAGCACCTGGAAAAATTGTACAATTTTTTCCTATGCGTGCTCCTTCCATAATGGTTACATTAGAGCCTATCCAAGTACCATCTCCAATTATAACGTCATTATTAATGGTTGTAAATGGCTCAATTACTACATTTTTTGCAATTTTTGCCCCCGGATGAACGTATGCTAGAGGTTGGTTCATTATTTATTTCTTAAAATTAATTGAGCCATCAATTCAGCTTCAGTTACCAAACGCTCATTAGAAAAGGTAAACCCTTTCATGTGACAAATACCTCTCCTTATTGGAGATATTAACTCAAGTTTAAAAACTAGTTGGTCACCAGGATATACAGGATATTTGAATTTAGCGTTATCAATTTTCATGAAAAATGTCAAGTAATTTTCAGGATCAGATACAGTATTTAATAATAAGACCCCTCCAGTTTGAGCCATAGCTTCAATAATAAGAACACCTGGCATAACTGGAGTACCTGGAAAATGTCCTTTGAAGAAAGATTCATTCATTGTTACTCCTTTAGATCCAATAACATATTGTTTTGATATTTCATGAATCTTGTCTACAAGAAGAAATGGTGGTCTATGAGGTAACATTTTCATTATATCACTAACACTCATTAGCGGTTCTTTTATAAGATCAATTTCTGGAAATTTATTTCTTTTTTCTTCCTTGATGATTTTCGAAAGTTTTTTTGCAAATTGAATATTAGTTCTATGACCAGGCTTATGAGCAATAACTTTGCCTTTAATTCTGTAGCCGACAAGAGCTAGATCTCCTATTATATCCAATAATTTATGTCTCGCAGCTTCGTTTGGATAATGTAGAGACAAGTTATCTAAAATACCATTTGGTTGAACTGAAATTTGTTTTTTATTAAAGGCCTTTTTAAGTCTTTCCATTGTTTTTTGTGATAGTGGTTTATCAACATAAACAATGGCATTATTTAAATCCCCTCCTTGGATTAAACCATTTTCCAAGAGCATTTCAATTTCATGCAAAAAACTAAATGTTCTAGACGAAGCTATTTCAGCTTCATAATCACTGATATTACTCAAGGTGGCATTTTGAGTACCCAATATTTTAGTCCCAAAATCCACCATTGTAGTTATTTCATATGATTCAGATGGAATCATTGTTATCTCACTACCAGTATCTTCATCTCTAAATTTTATAACTTCTTTTACTATGTATTCATTTCTTTCAAATTCTAGTTGCTTTATCCCAACTTTTTTTAAAGCTTTTACGAAGGAAATTGAAGATCCATCCATTATTGGTGGCTCAGGAGCATCCAAATGGATATAACAATTATCAATATCGAGACCAACAAGAGCAGATAAAACATGTTCTGTAGTGTTTATTACAACCCCGTTTTTATCAAGATTGGTTCCCCTTTGAGTGTCATAAACCCATTGAACATCAGCTTCGACTTCAGGATTTCCATCTAAATCATCTCTAACAAAACAATATCCAATGTTATGAGGAGCTGGTGAAAATTTAATCGTTACATTCTTACCTGTATGAAGTCCAACTCCATTTAGCACAACTTGATTATTAATTGTTGTTTGAAAATTACTCATTCTTATTTTTTTCTAGGCTCTCTAGTCTTTTTATTATTGAAGGGAAACGTCTGAAATATACATATGATTTATTGTAATCTTTGTAACTAATTGCAGGAGAACCCTGAATAACTGAACCATCTTTAATATTACTTATAATACCTGATTGGCCTTGAATACTAACATTTTTTCCAATTTTTAAATGTCCGACGATACCAACTTGCCCTCCAATTATACAATTTGATCCAATCTTAGTAGAACCTGCGATTCCAGTTTGTGCAGCAATGACTGTATTAGATCCAATTTCTACATTATGCGCAATCTGTATCTGATTATCCATTTTGACTCCTCTCAATATCCTTGTTGAACCTAACGTTGCTCTATCAATTGTTGAATTTGCACCAATTTCTACATAATCAGAAATCTCTACATTACCAGTGTGAGGAATTTTATTATAAGTTCCATCTTCTTTTGGAGCATACCCAAAGCCGTCAGAACCAACTATACATCCACTATGAATATGACAGTTTGAACCAATTTTTGTGCCAGTTTTAATGGTACAAAAACTATCAATTTTGGTATTTTCTCCAATTGAAACAGAACCTTCAATTATAACGTGAGAATCTAGAATTACATTTTCTCCTAATCTAACCTTATCGGCAATAACTGAAAAGTTTCCAATATAACACGAAGAGTGAACTTTAGAGGATCTATCTATAACAGCAGAGGCTTCAATTCCTTTTTTTGATTCAATATTTTTATTATAATATTCTAATAAAGTTGAAAAAGCTTGATATGCGTCAGTAACTCTGATTAATGTAGGACTAATTTCGTCATCAAGTTCAAAGTCTTTGTTAACAATAACGAGAGATGCGTTTGTTGTATAAATATGTGGAGTATACTTAGGGTTGGCTAAGAAAGTTAAAGACCCATGAGTGCTTTCCTCTATTTTAGATAAGCTAGATATTTCAATAGTATCATCTCCATCAACTGTACCCTCTAATATATTAGCAATTTCAGCTGCCGTAAACTTCATGATGTAAAATTATAAAATAAAAATCAACTATTTTTATTCATAGTTATTTAATATAAGTTAATTAAATTCTTAATTGAATAATGCTTTGTAAAATTTTAAATATTGACCTAATTTTAAAAAATTTCAAATATAAAAAGTGAATAACAAAAAATTAAAAATTCTTTGGATTGATGATGAAGTAGATTTATTGAAATCTCATTTTATATTCTTAGAATCGAGAGGATATTTAATTCTCCCATGTTCAAACGGGAGGGAGGGAATAAGCATTCTTGATAATAAAAAAATTGATTTGGTGCTTTTGGATGAAAATATGCCAGGTTTAAATGGTTTTGAAACTTTATCAATAATAAAACAAAAAAAACCAAACCTCCCCGTGATTATGGTTACAAAAAATGAAGAAGAAAAAATCATTGATGATGCAATTGGATCTAAAGTTTCAGATTACCTAATTAAACCAGTTAATCCTAATCAAATACTACATTCATTAAAAAAAACACTTAATCAAAGAATTTTGATTTCAGAAAAAGCCTCTGATCAATATCAAAAAGATTTTAAAAAACTTAGCTTGGATATTTTATCTGCCAGTTCGTTTTTAAATTGGGTTGAGCTTTACAAAAAATTCATTTACTGGAAAATAGAATTGATGGAACTAGAAAATAATTCAATGCTAAACATACTAGAAAATCAACTCAAAGAAGCAAATTTAGTTTTTGGTAAGTTTATCAAAGAAAACTACTTAAGCTGGATTAATTCAAAGGACAATAGTCCTACCCTATCTCATAATGTTTTTAAAAATAAAATCATTCCTCATCTAAAAAAAAATAGTCCTACATTATTAATTTTAATTGACAACCTTAGATTTGATCAATGGAAAATTATAGAGCCCTTAGTAAGTAAATATTATAACGTGCAGCAAGAGGATCTGTACTGTAGTATCTTACCTACAACAACACAATATTCTAGAAATTCATTTTTTGCAGGACTAACTCCTAACGAAATTAAAAATAAATTTCCAGATTTATGGATTGATGATTTTTATAAAGGAAATAAAAATAAACATGAAAAGGAGCTTTTATCAAAACACCTAGAAAAATTGAATATTAAAACTGAATCTAAATATTTTAAAATTACTAGTTTGATTGATGCAAAAAGAATGGTAGTTAATTTATTAGAGTTGAGAAAAAATAGATTAAATACAATAGTTTACAATTTTGTAGATATTCTTTCTCATGCTAAATCAGAAATGAACATTATTAAAGAGTTAGCATTTGAAGATAAAGGTTATTTGTCTTTGACTTTTAGCTGGTTTAAGAACTCTCCACTATATGAGTTAATTCAAAAAGCTTCTGAACTTAATTTCCAATTGATAATAACAACTGATCATGGAACTATTAATGTGACTCAGCCAATTGAACTTATAGGAAATAAGGAAACTAGCTTTAATTTGAGATATAAATATGGCAAGGGCTTAAAGTTCCCTCAAAAAAAAGTTTTTGAAATTAGTGATCCGGTTAAATATAGCTTACCAAAATACAGCCATGAAGATAAGTATGTATTTGCACTAGAAAATACATATTTTATTTATCCTAATAAATTTAATGAGTATGCTAAACATTTCATGAATTCATACCAACATGGAGGAGTTTCGTTACAAGAAATGCTAATACCATTAATAAATTTATCACCTAGATAAATATGATGGAACTGAAGTATTGTTTAGATGAAATTGATACAGTTGTATCAGACAGAATAATTCCAAAGATTGAAAAAAATATTATATGCATAGAAGGCACAATGGGGTCAGGAAAAACAACTCTTATAAAGTCCATTTGTGATAATTTAAAGGTAGTAGACAAGATATCAAGTCCTACTTTTTCTCTTATCAATGAGTATAAAACTGTAAATGAAGATTTTATTTATCATTTTGATTTCTATAGAATTAAAAATAAAGAAGAGGGATTAAATTTGGGTATTGAAGAATATTTTTATTCATCTAATTTGTGTCTTATCGAATGGGGTTCTAAAATTGAAAATTTAATTCCTCAAAACAAACACAAAATAAATCTGAATTATATCGATGATAAGCATAGAAAATTAATATTTTCTTAATGGATTTTTCTAAGAAAATAAAACTTTTCTCCTTTGGATTGCTTTTAGGAACATTCTTTTTGATTACTTTTTTAAATGGTAAAAAAGTAAGTTGTAATTATGGACCAGAGAGTCGTGTAATAAATAATTTAAAACAAAAAAAATGGATTTTCGAGAATAAAAAAATAGCTTTAGACAGCTTTAATGTAATTGATTTTCTGGAAAATTCTAAAGTTGATTTTAATAAAAGTAATACTAGAAAAGATAGCTGCAGAGTTTACTATCTAAGGGGGATTAGGCAATACAAGGGAATTATTATAAACGCTAAAAATTGTTCTAAAATTGTTAATTCAAAAGTTCTTATGAATTAATTTTACGCCTTTTAAATTCTTTTTTTATCAAAGCCAATTCTCTAGATGATTGACCTCTTATGGATGAATTTTCCTCTGCTCTTCTAATCAAATATGGAAGCACTTCCTTAACGGGGCCATACGGAAGAAGTTTACATACATTATAACCTAAATTTGCTATATTAAAACTTATTTGGTCGCTCATACCATATAATTGAGCAAACCAGATGTGTTTATTGTTACTTTGAATTTTATTTTTTATCATAAGATCCATAAGTAAAGATGAACTTTCTTCATTATGAGTACCCATTATAAAAGAAAAATAATTTAAATTTTTCACAAGGAATTTCAAAGCACCATTAAAATTTCTATCTGTTTCAATTTTATTCATGCAGATTGGATCTTCATATCCCAGTTTTTTTGCTCTCGATCTTTCTTTTTCCATATAAGCTCCTCTCACAATTTTCACTCCAGGAACAAATGATTTTTTTTTCGATGAACTTAACAAATGTTCTAAATATTTAATCTTATTTTTTAAATACATTTGAACAGTATTGTAAATTAATGCATCTTCTTTATTATATTTAATCATGTATTTTTCAACTAAAATATCAACTCCTGGTTGTATCCAAGATTCTTCTGAATCAACTAAAATTTTAACTCCATATTTTTTGCATGACTGAAAACATAAATCAAATCTTTTCTCAACTCTTGTAAGTTGAATTTTTTCAGCTTTTTGGAGAGCTAAACCCTGACTAATTTTGTGAAATAATTTTAAGGAACCTAAGCCTGTTGGCTTAAAAACTGTAAAAGGAACATTCTCGTTTTTTGAAACTGACTTTATGGTTTTGGTAATATTCTGAAGACATTCATCAAAACTTTCTTCAGATTCGTAACCTTCAACATGATAATGTAAAATTGATTTTAAATTAAATTTTGATAATTTTTTAACTGTTATCATTGATTCGTTTTCATTTAAACCAACGCAAAATTGGTCAAAAAGGAAATTTTTAATAATTGATATTACAGGTAGCCTCAATTTTAAAAGAATTCGTAACAAATTAGAACCTAACTTAACTATCAATGGATATTTTATCATTTTGAATAAAAAAAGACTTTTCCGTAAAGAATTGTTACTTTTTAGCTCAAAAGCTAATTTTGTATTTTCAAACAATTTTCTAGACACTTTTTATAAAAAATTAAAATAGAAATAATAAAATCATTGGATATTAAATTATTTAAAAAAAGTTAATTTTAGACTTTGAAATGCGAAAAATAAAAACGAATCATTACGATATTTTTTTCTCTAACCAAAATTCTTCATTGATTAATAAATTAATACTTAAAAATAAATATAGTAAAGTATTTATTTTAGTAGATTCAAATACAAATAAATATTGTTTGAATTTATTTTTAGAAAAGCATCTAAATGAGATAAAAGCAGAATTAATCACAATCAAAAATGGTGAAGAAAATAAAAACACAAAAAATTTACATTCAGCTTGGACTAAAATTTCAAAACTGGGAGGTGATAGAGATAGTCTTTTAATTAATCTTGGTGGTGGACTGGTGTCAGATTTAGGAGGTTTTGTTGCATCTACTTATAATCGTGGTATTGATTTTATAAATGTTCCAACCACTTTACTTTCAATAGTTGATGCTTCAATTGGTGGAAAAGTAGGTATAAACGTAGAGAAACTAAAAAATCAGGTTGGTGTTTTTAATTATCCAAAATTAATTTTGATTGACACATCATTTTTACGAACACTGCCAAATAGAGAATTGAACAGTGGTTATGCAGAAATGATAAAACACGGACTAATTTTTGAAAAAAAATACTATAAAACCCTATCCGAATTAAAAAATATAGATTCAAAATTGAGTACTGAATTAATTTATAATTCTATTACAATAAAAAGTAAAATTGTAAAAAAGGACCCTAAAGAAAAAAACATTAGAAAAATGTTAAATTTCGGACATACACTTGGGCATGCAATTGAAAGTCATTTTCTTGGTAAAAAAAAATCAAAAACTCTTCTACACGGTGAAGCCATTGCTGTGGGAATGATACTAGAAAGTTATATTTCATATAAAATTTTAAAAATGCCTTTTGAGCAGTGCCTAGATATCAAGCAAACCATAAACAGTAAATTCAAAAATATTAAAATTAATAACGAAGATTCAAAATCAATTACAAACCTTATAAAATTTGATAAGAAAAATAAGGATGGAAAAGTTCTTTTTGTGTTACTTTATGAAATTGGTAAAAGTAAAATAGACGTAGAAGTTCCAAAAAAGACAATAATTGAATCACTAGAGTTTTACAGGTCGTAAACTATGCCGAATTTCTACTGGCATTAATATTTCCAAAAAGGGATCTTAAAATCAGTTTTTCATAAATTTTTTCATCCACATTCATTCCTTTTTTTCTGATTTTCATTAAAGCAAATTGCTGGATAGTTAATAAAGGCAAAACAATTTCTTCTCTTATATCTATTGACTTTTTTCCAGCAGGTTGATCTTCCATTAGTTCATTTTGTCCAGATAATTCTAAAAGCATTTTTTTGGTTAACATAAATTCCATGTGCAACATTTTCCAAAAATCCCCGTATTGGTCATCGTCAGCTATATAATCTGTAAGACCAAAAAATGATTTAGACAGGCTCATCATGCTATTTGCAATAAGCGTCTTAAAAAATAGTGAATTATTATAAAGAGATTTTACTAGTTGAAAATCGTTATTTTTTTTAAAATAATTTAAAGCAGTTCCCACCCCATAAAAACCAGGAATGTTCTGTTTTGATTGGCTCCATGAACCAACAAACGGAATTGCTCTTAAGTCTTCAAAATTTAACTTTTTAGATTTTGATCTTGAGGAAGGCCTACTCCCTATGTTTGTTTGTGAATAATATTTTAATGTCGTCATATTTTCCAGGTATCCTGTAAAATTTGGATGGTCTTTGAGTTCCAAATATTTCTTGTAGCTGATATTAGCTATTTTTTCAAATGTTTTTCTGTCTTTTTCAGAAAAGATAGTTTTATTAGGTTCAAGAACATTGTTTTGAAATCCAGAACTCAGTAATTGCTCTAAATTGAATTGACTCGAGTCAAGTGTTCCAAAATTTGAACTAATAGTTTGACCTTGAACTGTTAATTCAATATTATTTGAAGCTATATTTTCTCCAAGTGAGGCATAAAATTGATGTGTGTTTCCTCCACCTCTAGCTGGTGGACCTCCCCTTCCGTCAAAAAAGGAAATATCAAAATTGAATTCTCGAGATAATTTAGAAAGAGATTCCTTTGCCTTATATATACTCCAATTTGCCATAATGTAACCGCCATCTTTAGTTCCATCAGAAAAACCCAGCATTACAATCTGTTTGTTATTTCTATTTTTTAGATGATTTTGATATAATTTTGTCTCATATAGCTTTTTTAAAACTTTAATTGATTTTTCCAAATCAGTAATCGTTTCAAATAGAGGAATTATATCGATAGTTGGCCGAATCCATCCTGTCATTCTTATCAAAGCGAATAGAATCAATATATCTTCCAAAGATGAACAATTAGAAATGATGTAACGATTTGATCCTTTTTCACCGTTTAATTTTTGAATAGTTTTCATAGCTTCAATGGAACCTAGAGTATCAACAGTTATTGAGTCTTTAAAAATAGAAGAAGATACACTACCACTGATTTTCGATAGATAATCTATTTTTTTTTCTAAGTCAAGCGAATCATATTTTTCTTGCAAATTGATATTTAAAAATTTGCTACTTTCACTAGAATCTACAATATGAATAAAAACTTTTCTCAAAATACGAGAATCTTGACGTATATCAAGACTGGCAAAATGATATCCAAAAATCTTAACTTTGTTGTAAAGATCTAATACTTCCTCAACATATATACCATTATGCTTTTTATTAAGGGTACTAACTACCTCATTTAATCTATTCTTAAATTCTTTAAGACTTATCTGTTTACTTTTGTTTAGTAAAGAATTATACATTTTAGATTCTGTGTCATCAATTAATTCTTCAACTTCATCAAAAGTTATTTTCCTCTTTAATTTTCGTAGGTCTCTATAATAGTTTCTTTGGATAGAATATTTTAGTTTCTCAGCTGTTTTAATTGAAATATCTGGTGTTACATATGGATTTCCGTCACGATCACCACATGGCCAAAATCCAAAACTAAACAGCTCATTTTTTAGTTTCTTCCCATCTAAAATATTCTGCTCAATGTAATTACAAATTGTACTAGAAGAAGTATAAAATATATTTTCTAAGTACCATATTAAGCTCATTGCCTCGTCAAAAGGAGTAGGCTTATTTTTTTTAAAAAATCTGGTTTTTCCAAGTTGTAATAGTAATTTTTTAATTTCATCAATGTTACCTTCTGAAATAAAAAATGACAAATCATTAATAATTCCAAGAACACTACCGGGATAAAATTGAGTCGGATGAGCTGTTAAAACAAGATTAATTTTAAATGATTCAAGATAATTAAAAAGTTCTTTTAACTTTCCCTTTCCTGTTGTTTCTTCTTTAATGTATCTTAAAGTTCCTCTACCATGCATATTATTAACAATTGAAAATGCAGAATCCTCTATTGCATCAAATAAAACTATTTGACGTTCAATGAATTGGATAAAAGAAAACATAAGATTGAATCTTTCTTTATCAGTTAATTCAACACAATACTTGTCAAAAAAAGATTCAACAATGAATAAAGGCGATTTTTTCTGACTGTAATTTGATTTACAGTGTTCAGAAAATAGCGGTAATAATAATGAGGTCTTTAAAATTGATTTGAAGGGAAGAGTAAGAAATAGTGAATTATAAATTTCAAACTTAGATAAAACGTGTTCATTAAATCTTTCGAGCTTAGTTTTACGAGCCATCTAAAAATTTATAGATCTGAAAATATTGTGTGCATTAATCTTTTTTTATCGTTGATACTTTCTTCGAGTGATATCATAGTTTCAGATCTAGATATTCCAGGTATATCATCTATTGTAAAAATTAAATCTTTAGCATGTTTAGTATCTTTAGCCCTTAGTTTACAGTAAATATTGAATTTCCCAGTAGTTATGTGAGCTACAGTAACATTAGGAATCTTTTCTAGTTCAGAAAGTACCTTTTCTGTCAAATCATTTCTTTCGAGGTATAAACCTATGTAAGCAATAAAGGAATATCCTAATTTTTCGTAGTCCAAGTTTAAAGAAGAACCCTTTAGAATTCCAGCATCTTCCATTTTTTTAACCCTAACGTGGACTGTGCCAGCCGAAACAAGTAATTTTTTAGAAATGTCAGTAAAAGGAATTCTAGCGTTATCTATTAATATATCTAGGATTTGATGATCTATTTCGTCAAGTTTAATTTTTTTCATTTATAGTTATTCATTTAAAAATAAGCCAAAATCCAAGAATAATTCTAATTTTTCTAAAATTTTTTGATTATTTTCTTGTAAGTCAAATGATTTACTGGTAAATTTTGAAAAATCAATAATTCTATTTCCGTAAAGCTTTTTATTAGATTCCTTTTCAATTTTTGGATAAAAATAAATCTTATTTTGTTTTAGATATTCATGAAATTGAATAAAAAGTTTATTTGATAAACCTTGAGAACATTTAATATTTATAATTTCAAGATCCCTCAAATAATCTTGATTTTCAGGAATTGAAAAATAAACGTCAGTTTTAAGTTTAATTTGAACTTCATAGGCAAATAGATTTAAAAAATTTAAGAGGCATTTATAAACCTCATCTACAACCAAATTCCTTCCAAAATCATTTGGGTGGTGTCCAGCCTCTATCAGAATAGTAGGTGTATTTTGAGACATGAAATAATCACCAAAACAATTAATGTTAAAACCATCATTATAGCGTCCAACTGACCAAGTTTTGTCTGGCTTGATAGATTTGTATAATAAGCCAATCATTGACATTGCTTTTTTTCTGATTTCATTAATTGATTTTGATTTATCAAAACTAGGAGCCAAAAAAGATATTAAAGCCGATAAAGTTGGATTGCCTGCAGCATAAATTGAACGTTGGTCGTGAAGATTTATACAAAAATGTGGTTTAAATACATTAAAAAGCGAAATAAGTAGTTTTGATTCTGGTTGGGTTCTTTTGATAGCATCTCTATTCAGGTCAACACCATTTGCATTAAATCTTGAATATTTATCAGAACCGTCAGGATTTAGTTGATATATAACCTTAATACTTAAATCGTTTAGTAAACTAGATTTTTTTAAAGTTAAATCAGAAAAAAGCTGAATTAAAGCACGTGTTGTTGTACTCTCATTTCCATGCATTTGTGACCAAAGCAAAACTTTTCTTTTACCAAATCCAAATGAAGACAGTAGAATAGGCCTGTTTTCAACAGAATAACCTAAAATAGATGTATGGTCATCAAGATTATTTTGAATTAATAATTTATCAAGAATAGCAGGAGACAAGTATCGGTTATTGTTAAATGTATACACACTACAAATTTATGAAATGAAAAAGGAATTTAATTCTTTAATATGTATACAATTATATACAAATAAATCGGATTCATAAATAGATAACAAATATTTTTACTTAAAATTCTTTAAATCAGAATTTTAACAATTCTAAATTCAATTAAAGATTTAATATAAATTCGTAAATTTTATAAATATATTTCACTTATAATTTTTAAATTTTATAAAATATTATTAAATTGTATACAATGATAAACAATGAATTAATAGTTTCAAAAATTAAAAAATTAATGGAAGACAATAATTTGACTCCATCATCATTTGCAAATAAAATTAACTCAAAGAGAGCTAACGTCTCCCATATATTATTAGGTAGAAATAAACCCAGTTTAAATTTTTTAATTAAAATTGTAAAATCGTTTGACAATATTTCATTGGACTGGTTTATTAATAATGATGTTGATTCATCAGATGTGTACAAAAGAATAGCTGACTTGAATACAAACAATAAAGAAGAAAATGCAAGAAAAATTAAAACTATCGTACATTTTTATGAAAATGGAACTTTTAGTCTTTTCAAAAACTCTGATTAACTTTTACTTTCCCCCCAAATACCTTATTTTTTTCTTAATATTTTTAAACTTTTCTTGCCATAAAGTTGACAGGAATTGTTCAAATTTTAGATTAGGCACATTCAAATACGAGAGAGTAATTGGAGACAAACTAACTAGTTCTTTGTTTATCAGAGATACTGATATAGAAATTGAATACTACAACAACAAAATTGATACCTCTAAAATTAATTGGGTTAACGAATGTGAATTCATTTTAAGAAAACAAAATCCTACCAACAACCTTGAAAAAAAACCAATATCAATAAAAATTATTAGTACCCATAAAAACTACTATATTTTCGAATTCTCATTGGTTGGCGATAATAAAAACAGGAAAAGAGGAAAGATTATTAAAATAAGTGAAGGGTTGGATTTTCCTTCAAAATTTTAATTTTGTTTGAATTTTATCAGATTTTGATACCTCCTCAGGTTCATTTACCTCTAATTCACTTACCTCACTGTTTTCAGTACTATCCTCGTATGGCAAACTCTCAATTAATGAAATTTTATTTATCTTCCTTTTGAAATATTTTTTTTCAGTTAAAAGTCGATTTCCACTTGCCTTGAACCCTTTTATATCGATAAACTCTTCAACATTTATCATTTTTTCTTGATTTAGCTCCTCCCCTTTATTCTTTTTAAAATAAATACTAATAACAGGTCTCCACTCAGTTGTGATAAATACAAATTTGACATCCTCTTTTAAATAATGTAGTTCTTTATTTTGATTTTCAATTAAAAATCTTTTGATGAAATATTCTTTTTTATTTTCATCATAATAAATCAAAGTGATTGGTTTCACTTTAATCCACCTCTCTATTACTATTGGCATTCCTTTAAATTGTGTTGATGGTTCTGGATTAGTTGTTTTCAAGGTGCCATCGTCGTTAATAATAAGTAGTAAATCTTCAGCTCTGAAAGCCCCAAGTGGGTTACCCCTTGAATCCAAGTTTAATTTTAATACAATTGGGTCAAACCAAACATTTCTGGGTTTTAAAGTAGATAGTCCTTTTTCCTTAAACTCTACTTTTAATAGATTATGCTTTGATAAAATATTTCCTCTCGCGCTTCTACTTTTTATTTGATAGCTTGAAAAATCTACATCATGGTCCCGTTTTCTTAAATTTTCGGTGCTTTTAGACTTTTTAATATAATATCTTACTTTTTCAGCCTCTCCGTTAGAATTGGCTGAGAAGTGAAGCACAAGACTACCAGGACTGTCTTGTGTAATATCGTAGATCTTATCCCTTGTGATTCCAGTAACAGCAAATCTTTTGATATATGAAATTTTTGACTTTCCATCTTTGTAAATTAGATTATAGATTGTTCTAAAATCTTTTTTCTTGAAAACTGAAACGTATCTGATCCCTTTTTCGATAAAAACTTTACTATCTACTCTCACCACCTTCATTTTTCCTGAAATGGTAAATACAATTATATCGTCTATGTCTGAACAGTCACAAACATATTCGTCTTTCCGTAATGAAGTACCAATGAACCCCTCTTCCCTATTGACATAAAGCTTTAAATTTCTAGTAACAACCTTGGTTGCATCAACGTTGTCAAAAACCCTAATTTCAGTTCTTCTATCTTTATCTTTTCCGTAATCTCCCAACAAACCCTCAAAATAATCAATAGAATAGTTAATTAAGTTTTTAAGATTATTTTTAACTGTAGAAATGGACGCTTCAATTTGATTAATCTTTTCTATGGCCTTGTTCAAATCAAATATAGAAATCTTTTTAATTCTTATTTCAGTCAATTTAAGGATATCATCATCATTAATTTCATATTTAATTTGACTTTTAAATGGAATTAACCCATTTCGAATTGCATTTATAACTCCCTCCCATGTATTTTCCTTCTCAATATCTCTATATATTTTTTTTTCAATAAAAATTCTTTCTAATGTTGAAAATCTCCATTGATTTTCTAAATCTTTGAGCTTAACTTTAAGTTCTTTTTTTAATAATTCCACAGTATTATCGGTAGAGGTTTTTAAAATATCACTAATCCCAATAAAGCTAGGCTTGTTATTGACAATAACGCATCCTTGTGGAGAAACAGAAGTTTCACAAGAAGTAAATGCATAAAGAGCATCTATTGTCTTGTCAGGAGAGATTCCAGAAGGGAGGTATATTAAAATTTCAACTTCTGAGGATGTGTTGTCTTCAATCTTTTTGATCTTAATTTTACCTTTATCGTTTGCTTTTAAAATTGACTCTATCAATGAGGTAGTTGTAGCGCCAAAAGGTATTTCTGTTATGATTAATGTGTTTTTGTCTTTTAATGAAA
>JBELIL010000128.1:0-3181 GCA_042090925.1 Flavobacteriales bacterium
CACCTTTTCTAATTTTATAGCTGATTTCTGCAGGAGCTAGAAGTTTATTTTTAATCTTAATGTATTTAACTTTATCAATTAAAAATGAATTAAATGAACCTTCTTTTAGAACTTTAGTTTCAGTAATAGAATCATTTTCTTTTAATACTTGTGAAAAAATTAAATTGAACTTGCCTTTGTTCCAAATGTCAATTATGAAACCTTTATAAAAAGGATAGTCAAGAACCAATTCTTGTTTTGCTGGAATGTAGATACTTGATATGTTGTCCTTTTTATTTTGAGAGAATGCAATTAACCCACAAATAAAAAAAAGAGATGTTCGCATTAGTTTTTTAAACATTTAAAAAAAAATTAAATTTAAAACAAATTAACAATTTATGTTGATGGAAAAACTTGCCAATAAAAAATTATTTTTGTTTTTAATTTTCTTTTTTATTTTAATTACAGTTTGTGTTTTTAAAAAAGTAGCTGTCAAATCAGAAAAAATTGAATATACAGGTGTATTTTTTAAAAGACCATTTCCTTTAATAGTAATAAATCATAAAAATAATTTAATTGACCCCACCGGCTTTTTGATTTTGGTTGAAAATCAAACTAATACGAACTCATTTTTTTCAAAACTCGAGTCAAGAGTTGGTTCTATAGAAGGCAAGATGGTGAAAGTATCCGGGAAATTAATGACTGGTAATGGGACCAGATTTATTGAAATTTCAAATGAACTTAAACTAATAGGTGTTTTAGAAAAACAAAATATTTATCCTAGTGAACAAACTAAGATGAAAAAAATTGATTTGAACGGTAAGCTAATTGATTTAAAATGCATTACAAAGAATAATTTTTCAAGGGAATGCTTTTATGAAAATATTTATAAGGGAATTATACCCGCATTGAGGATATTTAGGAATAAAGAAAACATAGATTATTTGCTGAAAATAAAGGATTATAAAATAATAGATGATTATTTAAAAATCAACTTTGAAAAAATGGTAAGAGTCTTTGGAGAGCACTATTATCAAAACGGATTTAATGTTATAAATTTAGATTCAATTACAAATATAAAATGAATATATATATACTGATTTTAACATTAATCTTTTCATCGTGTTCTAAGGAAAAAAAATCATTGGAAGAAATTAAAAGTCAAATAAAAATAAACGATACTAAAAATATTATTTCAATATTGTCTTCCGACTCTCTAAAGGGTAGAGACAATAAAAACAGGGGATATTTTAAGGCTGCTGATTATGTTATAAAATATTTCAAGAAAAATAACATCAACCCTTTATATAACGGATTTAAAGATATTTTTTATTCAGATAGCATTGAATCATACAATATAGTAGGAACAGTTGGGGAGTTTTTAAATGAAAGAAAAACTATTTTAATCGGGGCCCACCTTGATCACATAGGAGTAATTGATGTTGGACCTGATTCAATATATAATGGAGCCAACGATAATGCAAGCGGGTGCGTAAGTGTTTTGCAAATTGGATCCTTTTTGTCTCAATTTGAATGGGATTACAATATAATACTCGCTCTATTTGCCGAAGAGGAAAAGGGATTAAGAGGATCTTATAATTTGGCAAACAGAATGAAAAAAGAAAGTATAGACTTAGAATACGTAATTAATTTTGAGATGATTGGTAAGGAGATGAATACAGGGAGGAATAAAGTTTATTTGACTGGTTATAAAATATCAAATCTAGCTCAAGAAATCAATAGAGTTGTTCCAGGTTTTGTTACTTTTTTCTCTAAATCAGCAGAATTTAATTTATTTCAAAGGTCTGACAACTACCCTTTTTACAAAGCATTTGATATTCCTTCACAAACCCTATCATCGTTTGATTTTGAAAACTATAAATATTATCATCATTTTGATGACGAGGTGAATAATTTGAATATGGAAAATTTAAATGAAATAATTGTATCTTCAGCCTTCTTTATTTCTAACTTTTTAAATAAAAAAACACAAATCACTTTAAATAAACGCTAAGTTTCGTCTCTTATTTGTGATATATAGGTGCTTTCAAAAATTTTATCTGCATTTCCTGCTTCAAATCCATCTCTTCTATGCATAGAAGTTATTTTTCTTTTTGGAAGATTTTTAAATTGACGAAGAGGAAGACGTTCTGCAAATTCCACATAACTACCAGGTATCTTTTCAGTAATACCACAAGCAAAAGTAGCTGGAATAAGTTTTGAAACGGTGCTAGATTGTCTTAAGAGTCCATCTTTGCTCTCTTTAATTTTACCACCTGAAGTATTTAAATATATACCAATTCTCTCAAGAAAAGAATTAAAATCTTCTAAATTGTTTTTTTTATTTAACATGTGGATACTCATTGTATAATGATTTAAATAGTAACGGTTATAAATTACCCACGCTGCATATTCACTTTCATTTAATAATTTTTTATAATCTTTATAATTAGGTAATTTCCACAACGGTTTTTGAAAAAAATCAACTATATCGTTTAAGTTGTTAAAATCTAAATCTTGAACAGGATCTTGATTGACATTGGAAAGATAGTTTTGAATTATTTGATAATTTGGACTTGATAGTTCTTTGATTCTCAACTCACTAATAAATACTCTAGGATATTTTTCACTTGGTGGTGAATACCAGAATGCATTTAACTTTTTATTCTCAAAGTCAAAGAAATCTCTTTTTGAATATCCAAAATGAAGAAATATCCTTTCCAAGGATTTTATACCTAGGTTTTTATATCCAAGAGTTCTAAATGCAATGTGATCGTTTTGAATATCATTTTCGTGATCAATTAAATTATAATTTATCATATTGGAAATAATTTTTTTTACATCTGTGACTCTTTCCAAATAAGGATTCATTATACCTTTTAAAATAAAATCTAAACTTTCCATATAGAATAAAAGTATAAAAAAAACCCTTTAAAATAAATTAAAGGGTTTGAGGAAGGCAGCGACCTACTCTCCCACCAAAAAGGCAGTACCATCGGCGCTGGTGGACTTAACTTCTCTGTTCGAAATGGAAAGAGGTGAACCCCACCGCAATAGCCACCTAAAAGTTTTATATCAATTAGGTTTTTATAATTAATAAATGCATGATAAGAAATAAAAAAAATAAAACTAAAGAAAACGTCATCTTAGACCTACGGGTAATTAGTATCACTCGGCTATGACATTACTGCCTTTACACCTG
>JBELIL010000028.1:0-2844 GCA_042090925.1 Flavobacteriales bacterium
TCACCTAAAATAAGAACTCTTTTGTTATCTACTGATCCTAGTTTTTCGTTTATAGAATATGTATCGAGTAGACCTTGAGTAGGATGTTCGTGTGTTCCATCTCCTGCATTGATTACACACGAATTTGTACTCCTTGTCAAAAATTCAGCTGCGCCAGGACTAGGATGTCTTATAATTATCATATCTACTTTCATGGCTAAGATATTATTAACAGTATCTATAAGTGTCTCCCCTTTTGAAATTGAAGATCCCGTTTTTGAAAAATTTATGATATCAGCACTTAATCTTTTTTCTGCCAACTCAAAGGATAATTTTGTTCTAGTTGAATTTTCAAAGAATAGATTAGCAATAGTAATACCTTTTAAAGTTGGGACCTTTTTTATTTTCCTTTTTAATATTTCTTTAAAGCTGTTAGCCGTTTCAAAAATTATATTAATATCATCTTTGGAAAGATATTTTATGCCTAAAAGATTATTAACTGAAATTTGTTTCATTATCATCCTTTAATATGTAAACTGCATCTTCAACATTTGATTCTTGTAAATTCACATTAACCCTGTCATTTTGCAAAGTATCTACATTAAGACCAACATAATCAGGTTGAATTGGAAGATGTCTTGTAAACCTTCTATTAATTAATGTTAGCAATTCAATATTTATGGGTCTTCCATATGACTCAATTGCAATTAATGCTGCTCTTATACTCCTGCCAGTATATAAAACATCATCAATTAAAACAATACGTTTGTCTTCAATATCGAAATTTATATTAGAAAAACTAGCTTTAGGTTGCTCCTTTTTACTTCTGAAATCATCGCGGAAAAAAGTAGTATCTAATTTTCCGTATTTTAAATTTGATATTAGATATTTTTCTTTTAATTTCTTTACCAACTTATTGAGAACAAAGATTCCTCTTGGTTGCAAACCAATTAATATTGAATTTCGAAAATCGAAATGATTTTCAATTAATTCACAGCTTAATCTGTTTAATAATACATCTAAAGTAAATTTATCAAGAAGCTTTTTTTGTTTCACGGATATATATCAAATATAATTTCGACATTTCATATGTAAAGTTATTTAAATAATTACTTTTTATCCATTTTTTCTCTAAGATCTGCTAAAGCATCTATATCGCCTAGTGTTGCTTTTTCGTTAGGTTCTGAAATACTTTGATTTCTAGTTTTGGTTTTACTTTTTCTGTCGTCATTTCTATAAATTGAAGAATGAGAGGCAACTACCCTTTTAAAATCCTTATTAAACTCAATAATTTTAAATTTGACTTTTTCATTGAGGCCTAATCTACTACCATCTTCTTTTTCCATGTGTCTTGAAGGGACAAATGCTGTTATATTTTCGTTAAAACTTATTGTAGCTCCCTTATCTACAATTTCAGTCAACTCGACATCATGTAAAGTTCCCTCAGAAAATTCTTTTTCATACCTATCCCATGGATTTTCTTGAGTTTGTTTATGTCCAAGACTTAACTTTCTTCCATCAACGTCTAATTCCATAACAATTACGTCTATTTTATCACCAACTGTTAAAATTTCAGATGGGTGTTTAACTTTTTTGGTCCAAGACAAATCAGATATATAAACCAACCCGTCAATTCCTTCTTCAAGTTCAATAAAAACTCCAAAATTTGTAAAGTTTCTAACTATTCCCTTATGTTTGGATCCAACAGGATATTTGGAGGTTATATCCGTCCAAGGGTCTTGAGTTAATTGCTTAATTCCAAGAGACATTTTTCTTGATTCTCTATCCATTGTGAGGATTTGTGCTTCAACCTCATCCCCAACATTTACAAAATCTTGAGCAGATCTAAGATGAGTTGACCATGACATTTCTGAGACATGAACAAGTCCTTCAACTCCATCTTCAATTTCTATAAAAGCTCCATAATCAGCAATTACAACTACTTTTCCTTTCACATTTGAGCCTTCTTTTACATCATCTCCTAATTTATCCCAAGGGTGATCACTAAGTTGTTTTAATCCAAGTTGAATCCTAGATTTGTTATCATCAAAATCTAATATAACAACGTTTAGCTTTTGATCAAGCTCTAGAATTTCACTGGGGTGAATAATTCTGCTCCAAGAAAGATCGGTTATATGTACTAAACCGTCAACTCCTCCAAGGTCAATAAAAACTCCATATGAAGTAATATTTTTGACAGTTCCTTCAAGAACTTGACCTTTCTCTAATTGGCCGATAATCTCTTTCTTTTGTTCTTCAATATCAGCTTCTATAAGTGCTTTGTGAGAAACAACTACATTTTTAAATTCGTGATTAATTTTAACAACTTTAAATTCCATTGTTTTGTCTACAAATTGATCATAATCCCTAATTGGTTTAACATCAATTTGAGAACCTGGTAGAAAAGCTTCTATGCCAAACACGTCAACGATCATTCCGCCTTTTGTTCTACATTTAATATAGCCGTTTACTATTTCGCCACTATCGTGAGCATTATTTACTCTTTCCCATGCTTTTATAGTCCTAGCTTTTCTGTGCGATAAAATTAATTGACCCGTTTTATCCTCCCTCATGTCAACTATTACTTCAACTTTGTCACCTATTTTTAAATTAGGATTGTATCTGAATTCGTTTAAGGAGATAACTCCTTCCGATTTTGCATTTATATCTATTATAGCTTCCCTATCTGTCATATGTACTACAGATCCCTCAATTACATCCTCATCTGTAGTGTCTACAAAGTTTTTTGAAACTAATTTTTCGAACTCCTCTATTTTTTTGTTGTCAATTTCATCAAGACCTTCTTCATAGAGGTGCCAATCGAAATCTGCCAGCTTTTCGTCAATTTTTTCTTTTGGTTTTTTA
>JBELIL010000028.1:2944-7754 GCA_042090925.1 Flavobacteriales bacterium
ATGTTGATAAAGTTTTCTTTTTTATTTCAACCTTTTTAGTCTTTTCTTTTTTTTCTGTTACTTTTTTAGCCATTATTCAAAATTTTGTATCCTGTTAATATTTTGCGAAACTTAAATTGAAACTAACAGAAGGGGTTATTATTGCTCCGTTTCACTTAATCAAAGAGTCTGCAAATATATGTTTAAATGAATTATTAACAACTATTTTTTTTAAATTATTGTATTGATCATTTTTTAAAATTGATTTTAAAAACTAAAAAAATTGAACACTTTCATACTACAAACTATTTTTGTACATTAAAAAAATTTTTTAAAAAATTGGAAAAAAAAAAATTCAACAAAAATGACTATTGGAGGTTCAATATAAAATACGTTACAATTCTTCTTACAGTTTGGTTTACTGTTTCTTATGGATTTGGCATACTGCTTGTTGAACAATTAAATCAATTCAAAATTGGAGGATTCCCAGTTGGGTTTTGGTTTTCACAACAGGGATCGATCTACGTTTTTGTGATTTTAATTTTTATATACATCTACCTAATGAACAAACTGGATAAAAAATTCAAATAAATGGAACTTCAAACATGGATTTGGCTTTTAGTTGGATTATCATTTGCTTTATACATAGCAATTGCAATATGGTCTAGAGCCGGAGATACTAAAGAATTTTATATAGCTGGAAGAGGTGTTCCTCCAATAGCAAACGGTATGGCAACTGCAGCTGATTGGATGTCAGCTGCTTCCTTTATTTCTATGGCAGGATTAATTTCTTTTATAGGCTATGACGGTTCAGTTTATCTCATGGGGTGGACAGGTGGGTATGTTTTATTAGCATTACTTTTAGCTCCTTATCTAAGGAAATTCGGAAAGTTTACTGTTCCTGACTTTATTGGAGAAAGATACTATTCGTCAACTGCAAGATTGGTAGCTATTTTTTGTGCTTTAGTAGTTTCTTTCACCTACATTTCTGGGCAAATGAGAGGTGTAGGCGTTGTTTTTTCAAGATATCTTGAAGTTGATATTAACACTGGTGTCTTTATAGGAATGGCTATAGTTTTATTTTATGCAGTATTAGGAGGAATGAAAGGAATCACCTATACACAAGTAGCTCAATATTGCGTTTTAATTTTCGCTTTTCTGATTCCAGCAATTTTTATCTCATTTTTAACTACAGGTTGGGTTATCCCACAAATTGGATTTGGTTCATCAGATCAAAATGGTATTTATCTTCTTGATAAATTAAATTCTTTACACAAAGAACTAGGTTTTAGTAATTATACCAGTGGAAGTAAATCAAAGTTAGATATGCTTCTAATTACTCTCGCACTGATGGTAGGGACAGCTGGTTTACCTCACGTTATTGTTCGCTTTTTTACAGTAAAGAAAGTTAGTGATGCTAGAAAATCTGCTGGCTGGGCTCTTTTGTTTATAGCTATATTATATACTACTGCACCAGCTATTGCTGTTTTTGCCAGAATAAATCTTATAGAAACAACTAACAATAAGACTTACGCAAATATGCCTACATGGTTTAAAAAATGGGAGGAAACTGGTCTAATAAAATTTACCGATAAAAATAATGACCAAATAATTCAGTACAGCGCTGATAACAACAAAAATGAATTAATTATCGATAGAGATATTATGGTTTTAGCTAATCCAGAAATTGCTCAATTGCCCAACTGGGTAATTGCCCTACTTGCTGCTGGTGCTCTTGCAGCTGCATTGTCAACTGCGGCTGGTCTATTGTTAGTTATTTCCTCATCAATTTCCCATGACCTGATTAAAGGGATTATATATCCTAAAGTCAATGAAAAACAAGAATTATTAGCAGCTAGAATTTCCTCTTTTGTGGCAGTAATGCTCGCTGGATATTTTGGAATTAATCCCCCTGGTTTTGTTGCGGCTACAGTTGCACTTGCATTTGGACTTGCAGCTGCATCTTTTTTCCCAGCTATTGTAATGGGAATATTTAGTTTAAAAATGAACAAAGAAGGTGCTATTTGTGGAATGATTGCTGGCATATCTTTGATGCTTGTGTATATGTTAAAATTCAAATTTGGATGGTTTGGGGGAGGAAATTCATCCCAATGGTGGTTTGGAATCTCTCCAGAGGGGTTTGGAAGCATAGCTATGTTATTTAATTTTTTAATTTCAATACTAATTTCCAAATTCACAAAAAAAGTTCCAGAAGAAGTTCAAAAATTAGTTCTTGAAATAAGAAAGCCCTAAACAATAGTAAGATTTAAGTATGTATAAAAAAAATTTATTAAATAACAATAATGATCAAAAAATTATTAAAACTAGATTTTTCAAACTTTAGAGGAGATTTATTTGGTGGGATAACTGCCGGAATAGTTGCCCTTCCCTTAGCACTGGCCTTTGGGTTAAGCTCAGGATTGGGTCCAAGTGCTGGTTTGTATGGTGCAATTTTTATCAGTTTTTTTGCTGCTTTTTTTGGTGGCACCCCAACTCAAATATCCGGGCCTACTGCTCCTATGACAGCAGTAAGTATGGTGTTTATTGCAGATATTTTATCCAATTTTGATGGCTCCATTAGCAAAGCTTTACCCATTATTCTTGCGGTGTTCCTTCTATCGGGCCTTTTACAAATAGTATTAGGTCTAATGGGAGTAGGAAAGTATATAAGGTATATTCCATACCCTGTGGTTTCTGGTTTTATGACAGCCATAGGTGTAATAATTTTAGTCACTCAAATTGCACCAACAGTGGGTTATTATGTAAAAGAGGATAAAGAATTTGTTGAAAATTTTATAGAAAAGGCAGAAAGTAATCTTCTCCAAAAATCTCTTGCTAATGAAATAACTGACGAGATGTTGGTTTTAGATAATTTTGAATCTGCAATTGTAAATTCTAATAAAATAACTCAAGATGATATAATTACTGAGGCAAAAACATTAGCCAATAAAGATGCTTCTGGAGTTTTAGGAACATTCAATATTTTGCCAAGAATCATAAAAAATATAAACATAATCGAGCTCTTGTTAGCTCTTTTTACAATAGCTATTATTTATGGATTTAAAAGAATTACTACCGTTGTCCCTAGTACCCTTGTAGCTTTGTTTGTAGTCTCCGGAGTTGCATATGGATTTGAAATAAATTATAGGCCAATATCGGCTATACCTTCAGGGCTACCCGAAATTCAGTATGGTATTTTTAAAATCCTTGATATTACCTTAGTTGCAAAATATATTTTTACTGCAATTACTCTTGCACTTTTGGGAGCAATTGATTCTCTCCTAACTTCTATTGTAGCTGATAATATGACCAAAACAATTCATGAACCCAATAAAGAGCTAATTGGTCAGGGAATAGGAAATTCAATTGGAGCTCTCTTTGGTGGTATTCCTGGAGCAGGAGCTACTATAAGAACAGTAGTAAATATAAATTCAGGAGGTAAAACAAGACTATCTGGCATGATCGCTGGTCTTTTACTTCTCTTTATCCTTCTTGCTGTGGGTCCTATTGCTTCAAAGATCCCTGCTGCGGTGCTTGCTGGAATTTTAATAACTGTAGGAATAGGAGTTATGGATTATAAAGGTTTAAAAGCCATTCCATATATGCCAAGACCAGAGGTTTTTATTTTGTTAGTGGTGTTAATTTTATCATCCATTTGGAATTTAGTCTATGCCGTCGGTATAGGTTTAGTAATCGCTTCATTGATTTTTATGAAAAAAGTTGGGGATTTAACCGGTGAAAGTTTAAATATTTTTCCTATTAATAAAGTGAAAGATAAACTTCCATCAAATTTAAAAGAAGAGGTCTTTATAAAAGATATTGAAGGTCCACTTTTCTTTGGCAGTAGTTCCAAATTTAATGAAATAGCCAAACAAATCCCATCAACAGTAACGACACTAGTCATTAGACTCAATAAAGTACCTTATATAGATCAATCTGGGTTGTACGCTTTGGAGTCTGTAATTACCGATCTCATTTCAAAAAATAAAAAGATTTTGCTTGTCGGACTTAAAAATCAACCAAAGGAATTAATGGAAAAAGTTAATATAATCCCTAGTTTAATTCCAGAAAAGCAAATTTTTCAAGATTTTGAATCTTCTCTAGCTTCGATTAAAAAATTGCAATAGAGGTTTTTTAAAATTTAAAATTCGAGCCAATATAACTTATAGCAATATCAAATACTTCAAGTTGTGATTTTTTTGAAGTATCAATTTCATATGCGTCTTTGGCTTTTACAAGAGGTGCTATCTTCCTCTCAGAGTCTATTTTATCTCTCTTAACTAGGTTGTCCTTTACTTTCTTAGTGTCAAATGAGATATTGTTTTCTTCAATTTGCTTGTTTCTCCTTAATGTCCTTATATGAATGTCTGCACTCAGAAAAAATTTAACATTAGCATCAGGAAATACTACAGTACCAATATCCCTTCCTTCAACAACAACTGATTTTTTAATTACAAGATTTTTTTGTTGCCTAAACAAATAAGATCTAATCGACTTTAGCTTAGCTAAAGAACTAACAATATCAGATATATCAAAACTATACATCTCTTCACCAAAAATTTTCCCCTCAAATGATAAGGATCTATTACCTTTTTTATCAATTGACCAATCAAAGTTTAAATTATTAAGATTATTTATTAAAAGAGATTCTTTGATGTTATCTTTGATTATATAACCATTATTTAATGCAAAATAGGTAATGATTCTATACATTAATCCAGAATTTAAATAAAAAAAATTGTAATGTTCAGCAAGTTTACTTGCAAGTGTACTTTTACCTGTTGATGAAAATCCATCAACTGCAATTATAATTTCAAGCATAGAGCTTAAG
>JBELIL010000028.1:7854-17151 GCA_042090925.1 Flavobacteriales bacterium
TCAGGGATGTGTATATGTACATTATATTTATCAAATTGTATTTCATTTAAATGAAATAAATCTGCATTTGATTTTATATATTCAAGAGCAATAGTTGCTGATTCTTTCATTATTTTACCAAGATTCCCAGTGATTGAAAGTTGTCCTTTTCCAGGAGATAAGGCTGATTCAATGAATAAAATTTCACCACCTGCAGAAGTCCATGCGAGACCAACCACAACTCCAGCTTTATCGTTGTTTTTAAAAACTTCTCTATTTATTAATTGAGGACCTAAGACTTCTTTAATTTCTTCTTTGGATGGTTTCGATGAATATTTTTCATCCATAGCAATTGATTTAGCGGCATATCTTACTGATTTGGCAATTTGTTTTTCTAAACCTCTTACACCTGATTCCCTAGTATACTTATCAATTATAATATCAATAATTGGTTTAGAAAGAATAAAATCTTTTTTCTTTAGGCCATGTTCTTTTAGTTGTTTAGGGATTAAATATTTTTTTGCAATTATTGATTTTTCTTCAAGAGTATAACCACTTATATTTATAAATTCCATTCTATCTCTAAGTGCTGGATTTATGTTTGATATGTTATTAGCAGTGGCTATAAACATAACCTTAGATAAATTATAACCTAACTCAAGAAAATTATCATGAAAGTCATTATTCTGCTCTGGATCTAAAACTTCGAGAAGTGAAGAAGATGGGTCACCTTGAGAACCAAATCCAATTTTATCAATCTCATCTAAAACAAATACCGGATTAGAAGTTCCGGCTTTTTTAAGGTTTTGAATGATTCGACCAGGCATAGCCCCTATGTAGGTCTTACGATGACCTCTAATCTCTGATTCATCTTTCAAACCTCCAAGGGAAACTCTTACGTACTCCCTTCCAATTGAATCTGCAATAGATTTTCCTAACGATGTTTTACCAACTCCAGGAGGGCCATGGAGACAGATAATTGGTGATTTCATGTCGTTTCTTAACTTTAAAACGGCAAGATATTCTAGAATTCTTTTTTTTACCTCATCTAAACCAAAATGATCTTTATTTAAAACTTTTTCTGATCTTTTAAGATTTAAATTATCAGTTGAAAGGCAATCCCACGGAAGGTCAAGAATTAAATCTATATAGTTCCTTTGCACAGAAAATTCAGCAACTTGGGGATTCATTCTTTGAAGTTTAGAAATTTCTTTTTCAAATGTATCTTGTACTTTATCACTCCACAGTTTTTTAGAAGCTCTTTTCCTTAATTCTTCAATTTCCTCCTCTTGAGTATGTCCTCCGAGTTCTTCTTGAATTGTTTTCATCTGTTGGTGGAGATAGTATTCCCTTTGCTGTTGATCTAAATCATTCCTAACCCTAGATTGAATATCGTTTTTCAATTCCAACTTTTTATATTCTAAATTGATATATTTAAGACATAGTAAAGCCTTTTCACTAATATTTTTTGAACTAAGAATTTTTTGTTTATCAATTACAGAGAGATTCATATTTGAGGAAACGAAATTTATCAAAAATGAATCACTTTGAATATTTTTAATTGCAAAGGATGCTTCACTTGGAATATTTGGGTTTTCATTAATTATCTTAACAGCTGTTTCCTTTATGGATTCAACAGTTAATTTAAATTCAGACTCTTTCTTTTCTTTATTATTTTCGAAAATAGAGCTAATTTTTACTTTGAGATAAGGGAGGTTTGAAATCAAATCATCAATCTTGAACCTTTTTTTCCCTTGAATTATAATTGTTGTGCTCCCATCTGGCATTTTTAATACTCTAAGAATTTGTGCTACGGTTCCCATTTCGTAAAGGTCATTAATTGAAGGATCCTCAACTTTCTTATCTTTTTGAGCCACAACACCAATTGGGTTTTTGGATTTATTTGCATCCTTAATTAATTGTATAGACTTGTCCCTTCCAACTGTTATAGGGATAACAACACCGGGAAATAAAACAGTATTTTTTATAGGAAGTAAGGGAACAACTTTAGGCAATTCTTCTTTTTCAAGAGCCTCTTCGTCTTCGGACGTCATGAGGGGTATTAGTTCAGATTCAGAACCTACATTATCTAAAGAAAAGTCGTCAAGAGATGAAAAAATTGCTTTTGTCATAACAAATACATGACATAATGTCATTATACAATAACTATTAATACTAATTATATTTTTTTAGGATACATTATAGTTCCCTTTTTTATACGTTCAATATTTATGCCAGTTGCTTATTATTTTTAAATTTTCCTTTCTTGGTATGGATACTCAAAATTAAAAACCCGCCTATTAAAAAAAATAACATAAAGAATATAACTGATAACCTCATGCTCCCAGTTATTTGATCCACTAGTCCGAAAAGTGTCATACCAAAAACAACAGCTATTTTTTCGGTAACTCCATAAAAACTAAAGTAAGAGGCCGTATCTTTTGTGTTTGGCAAATATTTAGAATACGTAGCTCTAGAAGTTGATTGCAATCCTCCCATAACCATTCCAACTAATCCTGCAACCAAATAAAACTGAAAAGGTGTATATATATAATAAGCGTAAATACAAATAAGTCCCCAAAGGATATTAGCAACAAATAAAGTAGGTATGTTGCCATATTTAATGGACGCTCTTGCTGCAATTATCGCACCAAAGATGGCGATTAATTGTATAAGTAAGATGCTAACAATTAGCCCTATTGTTTTTTCTTGTTCGGAAGACCAAATGATTTCCTCCTCTCCAAAATAAGCAGCAACAAGCATAATTGTTTGGAGTGCTAAAGAGTAAACAAAAAAAGCTAATAAAAAACGCTTTAACGAAAAGTCTATTTTTATTAAATCGTATACATTTTTAAGCTCCCTATATCCATGGAAAATAATATTTTTTTTCTGAATAATTTTCTTTTCTCCTTTAGGTAAGTATAAAAATGAAATTTGACTAAATATTAACCACCACAAACCAACACATACAAATGATATTTTCATTGCATAGAGTCTTGCTTCCTCTGGGGTTCCTGAAATACCGTAAAAATCGGGGAGCATAATTAGCGATAAATTGAATAAGAGTAGAATTACACTTCCAATATAACCTAATGAGTACCCCCTAGCACTTGCTTTGTCTTGTTGTTCTGGATAAGCTACATCTGGAAGGTAAGAATTATAAAAAATTAGACTGGCCCAAAATCCAATTAATGCTAAAAAATAAAGAAAAAGTCCGGTATAAATGTTATTAATATTAAACCAAAACAATCCAATACAAGAAAAAGAGCCCATATAAACAAAAATTTGCATAAAGCGTTTTTTATTTCCTAAAAAATCAGCAATACCAGCTAAAATTGGGGAAATAAAGGAAATTATTACGAACGCAAAAGCAGTTAAAAAACTTATCATAGCTGTGTTTTTAATTTGGTAACCCATAAAATTTATTTGATTATTTTCCGCAAACAAAGCTGCATAATATAGAGGAAAAATCGCAGTAGTAATTACTAAGGAGTAGACCGAATTAGCCCAATCATAAAAAGCCCAGGCATTAATAAGTTTTTTGCTACCTTTTATTGGTTTTTTGTTTGGAAACATATAAATCTAAAGTACGAAGTTTTTTGTTATCATAGCTTTAAATTATAATGTGTAATTAACTTTCAATATAATAAATATTCATTTTTAAAAAACTATAAAGTAAATTTGTATGTGAAATTTTTATATCTACTTATAGTCATTATTCCTCTTTTTTTGTCCTGCCAAGAGACAAAAGAAATAAAAAAATATAACGTTTCTATGTCAGATTCTGAGTGGAAAAACATTTTACCTCGGCTATCATATAATATATTAAGAAAATCCTATACTGAACAAGCTTATTCAAGCAATCTTAACTTTAATAAAAAATCTGGTCACTATGCCTGTAGGGGATGTAAAAACCCTCTTTACAGCTCAGAAAACAAATATGACTCTGGTTCTGGATGGCCTTCTTTTGATAGAGAAATTAAAAATAACATTGAATATGGCGTGGATTATAAAATTGGATATCCAAGAACCGAGCTAAAGTGTTCAAATTGTGGTGGTCATTTAGGTCATATGTTCAACGACGGTCCCAGTGAAACAACTGGAAAAAGGCATTGTATTAACGGAGCAGCACTAATTTTTATAGAAAAATAATTGAATTTTAGAAAAGAAAAGAAAACGGAAGAATATTGGAAAAAAAACCTCTCGAAAAAGGAATTTCAAATTTTAAGAGAAGGTGGTACTGAACATCCATATACAGGAAAATATAATAATCATTTTGAAGATGGAGTTTATGTTTGCAAGGGTTGTGGTAAACCTTTGTATAAATCAAAGTCTAAATTTGATAGTGGATGCGGATGGCCTTCATTTGATGAGTGTGTTAAAAATTCAATAGAATACAAAAAGGACAATAAAATTGGGGTGTTGAGAATTGAAATTTTGTGCTCAAACTGTGGAGGACATCAAGGACACGTATTTAACGACGGTCCAACTAAAACAAACCAAAGATATTGTGTAAATTCTGCTAGTATAGATTTTATTCCAAATAAAAATAAATAAACGATTTCGTAAATTTGAAAAAAAACACAATGGAAAAGTATGATGTAATTATTATTGGAAGTGGTCCAGGTGGTTATGTTTCTGCTATTAGGGCATCACAGCTTGGATTAAAAACAGCAATCATCGAAAAGGAAAGTTTGGGTGGAATATGTTTAAACTGGGGATGTATTCCAACGAAAGCACTTTTGAAATCTGCTCAGGTATTTGAATACATAAAAAATGCAAAAGATTATGGAATAAACGTAAAAAATTACGAAAAAGATTTTGATGCTGTTATTAATAGAAGTCGAGATGTTGCTCAAAATATGAATAAGGGAGTAGATTTTCTTATGAAAAAAAACAAAATAGACGTTTACATAGGGGAAGGATTAATTGGAAAAGGCAAGAAAGTAACAATTACTAACAAGAATGAAGAGAAAGAAATTGAGGGTAAACATATAATAATTGCTACTGGTGCTCGATCTAGGGAAATAAAATCAATTCCTTTAGATGGAGAAAAAATAATCGGATATCGTGAAGCCATGACATTGAAAAAACAACCCAAAAAATTATGTATCATAGGATCTGGAGCAATAGGAATCGAATTTGCCTACTTTTACAATTCAATGGGAACCGATGTAACACTTGTTGAATTTCAAAAGAGAATAGCACCTTTAGAAGATGAAGAGATTTCAAGTCAACTAGAAAAATCATTCAAAAAAATGGGAATTAATGTAATGACCAAATCAGAGGTAACTGGAATTGATAATTCAGGTAAAAGTCCAATATTAAATATAAAAAATGGAGAAAAGGATGTCAAATTAGATTCAGAAATAGTACTTTCTGCAATTGGTGTTAAAAGTAATATTGAAAATTTGGGTTTGGAAGAAGTGGGAGTTGCAATAGATAATGATAAAATTTTGGTCAATGACTTTTATGAAACAAATATTCCTGGTTATTACGCAATAGGAGATATTACTAAAGGGCAAGCTCTTGCTCATGTTGCATCTGCAGAAGGAATCCTATGTGTTGAAAAAATTTCGGGTATTAAAGTTGAACCTATCAATTACAACAATATCCCTGGTTGTACCTACTGTTATCCTGAAATTGCTTCGGTTGGATACACAGAAAAACAGGCTACTGAAAAAGGTTTTGATATAAAGGTTGGGAAATTTCCCTTTTCTGCTTCGGGTAAAGCAAAAGCTAGTGGCTCTTCCGATGGATTTGTAAAAGTAATATTCGATGCAAAATATGGCGAATGGCTTGGTTGCCACATGATAGGCAGTGGGGTAACAGAGATGATTGCAGAAGCTGTTATAGGAAGAAAATTAGAAACAACAGGGCATGAAATTCTTAAATCAGTTCACCCACACCCAACAATGAGTGAAGCTATAATGGAAGCTGTTGCTAATGCCTATGATGAAACCATTCATTTATAATTATTCAATAACAAAACTATTTACAGCTAAATAATAGGAATCTAGTCCAAAACCAGTTATAAGGCCTTTTGCGTGTGGTGTTATAAAGGAGTTGTGTCTAAAATCTTCTCTAGAGAAAGTATTTGAAATATGTACTTCAATAACTTTAGTTTTTATAGCTTTAACCGCATCTCCTATTCCGACAGATGTATGAGTATATGCGGCTGCATTTAAAATTATACCATCTGATTTAAAACCTACATGATGTAATCTATCAATAATTTCTCCCTCAATATTAGATTGAAAATAGTCAAAATTAATTTTAGGAAAACTTTTTTTTAAATTTTTTAAATAATCATCAAAGTTGGAAAATCCGTAAACATCAGGTTCTCTTATTCCTAACAAATTTAAATTTGGTCCATTTATTATACTAATATTCATGAAACAAAATTACCTAAAATGATTCATAAATTATATTTTTAATAACTAAATACTTTTCAATGAAGATGTTTACCAAAAAAGTACTTTTACTATTATTTTTGTTTTTATGCCAAAAAAATCAAGCTCAAAATAACTTAATAAGTTTAGTGATTTTAGGTATTGCCCAAGACGGAGGTTCACCACAAATAG
Source organism: Flavobacteriales bacterium (assembly GCA_042090925.1). Taxonomy (GTDB): domain Bacteria; phylum Bacteroidota; class Bacteroidia; order Flavobacteriales; family Flavobacteriaceae; genus TMED96. Next base: position 14,418 of record JBELIL010000028.1, read on the forward strand.
GTTGTGACAAGTCTTGTTGTAAATCATTATGGAAAAATAATCATTTTGAAAATGTAACCTCCATTGGATTAGTTGATAATATTGAAAATAGATTTTTTTTGATTGATGCATCTCCAGATATACCCAAACAATATCGGATGCTTAAATCTTTAACGTCTAGACCTAGTCTGGGAGGAATTTTATTAACTCATGCTCATACAGGACATTATTCTGGGCTTTTATATTTGGGAAAAGAATCTTTAGGAGCAAGAAATGTTAATGTATATAGCATGCCTAAAATGACGTTGTTTTTAAAAAATAATGGGCCTTGGTCACAATTGGTCCAAGAAAAAAATATTAAAATAAATATGTTGAAAAATGACTCTATACAGAGTCTAGGTGAAAATTTATCAATAAAACCAATTCTTGTGCCTCATAGAGACGAGTTTTCGGAAACAGTTGGGTATTTGATTAAGGGGAGGTTTAAGTCGGCTTTATTCCTTCCAGATATTGATAAATGGGAAAAATGGGATAAAAAAATTGAGGATTTCATAAGAAATGTTGATTATGCATTTATAGACGGGACCTTTTATGATGGTAACGAGATACCTCACAGAAACATGAATGAAATTCCACACCCATTCGTAGTTGAAACCCTTGAACGATTTAAAATTCTCAAGAAAAAGGATAAGAAAAAAGTTTATTTTATTCACTTGAATCATACAAATCCATTGCTGAAACAAAATAATAAGATAACTAAAGAAATAATTAAAAGAGGATATAATATTGCAAGAACAGGAATGAAATTTGATTTATGATGACTTGGAAAAACTTATTTAAAGATTATTTAATGTATTTAAAAATTGAAAGAGGTCTTTCGGATAACTCTATTAAAAGTTATTCATATGATATTCGGAACTTGTTAGGCTACATTGATGTGTATAATAATAACCTGAACCTTAAACAATGTGATAAACAATTTATGCAGGAATTCATATATGAAATTTCAAAAAATATAAATTCTAGATCACAAGCAAGACTTTTGTCATCTTTAAAAAGTTTTTTTAACTATTTGGTTTTTGAAGGTTACATCAAAATATCACCAATGGAGTTAATTGAATCGCCAAAAATTATATCTAAACTCCCAGATGTATTGTCGACTGAAGAAATTAAACTATTAATAAATAATTCTGAATTAAATAATAATCATGGTATTAGAAATTCAGCTATTTTAGAAACTCTCTATGGAAGCGGATTGAGAGTAAGTGAGTTAATTAATTTAAAGCTTTCAGATATCCATTATGATGAAAAACTACTTTTGATACAAGGTAAAGGGAATAAACAAAGGTTAGTCCCTTTAGGTTCAATTTGTGAGTCAAAAATCAATAACTATGTATATAATTTTAGAATTTTAAAAAAAATTAAAAAAAAATCGAATGACATAGTTTTCTTGAATAGAAATGGAAATAAACTTTCAAGGGCAATGATTTTTAATATAGTTAAAGAAACCCAAATGAGATCAAACATAAAAAAAACTATTAGCCCACACACTTTCAGACATTCTTTTGCTACTCATTTACTGGAGAACGGTGCCGATCTAAGATCAATACAAATTATGATGGGACACGAAAATATAACAACAACAGAAATTTATACTCACCTAGACACTAAACACTTGTCCAAAACTTTAAATAAATTTCATCCTAGAAAATAAACTATTGATTTACGACCATCCGAAATCCTTTCCCATGTATATTAAGAATTTCAACCCTATTATCTTTCTTTAAATATTTTCTGAGCTTAGCTATATAAACATCCATTGATCTTGAAGTAAAATAATTATCATCTCTCCATATTTTACTTAAAGCTTGATCTCTAGGAAGAAGATCGTTGATGTGAATAGTTAAAAGTCTAAGAAGTTGATTTTCCTTTGGTGATAGTTTTATTGGTTTTTGATCTAAGTAAATTAATAGTCTAAGTTTTGTATCAAGGCTGAAATTACCAATTTTAAATTGTGTTTCGACTGTGTCAGTAATTTCTTTTATCATTCTCCTGCCTAAAATAGACTTAATTTTAGCAAGTAAAACCTCAGAATCAAAAGGCTTCGTCAAATAATCATCTGCCCCCAATTTGAAACCTTTTAAAACATCTTCTTTTAAAGTTTTTGCAGTCAAAAATATTAGTGGAACCAAATCATCAATTTCTCTAATCTCTTTAGCAAGCGTAAATCCGTCTTTATAAGGCATCATAACATCAAGAAGACATAATGAAAATTTTTCATTCTTAAATTTTTCAAATCCCTCAATTCCGTTTTTAGCCAAAGTAACTTGATATCCGTTGATTTTCAGATATTCTTTTAATATGCTGCCAAAATTGGGATCGTCCTCAACTAGTAAAATTTTTTTCTTGTTATTATTCATTTTATGAGTTTATATTGATAAAGGAAATTGAATTTTAAATTTAGTGCCAAAGCCTTCAACACTTTCGACTGAAATTTTGCCATTATGAAGAGAAATAATTTTCTTTACATATGCTAACCCAAGACCGTGACCCTTAATGTTATGAACATCTCCATTTTGCTCTCTAAAGAATTTTTCAAAAATCATTTTTAAAGTGTCATCGTTCATCCCTATCCCTTTATCTTCAATTTCTATATATGTATATTTATCATCATTTAAGGTTTTTATTCTAATGATCGGATTTTTTTTTGAATATTTTATTGCATTATCCAAGATATTTGTAAAAACATTAACTA